>JAJDDA010000257.1 GCA_029260535.1 Phycisphaerales bacterium | reverse complement strand
ACGGAACCAACGGCGTTGTGATCAACGGGATCGCCACCGATGACTTCAGCGGCTCCGCTGTGTCCGGCGCCGGCGATATCAACGACGACGGGATCGATGATTTCATTATCGGCGCCACGTCAGTCAATTCCTTAGGCCCGTTTTCGTCGACTGGAGAAAGTTATATCGTCTTTGGCAGGTGCTCTATCGCCGCCGACATCAACGGTGACAATGTAGTCGACACCGCAGACCTCGGCATCCTCATCGGCCAGTTCGGCACACCCGGACCCGCCGCGGATCTCAACGGCGACAACGTCGTCGACACCGCCGACCTGGGCATCCTCATCGCCGCCTTTGGATCGACTTGCCCCTGAATGACCCGCACCGGCTATTGCGCATAACATCCCAGCGCCATGCCAGCGCTGACTCTCCGCACCCATCTCGCCGTGCTCTACGCCGTCCTCTCGATCGCCATCAGCGGTTGTGGCGCCTCGTCAACCGATGAGCACACCATCACCATCCTCGCCGCCTCTTCGCTGACGGAATCGATCACCGAGATCGCCAATGCCTACGAAGCCGAGCATCCCGGCACGCGCATCGACTGCGCCTTCGCCGGCTCGCAGATCCTCGCCGCCCAGATCCTCGAGGGCGCGAGGTTCGACGTCTTCCTGTCCGCCGACGATCACCAGATGACCCGAGTCGAGGGCCTCGTCGATGAGCCGATCGCGTTCGCACAAGGGCGCCTCGTCGTCATCACCCCCGCACGTTCAACGCACCCCGACGCGCTGACCGCGCTCAGCGCCGCAAGCCGCATCGCGATCGCCGCCCCCGAAGTCCCCGCAGGCCGGTACGCTCGCGCCGCGTGCGAGCAGTTGGATATCTGGGACGCCGTCAAACCCAAGGCCCTCGCGCTCGAAGAATCCGTCCGCGGCGCGCTCACCAGAGTGATCATGGGTGAAGCCGACGCCGGGATCGTCTATGCCTCCGACACCCTCTCAGCGCCCTCCGGAAGCATCACCATCCACGAGTTCAACGATCGCGTAAATACCCGCGCGCAGTACCTCGCCGCAATCAGCACGGAATCAACGAATCAATCAGCAGCCAGAGCATTCCTGAATGAACTAACGACCAGCACAACCGCCCAAGACATCCTCCGTGCGCACGGGTTTGATGCACCGTGAGCCGAACCACCTCCAAATCCCGAGGCGAAGGCGCCGCGCCGATCCTGCTCCCGGTCATCGCGATCGCCGGGCTCGCGCTCTTCCTGCTCCCGCTGTTCGGCATGGTCATCCGCACGCCGTGGGATTCCGCCGCTGCCATGCTCAGCGATCCCGCGATCTTCAAAGCGCTGCGCCTTTCTCTGTTGGTTTCCGTCACCGCGGTACTACTCTCGCTCTGCTACGGCTTCCCCATGGCGTACCTGCTGGCGCGCACGAACGTCCCGTTCCGCCGGCTCATCCGCGCGCTCGCGCTGCTGCCCATGGTCCTCCCGCCAATCGTCGGGGGCATCGCACTGCTCAGCGCCTTCGGTCGCAACGGCATCCTCGGACCCGCCCTCGAATCCATCGGCATCCACCTCCCCTACTCGACCGCCGGCGCCATCCTCGCCGTCACGTTCGTCTCCGCGCCCTTCATGGTCGCGACTCTCGAAGCCGGCCTCCACGATCTTGACGACCGCCTCGAATCCGCCGCGGCAACCCTCGGCGCCTCGCGCTGGACCATCATCCGCCGCGTCGTGCTTCCCCAACTCCTGCCCGCGCTGCTCGCCGGGACCGCCCTCACCTTCGCGCGAGCCCTCGGCGAGTTCGGCGCCACCATCGCTTTCGCCGGCAGCATGCCCGGTCGCACGCAGACCCTGCCGCTCGCGATCTACCAGTCCCTCCACACCAACCTCGAGGGCGCCTTCCTCCTCAGCGTCCTCCTGCTCGCCGTCTCGCTCGTCGTCCTCATCGCGCTCCGCTCCAGGATCATCCCCGCGACCTCGAAACAGGGCGCCAACCAATGACCCTCCGCGCCGACATCCAACTCACCCGCGACGGCTTCGTGTGCAACGCGCGATTCAGCGCCGAATCAGGCGAACCGTGCACCCTCATCGGCCCCAACGGCTCGGGCAAATCCACCGTCGCTGCCGCGCTCGCGGGGATCCTCCGCATCGACACCGGCTCAATCGAACTCAACAAAACATCACTCGACAACGGTCGCCGCGTGCTCTGCCCGCAGCGCCGCAACGTCGGCGTCGTCTTCCAGGACCGCCTCCTCTTCCCGACGATGACTGTCCGCGACAACATCGCCTTCGGCCTCCGCGCCAGAGGGCAATCCAAAAACGAAGCCAACCGCAGCGCCGGCAAGTGGCTCGACCGCCTCGACCTGACTCAACACGCGGACAAACGCCCATCCCAACTCTCGGGTGGTCAGGCCCAACGCGCCGCGCTCGCGCGCGCGCTCGCGATCGACCCCGACCTGCTCATCCTCGATGAGCCCCTCGCCGAGCTCGACCCGGAATCCAAACCAGGCATCCGCCGACTCATCGCCGATCTATTAAATGAATTCACCGGCGTCAGCATCCTCATCACCCACGACCCGCTCGAAGCACGCTCCCTCGCTCAGCGCATCGTCGTCATCGAAGACGGCGCCATCGTCCAGACCGGCTCGCCCGACGATCTTCAACGCACCCCCCGCTCCGCCTTTGCCGCTGCCTTTGTCGGGATCAACCTCTTCGCCGGAGTGATCACTCTCACCGCCGACAAACCCAGCGTGACCGGCGCCCGACGTGCAGGGCAATCCGACGACGCCCCATCAACAACGATCCGCATCGCGAGCCCCGATTTGCCGGACCGCGCCGAGGTCTTCGCCGCGCTCCACCCCCGCGCGATCATCCTCTCGCACGACAAGCCTGCGTCCTCCGCACGCAACGCCCACCACTGCACCGTTGAATCCATCGACCCCATCGACGGCGCCCTCCGCGTCACGCTCACCGGTCCGATCGAACTCACCGCCGAGATCACCGACGAAGCAAGAACCGATCTCCACCTGACTGCCGGATCACCAATATGGGCATCATTTAAAGCAACCGAGGTCCGCGTCTACCGCCGCTGACCTATCCTCAACCGATGACCAACGACCAACCCAAACTCTCCCACATCGACGACACCGGCAAAGCCAGAATGGTCGACGTCGGCGACAAGCCGATCACCAGCCGCGGCGCGATCGCCAGGGGTCGCGTCCGCGTCAGCGAGCAGCTCGCCAGCGCGATCCGCGAGAACACCCTCGCCAAGGGCAACCTCCTCGAGGTCGCCCGCCTCGCCGGGATCCAGGCTTCAAAGAAAACCGCCGACCTGATCCCGCTGTGCCACCCGCTCGGTCTCGATCTCGCCGACGTCGAGTGCGAACTCGACGGAACGACCATCAACATCCAGGCGACCTGTAAATCCACCGGGCGCACCGGCATCGAGATGGAAGCGCTCACCGCGGTCGCCGTCGCCGCGCTGACCGTTATCGACATGGGCAAAGCAATCGACAAGGCCGCGACAATCGAAGCAATCCGCCTGGTCGAAAAATGGGGCGGCCGCAGCGGTCACTTCACCGTAGAAAACCAGACCCCATGAGCGACAACATCTCTCCCCCAATCCGCTTCGCCGTCGCGACCATCTCCGACCGCTGCTCTCGAGGCGAATCGGTCGACACCTCAGGCCCTGCGCTCGTCGCGCTGTGTAAAGAAACGCTCGGCGCCGAGCTTATCGATTCCGTGTGCATCCCCGACGACCCCGAGGGCATCGAGGCAATCCTCCGCGACTGGTCCACGCGCACACCGACCATCGATCTCATTCTCGCCACCGGTGGGACGGGTCTCGCCCCGCGCGACCACACCCCCGAAGCCGCGATGCGCGTCATCGACCGCCCGCACCCCGCGCTGCTCGAGCTCGCGCGCTACCGCTGCCTGGAAAAAACACCCCGCGCCTTCCTCACCAGAGGAATCGCTGGAGCCGCGAACCGATCGCTGATCATCACGCTCCCCGGCTCGCCCCGAGGCGCCACCGAGAACCTCGAAGCGATCTGCGACATCCTCCCACATGCGATCGAAACGCTCCGCGGCGACGTCAAAGACGGCTGATCACTTAGAGCAAATCAATCGGGTCCACATCCACCGCGGTCACCGCGTCGCTCTTGACCAGCTTCGCGTCGCGCAGCACCGCCAGCGCCGCCTGGATCGGCCCCGCCGTCGGCGCCAACAACTCAATCCCAACACGGTGCTTGCCCGCCACCCGGCTGATCGGGCAAGGCATCGGGCCCTTCATCTGCAACCCCGCGCTCGCGTGCGCACGGATGCACGCAACGATCTCACCCGCGTGCTGGTTCGCCTTGGGGAGCTGCTCATCGCGCACCACGATCCGTGCCATCCGACCGATCGGGGGCAGCCCCGCGTTCGCCCGGTGCCCCAGTTCCTGCAACGCGAATCCCTGATAATCGTGCCGCGCCGCGTGAACGATCGCCGGCTCCTCGGGGTTGAACGTCTGCACGAGCACGCGCGCACCGCGCTGACCATCGGCCACCTTGACGCGCCCCGCGCGCCCGGCGACCTGGCTGACCAATTGGAACGTGCGCTCCGCGGCGCGAAAATCAGGCATGTTGATCGCGGTGTCCGCGTTGACCACACCGACGAGCGTGACCCCTGGGAAATCCAACCCCTTCGCGATCATCTGCGTGCCGAGCAGCAGCCGCACCTCCCCCGATGCGAACCGAGTCAACGCTTCGTGGTAGTCCCGGGCCTTGCGCATGGTGTCGCTGTCGAGCCGCAGCATCGTCTGACCGAGCACCAACCTCGGGAACAGCCTCGGCAGCTCCTCTTCCAACCGCTGCGTGCCGGCGCCGAAGAGCGTCAGCCTCGTCGAGCACATCGGGCACACCTCGGGGATCCGCTGCTCCGCGAGGCAATGATGACATCGGAGCAACCCGCCCACCGGGATCTCCTTCGCGCGATGGTACACCATCGTTGTGTCGCAGTGGTCGCACCCCAGCACCCACCCGCACCGCTGATCGGCGCACGAGACATAACTCGCGTACCCGCGCCGGTTCAGCAACAGCATCACCTGCCCGCCGGAATCCAGCGCCCGGCCGATCTCCCCCTGCAACCTCGGTGTCAGCAGCGTCAGCCGAGCGTTGGCGTCGGCGCCTCGCAGTTCCTCCGCGAGATCAACAACCTCAACGCGAGGCAGCTTCGCCCCGCCGACTCGCTCAGGTAGTTCGTGCAGTGTCGAACGCCCCGCCTTCGCGTTGTGGTACGACTCCAGCGAAGGCGTCGCAGATCCTAAAACAACCGGGCACCCCTCGATCTGCCCACGCTTGATCGCGACATCGCGCCCGTTGTGCCGGGGCAATTCGCTCTGCTTGTACGCCCCGTCGTGTTCCTCATCGACGATGATCAGGCCAAGCTTTGCCGCGTTCACCCCATCGAACGGCGCGAAGATCGCGCTCCGCGCACCGACCACGATCCGCGCTGCGCCAGAAGCAACGTTCGCCCACTGCTGGTGCCGCTGCGATGCGGTCAACCCCGAGTGCAGCACCGCGACACCGGCTTCCTCGAACCGCCCGATGAACCGCCCCGCGGTTTGCGGCGTCAAACTGATCTCCGGAACCAACACAATCGCGCCCTCACCGCGCGCGATCACATCATCAAGAATCCGCAAATACACCTCGGTCTTGCCCGAACCTGTCACGCCGTGCAGGAGGTGCGTCTGGAATGAGCCCAGTGTTGCAACAACCCCGTCAACAGCACGCGCCTGATCATCGGTCAGCGTAAACCCTCGAGGCGGCTCCACCGCGTGCTCCGCCCAAGGCGCGCGGATGTGCTTGCGCTGGATCTCCCGCAACAAACCCGCGCTGATCAGTTTGTTGATCGGACCGACGGTGCGTTCTTCGACCTTGCCCGCCAATCTTTTCGCCGAAAGCGGGAACACCGAATCGGGCAGCGCCTCGATCGCCGACCACGCCCCCGCCGCCGACGGCGTGAGCTTCACCGCTTCCGCAGGTTGATCCGCCGCTGCAACGCGCTCGATCTCCGTGCGCATCACCGTGCCCGTCCCCCGCTTGACCGCCGCCGGGAGCATCGTCGAGAGCGCCATCCCTAACGGGCAGCAGTAATACCGACTCAGCCACTGCGCGAGCTCGATCAGCGCCGGGGGCAACCCGATATCCATCTTCGATTTGATCGGCTTGATCTTCGAAGGGTCGATCGAGGGCGTGACCTCGATCGCGATCACGAACCCCTCCGCAGACGCATTCCCGCGCCCCAAAGGGACCACCACCCGGTCCCCCACGACCACGCTCGCATCACCCTCGAGCGCGTACGTCAGCCCCAGCGGGTTGTCGAGGCTCCGCTCAACGACCACCTGCGCAAAGGGCCCCTTCGAGGGCGATCGATCTGTCGGGAACAAGGATGCATCCACACCCAGAGCGTACACTGCCGAACATGCCCAGCAACACCACCCATAGAGCCGCCCGCCTCGCCCTCGAAGACGGCGCCGTCTTCTCAGGAGTCGCCTTCGGCGCGACCACCGGGGACACGTCGACCACCGCCGAGGTCGTCTTCAACACCGCCATGACCGGCTACCAGGAGGCTCTCACCGACCCCTCCTACACCGGACAGATCCTCGTCATGACCGCCCCCATGATCGGCAACTACGGCGTCAATGAGGGCGACACCGAATCATCCAGCGTCAAAGTCGCCGGGTTCGTCTGCAAAGAACTCGCCAACCAGCACAGCAACTTCGCCGCCACCGATTCGCTCAGCGGCTACCTCCGCAAGCAGGGCGTCCTCGCCATCGAGGGCGTTGACACCCGCGCCATCACACGCAGGCTCCGCACCTTCGGCGCCATGCGGGGCGTTCTCTCCGACGACGCCTCCCTCACCGACGCCCAGCTCGTCGAGATGGCAACTGCCGCTCCGAGCATGGCAGGCATGAACCTCGTCGATCGCGTCGCGGTCAGCGAACCGTCCCACCACACCGCCGGCGCCGATGGCCCCAGGATCCTCCTCCTCGATTGCGGCTTCAAGCAGGGCATCGCCGAGTCGCTCGCAAGCCGAGGCTGCAACGTCGAGATCATCCCCCACGACACACCGGGAGAGGTCATCCTCGATCGATATAAGAACCAACAATTCGATGGCCTTCTTATATCCAACGGCCCCGGCGACCCGGCGGCGGTCAAACCAACAATCGAATCAATAAGAACCATCCTGAGCGCACCACCCGAGCAGATCCCGCCAACACTCGGCATCTGCCTCGGCCATCAACTCATCGCGCTCGCCATCGGCGCCAAGACGTACAAAATGAAGTTCGGTCACCGAGGCGCCAACCAACCCGTCCGCGTCGATGCCACCGGAAACGTCGAAATTACCAGCCAAAACCACGGGTTCGCCGTCGACAGCGACTCCCTCGAACAAGCTGGCGCCATCGCGACCCACACCCACCTCAACGACAACACCTGCTCCGGCTTCCGCCTCAACAACAAACCGGTCATCGCCGTCCAGCACCACCCCGAAGCCAACCCAGGCCCCCACGACGCGGCATCGGTGTTTGATGAGTTCCTGAGGATGATTGAGACGATTGAAAAAATAAAATAGGCGAAACCGCCCGAAGCCGGTTACCGTATGGCTCAACAAAGGAGATGGCCATGCAAAGACGCTACGGACGAAGCCTCATTCTCTTCACAATCGCCTGCTCGATGTGTTTCACACTGATCTCTCGATCATGGGCAGACCAACCCAAACAGGAATGGAGCACCGTTGAAGTCCCGGTGTATGTGCTAATCGATGATCAGGGGCGGGCAGAGCTTGTCACCGCGCTCTGGGGGCCAGCGAAGGGCACGCCGGAAGCGGTCCTCAGCAAAGTGCTCCCCGAGAGCATCCCAATTTTTACAGATATCGGGGAATTCGATCTCGTCCGGGGTGTTGCGTGTTTTTCCAAGGAATCGAGAGGCGACGAGCGTTTCGAGATCGATGAACCGCTCGCTGTCAGGATGCAACCCGATGGCCCTCCGATTCTTGACATTTCCACCCTACGATTCAATCTCGCAAGAGGCGTCAATACGCAAGAGTCCGGATCGTTCATGACGTTCGCGAGTCCCATTCACACGGTGCCTGTGGTCGGCAAAACAGACAATCGCCGACGTGCCCAGGACCACGCCAGGAATCGATCCGCGATTCGCCTGAATTGGAATGACAATCAGTACAGTGCCATTTCAACAATGGATCGAGTACCAGGATGGCTTGAATACGGCAAAGACAATAACACCACGATCAAATATTGCCGGGCCAGCAAACGATTGAATCTGCATGAACAACTGCGATCTGTGCCAGCCGTTACTCGCAACGAAGAAGGCCCGCTGCTCCTAGGCGCCCAGCAGATCAATGATGTCAATGCTGACAACTTCATCGATGCAATTGTCTTTTACGCGATGTCCATCCGAAGTGATCACGACGGGCAGTACTTTGTCGAAATCGGAGGCAAGGGCCGCACAGTCACCGGAGTAAAAATGCTCTACCGATCAGGCGCCCCCAAACACAGTTCAGTATCCGGAACACATACAGTCAATATCCTTCCAGAAGACGGTGCCAAAGACCTGCACGCACCGAATCCGAATCAACGCGGGGGCGTTTCATTTATCTTTGACGAGATTGATATCCAATTATCTCCCGGCTTTTCAGAAAATGAACTACGCGCAGTCATGCATGAGAGCGCGAAGGCTTTTAATTGCTTCAATAATACGGCTACCATTCGAATTAACGTGACATTCTCAAACCAAGGTCCACTTGGCCCGAATACAAAACTCATGGCCACTACGCCAGATTTTTCGTTTGAAACATATGGTGGCGCCATATCTTCGCTTGCGCTCCAAGCATCAAACAACAATGAGAACGAAGAGCAGGTGATATACACTTCTTTTCCAATTGGAAGCGTCCCATTTGAGTTCTCTACTGGCGTTACAACAGGGGTCGTAGGAATTTTGCGACAAACCTCCCTGCGACAAGCCGCGGGTGGCCAGGGCAGCGCCTTCGCAGACGCAGAGATTCTTATCAATTCGAATAGTTCGATTCACTGGGATTTAAATGCAAAAGACGGGCTAGCAGCTGACCATTTTGATTTTCGAGGAATTTTCCTCCACGAACTATTCCACGCGATGGGGTTTACTTGTAGAATTGACAACTTTGCAGTCCACCCGATTCCATCTAACAATATCCCATGGCTTTGGGATTTATTTCGGTTCAAAACGCAATCTGTTGGCAACTTTGTTGACACTGCCGAATTTATGAATTCCCCCAGACAGCTGATCAGGGGCACAGAGAGTGTGGCTGCGACATTGAAAGATCAATCGTCCGGGATCTATGATTTAGCCACTGGAGAACCCGTCAGCGGGCTTGGAGATGGGTGGCAAGCTGGCCACTTCAAAGTTGCATCTGATCGCTCTAATTTGATCGGCATCATGGATGCTAAAACCGAAGCAGGCCGAATACACTTCCCGAAGTTGGCCGACTACCGGGCGTTAGACATTCTTGGTTGGAATCTTGACCCCACGAACTGTGTGCCATTACTTGCGCCTGTCATAATCAATCAATTTTTTCCGGTGAACGAATCCACCGGAGTCGAACTGGAAACCTTCCTTGGATGGACAACAAACGGCAGCGAAGACTCCACCACGGTCGTCATCTGGGACCCAATGGGAACGGAGGTTCTGAACGAATCTGTGATCTCCGATCAGTTCTTCCAAGTCCCCCCGGGTGTCCTCGACTACGACACCACCTACGAATGGGCCGCATTCACGGTCAACGGTGATGCGGTCGGGCAATCCGAATACTGGACCTTCACCACCGAAGCCGAGGTCATCATCCCGCCGGGGTGCCCCGCCGACATCAACATGGACGGCATCGTCGACACCGCCGATCTCGGAGCACTCATCGGCTCCTTCGGAAACACGGGAACCCCGGGCAATGTCTTCGGCGACATCAACGAAGACGGCGTCGTCGATACCGCTGATCTCGGCATCCTGGTCGCCACCTTCGGCCCCTGCCCGGTCTGATGATGGCCCTGCCACCGCCCCAGCGGCGATTGGCCCCCGGCCCTCCCCACCCACTTGAATTAATCAATGCTGGCGCAAAGTAGTCGTTTTTGCCGATTTCTCGGACTGTGGCGGAACCGAAGTTGGTTTGCGTTCGCAAAGCCTCATCGGTATCGTTCGCCGCGATACGTTGGTCTCTTTTTAGCCCGGATTAGGCTAGGTTATGCCTATTTTGGGCCGGTCGGGGTTGGGTTTGGTGTGCGGCTCCTGTTCGCCTCCGCTCCCACCCCTCGGCAATGTCTTTTCGATGTCTGACAATGATGCTGCCCGCACGTGCTGGAGCAGCCTGAATTTGAACGCGGCCGGGTGAAGTCGATTGCCGACTCCGCCGCGGATCCGGGATTAGTGGAGAAACTGAGCATGTCCACGTTGATGAACAAGCAATCCGGCCTTCGGATGAACGCCTGGAAGACCACCATCGCTTCCACGCTCTCCGTCTGCACGGTGTCCGCCGCCTGCTTTGCCGGCGACCTGAACACCGCGACCGACCTCTATGAAGGCGGGATGCTCGTCGAAGCACGCCAGACCCTCATGGATCTCGATCGCTCGACGCTCACGAACGCGGACCGCGACAAGGCCTTCGACCTGCTCGTCGCCGTTGATCGCAAGCTCCGCCATGCGGACCCCGTGAGCATCAGCCTCCAGAAGGCCGCCCTCGCGATCCGCTTCGGCGACAACCGCGAGGCGCTCCGGCAGGCCTCCGCCGCGTTGCGTGCGGATCTTGCGACTGTAGAGCAGAAAAACACAGCGATGGCGGCAATCGAAGAGGCCAACCGCCTCTCCGAGGAACTCGCCCCGCAGGCCAACGCCGCCTTCGATCAAGCCCTCCGGGACTTCGACAACGGGCTCTACGCCGAGGCCAAGGCCGGCTTCGACAGCGTGTACCGCTCGGGCGTGACGCTCAGCACGTCCCAGCTCCACACTATCGACGCCTACCGCGAGAAGATCGGCTCCCTCGAGCGCGCCAGAGGCGAGGTCTTCGAGATCGAGTACACCCCCGCTTCGATGCTCGATCCGGGTGATGTCCGCCGCAGCGGCGAGACCGCCCCGCGCGCCGGCCGGGTGATTGCCGCCAACCACCAGCCCGCTTCGGGCGGTGGTCCCAGCGACGACGACAACGGCTCCGATGATGAGGACGCCCTTGACAACGACGACCTCTTCGCCGCCGCGATGCAGGACGCCGACAGCGAGCAGGATCAGGACGAGGACACCAGCGACGATGATGTCATCAACGAGGCCCTCCGCTTCGAGGCCCAGCGCATGGTCGCCGAGGCCGACATCGCCTTCGACGCCGGCAGGTACCCCGAAGCCATCCAGAAGTACAACCAGGCCGCCAACGTCTACCGCGATTACCTCGACGTGAACGAGATCGATCGCATCGAGGGCCGGATCGGCGAGATCGGCGTGCTGCTCGAGCAGCCCAACGCCGGTGGGCTCGAACCGATCATCAAGAGCCAGCAGCTCCTCCGCGAGCAATCCCGCGCCGAGTTCGAGAACTTCGTAACCGACGCCGCCGAGTCGCTCGCGCAAGGCCAGTTCGAGCGTTCCCGGAACCTCGTCGCCGAAGCCAGGCTCCGCCTCGCCGAGACCCGCGAACTCTTTTCCGAGCAGGAGTACGAAGAGCGCCTCGCAAGGCTCGACGATCTGCTCACCCAGGTCCGCGCTGACGAAGAGGCCGCACGCCTCGAGGCGTCCAAGGCTCGCGAAGTGACGCTTGCTGAAGCCGCCTCCGAGCAGGAGAACGCACGCCGTTCCGAGCGTGAATCGCAGATCAACGAGAACCTGCTCCGCATCCGCGCCCTCCAGATGGAGCACGAGTACGAGCAAGCGCTCGAGGTTGTCGAGCAGATCATCTTCCTCGATCCCAACAACCCCTCGGCGCTGCTCCTCCGCGATGCCATCGAGAACGTCATCGTCTACCGGGACTGGGAGCGTGCCTCGAGAAAGAACGATCTTTCGCATGCGGTCGAATCAACCCAGATCCACTCCTCGCTTTACATCCCGCAGGAATTCCTGGAGTACCCCTCCGACTGGCCCGCGATCAGCCACCGCCGGGGTGAGCCGATCACCTTCGTCGAGAGCGAAGCCGACCGTGTCGTGCACTCCGAACTGCAGTCGAAGCGCTTGCCCGCCTCGTTCGCGGACAACACCGTCGAGGACGTGCTGGAATTCATCCGCACGGTGACCAACATCAACATGGACGTGGACTGGGAATCACTGCAGGACATCGGGATTGAGCCGGACACGCTGGTGACCCTGAACCTGCAGCCGCTCCCCGCGAAGATCGTGCTCGACCGCGTGCTTGAGAAGGTCAGCCCTGATTCGTTCAGCCGCGCCGACTGGGCCGTCCAGGACGGGATCCTGGTCGTTGCTTCTGATGAGGCGCTCCGCAAGAACACGTTCATCGAACTCTACGACATCCGTGACCTGCTCTTCCAGATCCCGGATTACCAGGACGTCCCGCAGCTCAACCTCAACTCCGTGCTCCGGCAGGGTCAGGGCGGCGGCGGCAGCGGTATCTTCCAGCAGGCGCAGAACTCACAAGGCGAAGGGCTGACCCCGGCTGAACTGCTCGCTCAGATCACCGACATCATCCAGACCAACGTTGACTTTGACGGCTGGCAGGACAACGGCGGCAACACCGGCAGGATCCAGGAGCTCAACGGCAACCTGATCGTGACCAACACCGCTCGGAACCACAAGGAAATCTCGATCCTGCTCCGCAAACTCCGCGAGATCAGGGCGATCCAGATCGCCGTCGAGTCCCGGTTCCTCACCGTTGATCAGAACTTCTTCGAACGAATCGGTTTCGATCTGGACATCGTCTTCAACGCGATGAATGACCAGTTCTCCGATGCAAGCAACCAGATCACCAACCTGACCGCCTTCGATCCCAACAACTCCACCAACACCCTGCTCCCCTCGGATCTCGTCGGTCCCTTCTTCAGCGGGAACGGCTCCGGCCAGGTCTCGAACTGGGTCCTGACCAACCCCGACGCGGTGAACCAGGGCGCGACACCGATCTACGCCGTTACACCGACCGACTTCACCACCGGCGCCCCTGACGGGACCAGCATCATCCCCGCACAGCAGAACAGTTTCGGTCTCGCCGAAGCCCTGCTCGGTGGTTCGATGTTCGCCACGGACATCCTCAACGCCAACCCGGCGCTGGCGATCGCCGGCACGTTCCTTGATGACATCCAGGTCGACTTCCTCGTCGAGGCCACGCAGGCCGACCGCCGGTCGGTCACACTGACCGCCCCGAGGCTGACCTTCACCAACGGGCGCTACGCCAACATCTATGTCACCACGCAGCGATCATTCGTCTCGGACCTCAACCCCATCGTCGGCACCAGTGCGGTCGCCTTCGACCCTGACGTTGACGTCGTCAACGAGGGCTTCACGATGGCTATCGGCGGCGTCGTTTCTGCAGACCGCAGATACGTCACGCTCGACGTCAACCTTGACGTCGCCCAGATCGTCCGATTCGACAAAGCAGAGCAGTCCGCGATCGCAGGCGGCACCGGCGGTTCGCAGGGTGGCGAGCCCGCCACCAGTGAGTTCGACCTGCCCATCGTGCAGGTCTCCTCCGTCTCGACCGGCGCCACCATCCCCGATCAGGGCACCATCCTGCTCGGCGGCCAGCGCCTGACCACCGAGACCGAGATCGAGACCGGCGTCCCGGTCCTGAGCAAGATCCCGATCATCAACCGCTTCTTCACCAACCGCATCCAGGAGAAGACCGAGATGACCCTGATCATCCTCCTCAAGCCCACGATCCTCATCCAGAACGAGGAAGAGGAGAAGAACTTCCCAGGGCTCCTCGATCAGCTCAACTCCGGCATCAACGACTATTGATCCGGAGCCCTCAAGGCTGATTACAGCCACGGAATCACAAACGCCGCCCGGATGTCGCTTGACATCCGGGCGGCGTTTTCGTTAGCGTGAGCACTGTTAACCCCCGAATTCCCAAGGCATCAGGAGGCGCCGAATGCCATCAGCCGAGTCACGACTGCGCATCACCGACGAGAGCGGCGTCACGCAAGTCGGCTTCATCGATCGAAACATCCTTGATGAAGCGAACATCCAGCAGATCGGCGAAGAACTTGCCGAGATCATCGACGCCGATGACAGCCCCAAGCTGTGCATCAGTTTCGCGAACGTGGATCATCTCTCCAGCGCCGCCCTCGGAACGCTGATCACCATCAGCAACAAGATCAAGGCGAAGAACGGGCAGCTCCGTCTTGCCCAGATCGACCCGCAGATCTATGAGGTCTTCGTGATCACCAAGCTCAACAAGCTCTTCGAGATCCACGATACCACCGAGGACGCGATCAAGAGCTTCGGCTGACGCTCCCCCAACGAGGAGCACCAAGCAGGTGGCAGCCCCGAGCACCGACATCAACGATCAGGCGCCAAACCGGCGTCGACTCCCCAACGAGCGCCCCGCGCTCGAAGAAGCCGCGACGACCATCGTCAGCGAAGCCGAGGAGATGGGCTATCCGCAGGCGTCATGCTTTGCGCTCCGCCTCGCGATCGAAGAGGCGATGAGCAACGCCTTCAGGCACGGGCATCGCGACCTCGAACCCGACGCCGACATCGAACTCGCGTGGGATGTCTCACCGGATCGCATCACGATCGTCGTCGAAGACCAGGGACCGGGGTTCGACCCGGAGACGCTGCCCGACCCCACCGCGATCGAGAACATCGAGAAACCCTCAGGACGAGGGCTCCTGCTGATCCGCGCGTACATGTCGAGCATCGATTTCAACGCGAGCGGGAACCGCGTCACGATGGTGTACCTGCACCCCGACAAGTCCGGCGACTGATCGCCACGACCGCTCTCAATCGCAGCCGATCAACTCGTTCAATCAACCAGCCAACGTAGCAGGTGCACCTGGTTCGCGTCCATGCTCGGAGGTGTCGGCGACCCGACCTCGACGAGCAGTTTCTCGTACGTCTCAGGGGTCACCCGGTCCGCCAGGATCATCGCCAGGTCCACCGGCGGCTCGCTCAGCACATCAACCAGGTCGGGTTCCTTCCCGGGTTCCGCATCAGGTTCCGACGACCCTGCGGCAGCGGTGTACGCGAGCTCTTCAGCGACTCCAAGGCTCATCGCGGTCAGGAAGATCTCGGCGTACTTCGGGGGCTCCTCGCCGCCCTCCCACCGCCGGATGACCATCCGCCAACCGGTGATCCCGAGTTCGTTCCCCTGATCGTCCGCGTTGCCCTCGCGGTCGACATTCAGGTCCAGCCGCCACATGTCGAGCAGCTCCTCGACGATCTCCTCTGCGGCGAGCAGGTCAGGCCGATCGTTGGGCGCCAGCAGCACGCACCGGTGCTCGTGCGAGACCGAATCCACGCCCACCGGCTCCTCGATCTGGTGCAGGTCATACGCGGCGAGCACCCGCTCGACACGCTCGCGCTGCGCGCTCTGCACCCGGACCGTGACCACCTTGTGCTCATCGATATAAATATGCAGGAACGGCTCATCGCTCATCGCGCCGAACCCGACCAGCCCATCTTCAAAGAACCAGTCCCGGTGCCGGCGCAGGCCATCGAGGAACCGATCGAGCCCGATCGGCTCGTACGCGATGTACGGATCGACTT
>JAJDDA010000256.1 GCA_029260535.1 Phycisphaerales bacterium | reverse complement strand
AGCTCGTCGCTGAGCGTCTTTTCCCACAACTCGAGCCTCGCGTCGTGGGCCGCCTTGGCGAGCAGGTGGCTCCCCGCAGGCGCCGCGACGAAGAGGAAGACGATCGTCATCGCCGCCTTGGAGATCAGCACCGCCGACCCGATGTGAAAACACGCCGCCAGCAGCATCCCGGTCAGTCCAAGCGTCGCGCAGACACTGACCGCGTGAATCCGGTGGTACCCATCGGGGAGCCGGACAACGCCGATCGACCCGATGAACATGAAGAGCAGGCCGCCGAGCAGCAACGCCGCGGCGATCAGGTCGGCGAGCGCCTGCATCGTGAAACCGTCGGTGAGGTTGGTGAGATTCATACCGCGCGCCCCCTGCGACCGATGAACTGCGCGAACGCGACGGTCGTTGCGAACCCGAGGATTGCGAAGATCAGCACCGCGTCGAAGTACAGCAGCGTCCGCATCGCGATCGTCAGCAGGATCGCGATGCCGACCACGTGCAGCGTGATCGTGTCCGTCGCGATACCCCGGTCGATCAGCGTCGGACCCTTGACTACACGGTAAAGGCACAGCAGGAACGACAGGATCAGCATGACGATCCCCGCGTCGGCAACGAGGAACAGCAGGCCCTCAGCGCCGGCCTCGGCAGGAGTCTGCATCGCAGCGAATTCCGCCTGGCTTGGCTCGTGCCCGGCGTGCGGTTCGGACGCGAACGCGCCGCCAGTCGCGAGCAGCATCGCCATCGACGCGATAAGAATGAGCAGGAACTGCTTCACGCGAACACCCCCTTGCGCAGGTGATTCCAAAGGTCATCGATCTCTTGCTTGGCAACCTCGCGGTCCTTCGCGTACATGCAATGAACATACATCCACCGCTCATCGGGGCTCAGATCAACCACGAGCGTCCCGGGGGTCAGGGTGATCGCGTTGGCGAGCGTCGTGCGCTCGACCTCCGACATCCCCTCGATCGAGAACCGGATGATCCGCGGCTTCTGGTGCATCTTTGGAGTCAGCACTTCCCACGCGACCTGCCAGTTCGTCTGCACCAGCAGCTTGCAGAAGTACACGAGGAACCGGAAGAGCCTCAAGGCTCTGGAGATGTAGGGCTCGCCACTGGTCGCGCGTGCATACGCACTGACAACCACCGCGCCGACCAGGAACCCACCGAGGAAGTTCCAGCCGTCGAAGGTGGACAGGGCACACCAGACCACCGCGAGGCCGATGTTCAGAAGGAATCGGATCATCGCGTCGTCTCCTCGTGCAGTTCAACCGCGTGCGAATCGTCCGCGTCGGCGTGATCCCCATGGACACGCTCAAGTAGCGCTGCTGCATCAGGCGGGAAGACGATATCCTGGAAGACCGCGTTGACGTAACTCGTCGGCTGGCTCAGGTTCGCAGTCGCGCCGTCGGTCACCCGGAGTGTAGGTCCGGCGCCCAGCCCGATGGCCAGCGACGCGATCACCAGGATCCCCACCGCGATGTAACCGGGGGTTGTCTGCGCCTTGAGCAGCTTCGGGGACGGGTACGATTCGGATGAGCGGATCGATTTCGATGGCGACCAGAACGCGAGCGACCAGACCTTGGCCATTACCAGGAGCGTCAGCGCCCCGGTGAGGAGCCCGATCGCGGTCAGCGACCAGTTCGTAACACCGCCGATGCGGATGCCCTCACCAAGGATCAGCACCTTGCCGTAGAACCCGGAGAATGGCGGCAAACCGACCAGGCTCATCGCCGCGATCATGAACATCGTGCCGAGCCAGGGCGAGCCCTTGCAGAGCCCGCCGATCTTCGAGAGGTCGTCCGTGCCAGCCTTGATCTCGATCAGCCCACAGCACAGGAAGAGCGCGGTCATGACAATCATGTGCTGCGCCATGTAATACAGCGTCCCGCTCATCGAGGCATCCGTCAGCAGCACCACGCCGAAGATCAGGTACCCCATGTGGCTTACGAGCACGCACGCGAGGATCCGTCGGATGTTCGTCAGCGGGAGCGAGGCGAGAATACCAAGCAGCATCGTCGCGCCAGCGCCATAAGCGAGCACGGTCGGCAGCCAGTTGTCCGACATCTCACGCACACCAGGCGCGGCAAAGATCATCGGGTAAAGCCGGCACATCGCGTAGATCCCGACCTTGGTCAGCAGACCGCTAAACAAGGCGCAGATCGCGATCGGGCTCGTGTGGTACGTATCAGGAAGCCAGAACCACAGCGGGAAGACCGCCGCCTTGAGCGCAAAGACACACACGAGCATGACCGACACCGCAAAGAACCCGGTCGGCAGGGGTGTTCCCACGCTGACCGATTCCGCGACGAGCCGCGCCAGGTCCGCGTAGTTGAGCGTGCCCATCATCCCGTACATCAGCCCGGCGCCGAGCACGAAGATGGTCGAGCCGATCAGGTTCAGGATGACGTACTTGTAAGTCTGCGCGAGCTGCTCCCGGGTCGCGCTGATGCAAAGCAACGCGTAACTCGCCATGAGCATGATCTCGAACGCGACGAACAGGTTGAAGAGGTCGCCGGTGAGGAACGCGTAGTTCACACCCATCATCAGCAGGTGGAAGAGCGGGTGGAACCAGCCCTTCTCCGTCTTGGGTCGGATCGACCCGAACGAATGGATGTACGCGGCAAGACCGACGATGTTCGCCGCAACGATCAGAACACCGCTGAGCGAATCGAAGATGACCGAGATGCCGTAAGGCGCCGACCACCCGCCGATCTGCTGCACAAAGATCCCGCTCGGCTGCAGCGCCACCAGCCACGAGAGCGACATCATCACGCATGCAGTCAATGAGGCGAGCCCCACAATGCGCTGCGCCATGACGTGCCCGCGGAGGCACACGGTTGCGATGCCGGCGAACATCGGGGCGACGACAAGCAGGATGATCCAGGTCAGTTCCATGATTCAGTAGTTCCGGTGTCTGCGCTCAGGCAGCACGTTTGCCCTTTGTTTCTGCTCCATCAATCAGGAACATCGCCTTGCCGTCGCCGGCCAGATCATCAATCCAGAGTTCCTGCGTCCTGCGGTACGTCGCGACAAGCAGCGTCAGCAGGAACGCGACCACCGCGAACCCGATGACGATCGCCGTCAGGATCAGCGCCTGCGGGAGCGGGTCAACCATCTGCTGCCCCGTCCCCAGGATCGGAGGCCCCTTCGGGACGATGCTGCCGCCGACGTTCATGAATGGCGACCCGCTCATCGCGAGGATCCCCAGATTCGCGCCGTGACCGATCAGGAAGACGCCCATCGCGACTTCTTTCAGTTCCTTGCCGAGCAGCAGGTAGATGCTCACGGCGAAGATCACGCCGACACAGATCGAGAGCAGCAGTGTCATTCCAGTTCCTCCAGAAGCCGGTTGATGATCCCGAGGCTCACACCCACCACAACGAAGAACACACCAAGGTCAAAGAACGCGGCGGTCGCCCAGTGGTAAGGCTCGGCGTTGGCTCCTCTTGAGAGGTACCCGGTCGCGCTGTGCAGGAACTCCTGCCCGAACAGCATCGGGATCGTCGCGGTCAGCAGCGCGATCAACAATCCAAGAGCGATGCACACCGCGGGTGTCACCGGCTTGAGCCCCTGCATCACGCGGGGGCCGAAGGTCATCCGGTACACCGCGAGCGCCACCGAGGCGACCAGCCCTGCGATGAACCCGCCGCCCGGCTCGTTGTGACCCTTGAAGAACTCGTACCCCGCGAAGAGGAGCGCCAAAGGCAGCACCAGTTTCATCGTGGTCTTCAGTAGCGGCGTCGAGAGCACGATCTGCCGGCCGTACTGCACGCCCCGGTGGTCGAATCGCGCATCGTAATCGGCTGCCCGGCTCGCATCGGACGTCGGCTTGAACCGGCTCGCCGGGACCACCGCGAGGATCGCGAAGACCCCCATCGCGGCGATCGCGAGCACCGTGATCTCGCCCATCGTGTCGTACCCGCGGAAATCGACCAGCGTCACGTTGACGACGTTGTTCCCACCGCCGCCACGCTCGTATTCCGCCGGCTCAACAACAACGCCGTCCTCAACCACCGCCGGCTCGATCATCTTCCCATGATTCGAGTTCGCCTCGAACCACGTGCCAAGCCGATCGACCTCGGGATTCGCTTCCGCGAAGCCGCCAATCGCAAGGACCAGCCAACCCATCGTGACGCCGAGCGTCGTGCCGAAGACACCACGCACGAGGCGCCCGCCCTTGGGTCGTTTGGGCGCCTCCTCCGGGAGCATCCGGAGCACCAGGAAGAAGATCAGCACCGTGATGATCTCGAACATCAACTGCGTCATCGCAAGGTCGGGCGCCTGGTACAGCAGGTACATCCCGGTCACCGCGAACCCGCACGTGCCGAGGATCAGCACGCGAACGATCCGGCTCCGGACCATCGGGATCATCAGCGCCGTCAGCACGATCAACGCGCTGAACCCAACCGCGATCATGATCAGACCCAACCCCGCGCCCCAGAGAACCGTCGAGATCACCGGCTTGTGCAAGCCGGCATCGCCGATCATCGTCGCCCACAGCCCGACAAACAGCGCCAGGAGCATCGCGTAAACGTAATTCCTGAAGTTGCCCGACTGCACGACACGGAAAACCCCCCCGCCAAGCCGCTGCAATCCGACGTAGGCGCCGGGGAAGATCGCGTTGTGCGGATCATCAATCGGCATCCGGCCAAACCTCGACAGGCCCAGCACCACACCGAGCGTGATCGCGATCGCGGACATCAGCAGCGGTGCGCTCGGATGCGACACCGCGTGCCAGAAACTCGGCAGATGGTCCCATGCGCCCATGTTCGTCTCGACGTTGCCGACGAAAGATCCAAACCATCCAGGCATGATCCCGCCAACAAACTGCAGCGACACGAGCAGCGCCGCCGGGACCCAGATCCACATCCCCCAGAAGCCGCGCTCGTGGTGGTACAGGTGGTCGTCCTCTTCGCCCGGCTTGTCGTGCCCGACATCGTGCGTGATCGGGTTGTCCGCCCTCGCGTGCGGATCATCCTCGAGCCTCGCCTCAGGAACCGCCGGCGCCTTCATCGCGAACGTCGTCACGATGCGTACAAAGATCGCCACGTTGCACATCGCCGTCAGCACCGTCATCCCCATGATGACCCAGAACCAATCGCTCGTGTGTGTCGCCTCGTGCACCTGATGCAGGAAGGCTTCCTTCATCGTGAACGACAGCGTTAACGGCAAGCCGGCCAGCGCGTACGCCGCCAGCGAGCAGATCATCGCCAGGTGAAAATGCTCCTTGAAGAGCCCCTTAAGCTGGTGCAGTTCTTTCCGACCGGCGATGTGCATGATCGCG
>JAJDDA010000255.1 GCA_029260535.1 Phycisphaerales bacterium | reverse complement strand
TCTGCGCCCTGCGGCGCGGCGGCACCTGCTCGGGACGACGGTGCGCCCCGGCGCGCACAGCCGGGTGACGGGGCTCAGCAAGTTCGATCGGATCATCGAGGTGGACCAGTCGCCGATCGGGCGGACGCCGCGATCGAACGCGGCAACGTACACGAGCGTGTTTGACGATGTTCGGAAGATCTACGCTCAGACGAAGGAATCGAAGATCCGCGGGTATAAGCCGGGGCGGTTCTCGTTCAACGTCAAGGGCGGGCGGTGCGAGGTGTGCCAGGGGCAGGGCGTCAAGAAGATCGAGATGCACTTCCTGCCTGATGTGTTCGTCGAGTGCGAGGTGTGCCGGGGCGCGCGGTACAACCGCGAGACGCTCGAGGTGAAACTCCGCGGCAGGACGATCGCGGACGTGCTGGACATGACGGTGGAAGATGCGTGCGGGTTCTTCGAGTCGCATCCCAAGATATAACGGATGCTCGCGTGCCTGCGCGATGTTGGTCTTGAGTACATCAAATTGGGTCAGCCTTCGACGACGCTCAGCGGTGGCGAGGCGCAGCGGGTGAAGCTGGCGACGGAACTCGGCAAGGGCGCGGGGACCGCGGAAGGGCCGGTCGATCGGTTGCGCACGAGCATGGGTGGCGGGACGCTGTACGTGCTGGATGAGCCGACGACGGGGCTGCACTTTGCCGACATCGCGAAGCTGCTGACGGTGCTGAACCGGCTTGCGGATCGCGGCGACACGCTGGTTGTCATCGAGCATAATTTAGATGTCATCAAGTGCGCCGATTGGATTATCGATCTGGGCCCCGAGGGCGGCGACGGCGGCGGGACGGTGGTCGCGACCGGGACGCCCGAGGATGTGGCGAAGGCGAAGGGGTCGTTTACGGGGGCGTATCTGAAAGACAAGGTTGGGGCGGCGGGTTCGACGAAGAAGAAAGTCGGACGGAAGAAAGCTGTATCGAAGAAGAAGGTGGTGAAGAAGGCGCGTGTGGCGAAGTGATGCGCTGATGTAGACTGATCCGGAGATCGCATCGATGTCTCGAAGCCTCCTCTCCATCCTGATGCTCTTCATCCTGCTCGCGGATGCGGTGTTTGTGGGCGTTATGGTTGGTTTGAGCGCTGGGTGGAACGCGGGGGTGGGTGTTGGCGCGGTGGCGCTGGTGTTTCCGGTTGTGATTCTGAATGTTGCGGCGCAGGTCGTTGGTCGTGGCGGGTCCATCGGGCGGTTGTGCGAGGCGCATCCGCTCCGCGAGGGTGTGTTCGATCCGTCGAACGGGCCGGCGAGGCTGTCGTCGATCTCGCTGGGGAGCAAATGGTTTTCGATCAACGGGTGCGTTCGGCTTTCCTCGGATGATGATTGCCTGCACCTGCTCATCGATCTGCCGCTGGCGTACCCGTCTTCCGGGGCTTCGGTTCCTTGGGAAACCTTCGAGATCGTTCGGCGTGACGGGGCGCTGGCGGAGTTGCGGCTCTTTGAGGGCGGGAAGCTCTGGATTCCGTGGCGGTTTGCGGAGGCGGAGGCTTTGTTGCGCGAGGGGTTGGAATAAAGAGGGTTTCACCGCGGCATTGCTTGGCAATGCCACGGCGCCCCCCTTCCCCCACGAGATCAGCAGCTGTTCCCGAAATTCGCGATGAGCAAGCCGAGGTCGGCGGTGTCGACGATGCCGTCGCCGTTCATGTCGCCGCCGGTCCAGGGGACGACGTTGTTCCCGAAGTTGGCGATGAGCAGGCCCAGGTCGGCGGTGTCGACGATGAGATCGCCGTTGGTGTCACCGACGCAGATCAGGATTTCGAAGCCGTCGATCAGGGTCGGCGCGCCCTCGATGTTGGTCACGCGGACATCGCGGAAGCCGGGGGCGGCGTCGGGGTCGATCTGGATCGTTACCTCGGCTTGCAGGCCGAGTGTGTCGATGGCCTGGAATCCGTTCGCGGTCCAGCCTGATCCCGAGAGCGAGAGCGTGGTCGGGAGGAAGTAGTTCGCGCCATCGACGATGGATGTGACGACCTGACCTCGGTACGCGGAAGGCGGGTTGACGCTGAAGACCTCGGTCTGACCGTCATGCGCGGTGACGATGATCGTGTGTTCGTCGACTTGCCCGTTGGAGTCGGTGACCCAGAGGGTGACGGCGTAGACACCGGAGGACGGGTAGACCCAGACGACCTCACCGGTGGGTGAGCCGATGTCGGGGATGCCGTCGCTGTCGCAATCCCAGTCGTAACTGACGATGGTGGCGCCGGGGGTGCTGACGGTCGAATTCATGTTCCCGATGAACCAGCAGGGCTCGCCTGCCTTGACGAACTTGTTGATCCCGGTGTTGGCGGTCGGGGGCGCGGGAGGCGCGATCCCGATAGGGCCGGTCTGGATGATCAGGTCGTAGAGTTGCACGTCCTGGTTGGCGGTCGGGCCGATGTCCGTCACGCGGAGGGCGTAGTCGCCGACGGGCAGAACGCCGGGGTTGATGATCTCGTTGCCTCCTGGACCCAGGTTGTCGGCGAGCCAGGAGACACCGGTGTTGAGGTCTATGAGTTCGAGCAGGATGTTGCCGGCTTCCTTGGAATTGAACGTTGAGACCGCGCCGGAGCACCCGGTGGTCTGTGCGCCGGTGTCGTAGAGACCGCCGACAGGGTTGACGAAGATGCCGACCGGTTGCGGCGTCGTGAGGAAGAACGTGAACCAGTCGGTGTGCGTGCCGTTGGGACCGAAGTCGCCGTTGAGGGAGAGGTTCGATTCTGCGATCGTGCGCAGGCCACCCCCAGGGGTCAGGTTATCGAAGTCCTTCGCGTCAGAAATCAGGTGGTTGCCGGCGTAGCGATCGCCGTAGTTGCGCTGGCCGCCGCGGATGTCGTCCTCGCTGAGCATGTCGAACGTTGTCGGGACCTGCGGCTCCATGACCTTGGTCTGGGTGCAGGGCACGACGTGCATGGAGCCGAGGCCGTGGCCGTGCTCGTGGACGACGGTGTTGCGGAGGAGGCGGTAGTCGTCGGTCGGGTCTTTGAATCCGAGGAAGGTGAACTTGTTGGTCGCGATGTACATATCGCCACCGCTGACGGCAGCTGCGCCGCCAGCGGTCGGGAAGGCGTTGTACGCGAGGAAGGGCGCGCCGCTCGCGTCGGCGCCGCCGATGCGGATGTCGCCTCGCGTCGGGCTGTGGACGGTGCTGGAGTCCATCGGGGAACCGTCGTCGGGGACCTCGAAGTACTCGACGCCGGTGTGCCTGCTCCATGCGGCGAGGGACTGGCGGATGTACTCGCGGCCTCGATCGAGATCGCCGAACGTAGCGACGAGTTCCGCGTTGAGGTCGTTGGGTCCGACGGAGGGTGCGTGAATCGAGGCGAGGCCCCAGGTGACGCCGTCATCGGCGAAGGAGTAGGTCAGATCGGCGCGGTTGGCTTGCCCTGCGGCTCCGAAATTCGCGGCGTCCTTCCAGACGAAGAGGTCGTGGACGTAGCGTTGCGTGGAGGTGTCGGTCGGCGCGGAGGGAGGGCGGAAACCGAACTCGTCCATCGCGATCTGGATCTCATCCGCGGTCATCTCCTGCGGGAAGCAGAAGAACTCGCCGGAGGCCGCCGCGGTTTGATCGGCGGATGTCTCGGCGTCGAGCCCGGCGGTCCACGCGAAGATGGAAATCAGGCCGAGGGCGGGGATGAGGCGTTGCGGTGCGTTGTTCATGGCGTTCTCCAGATCTTGATTCCCGGGGATTCCGGGGGTTCTCTGATCTGGATTGCGCCATCAGGTAGTCAGTTGGGCGGAGGAATTTCAGTATTTTCGCCTGAAAACCCGCCGATTCGCTAGTTCAGTCCAGGTTCAGCTGCCAGGAGACACCGAAGCGGTCCACGAGCCAGGCGAAGCGGGTGCTGAACCCGTAGTTACCGGGCGGCATGAGGAACTCGCCTCCCTCGGCGAGGGTGTCCGCGTAGCGCTGGAATTGATCGTCGTTGATGCACGTCACGAACAGGGACATTGATGGGGTGAACGTAAAGTCGTGAACCGGGGGGCTGTCGGTGCACAAGACGTGCTGGCCGCTCAGTGAGAACCGCGCAAGCTTGATCGTGCCCTCGGCGCCCTGCTCACCCGGTCCGTAGTATTCGCGCTCGATGATCTCGGAGTCATCGATGGTTTGGACGTAAAACGCCATCGCCTCTTCGGCAACGCCGATGAACATCAGGAATGGAGCGACCTCGGCGGTCGGCGTTTGCTGCGCACGCTCGGTCTCGACCTTCGAGTTCACCTTGGTGTTCGTGCACGAGGCGGTCGAGAAGACCGCGAACAAGAGCATCGCTGAGATCATGAATCGGTTCATTTACATCTCCTGAATCCGAATTACGTTCAATAAATTCAGCTTACCGAAGAACCCGCCGCGATCTCTGACATGGGGGTCAGCAGCACGACGTTGCGTTCGGCGTTCGGGTCGTCCTTGGGGGCGTCGCTCGCCGCGAGGAGCATGCCGTTGGAGTCTTCACCGCGGATGGTTCGCGGGGCGAGGTTGGCGACGATGACGATGTGCCTGCCGACGAGGTCGTCGGGGTTGTAGTAGTCCTTGACCCCTGCGCAGATCTGGCGGGGTGAGCCGGAGCCGTCGTCGAGCTGGAGCTTGATGAGGCGATCCGCGTTTGGGTGTGGCTCGGCGTGGGTGATCTTCGCGACGCGGAGGTCCACTTTGGCGAAGTCTTCGAAGGTGATCTGGGGTTTCGTGGTCGTGGTTTCGGTGGTCACGGGTGTGGGCTCCGGATGCATTGGGGCGTGCTTTGGTTGGGTGGGAGTGTAGTCAGGGAGCGAGGGGGAGATCCTGGGATTCGCGGGGCCTCATCCCGGGCGTGGAGCGGGGTTACTCGTGCAGGCGCGGGGCGGGGTGAGCCGATATGCTCGGGGTCGGTCTACGAACGAAAATCCCCGTGCGAGCGGAGTTTGATAGGGATGCGGATGACGAAATCAATGATCGGGGCTTTGGCGGCGGTTGTTTTTGTTGCGCTGGGATCGGTCCAAGCGCTGGGGCAACCCCTCCAGGGGGAACTCGACATCCTGCTGGGGCACTCGAACCTGCGGACGAGCGAGGTCGGGGTGATGCTCTACGACCCCAACTCGCGGACGGTGCTCGCGGAGAAATCGCCCAACAAGCGGTTCATCCCGGCGTCGGGCATGAAACTGATCACCTCGGGGGCGGCTCTCGCGGTTCTCGGCAAGGACTACAAGTTCTCGACGAAGCTCGTCCGCGATGGGCAGACGCTCTACGTCATCGGTGGCGGGGATCCCGGGTTTGGTGATCCCAAGGTGCTCAACAAGATGGGGTGGGATGTCGAGGACCTCTTCGCGGCGTGGGCCGGCGCGGTGCGGGAATCGGGCGAAGCCAACGACGCGGCGCCCATCACCGAGATCGTGATCGACGACCGCTGGTACGACAACGATGTGGTCCACGCGGACTGGCCCAAGGATCAGCTCAACCGGTGGTACTGCGCCGAGGTGAGCGGGCTGAATTTTTTCACGAACACGATCGCGATCTATCCCTCCCCCACTTCGCGCGGCGAGGCGCCCTCGGTCGAGGCGGAGCCTTTCGCGCCGTGGTACGTGATCCGCAACCGCGCGGTGACGAGCAAAGTAGGGTCGAACACGATCTGGGTGTCGCGCCCCAACGACGACAACGAGATGACGCTCTTCGGCGATGTCCGCTGGAAAGCGCGCGAGCCGGTGTGGGTGACGATGCATGACATGCCGATGATCTTCGGGCGGCTGCTCTCGGATCGGCTCAACGATGCGAACCTTGGGCGGGCAAAGGTTCGCCGAGCGCACATGGACGAGATCGTCCCCGAGGGCGAGACGATCGCGGTGGTTGAGACGCCGATGGACGTCGCGCTCGAGCGGTGCAACACGGATTCGTACAACCTCTACGCGGAGTCGCTGCTCAAGACGATCGCGCGGGAGGTCACGGGACAGCCCGGATCGTGGAAATCTGGCGCCGCGATCCTGCGGATGGTCCTGCAGGAACGGCTCGACCCGGGGCACGCGAGCCAGCTCGTCGCGTCCGATGGCTCCGGGATGAGCCGGGGCAACGGGGTGACTCCCAACCTGATGAGCGCGTGGCTCTCGAATATGTACACCGACTTCGATCTCCGGGATGTCTTCCTGGCATCGCTCGCGGAGCCTGGGGAGTCGGGGACGCTGCGCAAGCGGTTCCGGAAGCACAAGCCGGGGCACGCGGTGTACGCGAAGACGGGGTACCTCAACGGGGTCTCGACGATCTCGGGGTATGTGGTCAACGAGCGGACGAGGGCGGTCGTGGTCTTCAGCGTCCTCGTCAACGACATCCCGGGCAAGGTCCCGATCGCGCGGGTCAAGGACATGCAAGAGCGCGTAGTCATGCTCGCGGATGAATGGCTGGGGCCGGCGGCGCCCCGCGCGGCGGTTCAGGACGACTGATCTACGCCTCGATCCGGTGCGACTCGGTACAGTGGCGTGATGACCACTGCCACCAGCGAAATGAATGGACTGGACGAACGGCTCGCGAGGATCGTTGCGATGGGGATCGCTGACGAGGCGATCGATCGTGAAACCGCGCGGATGCTTCTCGATGGTGATCCGCACGAGGATCTCTGGCCGCTGGTGCATGCTGCGGGGCTGATCCGCCGGCACTTCTACGGCGATCTCGTTCGCGTGCACCGTCTGAACAACGTCAAGTCCGGCGCGTGCCCCGAGGATTGCGGGTACTGCGGGCAGTCGAAAGATTCTGATGCGCCGATCCAGGCGTACAAGCTGCAATCGAAGGATTCGATCCTCGCCGAGGCGGCGCAGGCGAAGGCGTCCGGCGCCTTCCGGTACTGCATGGCGCTGGCGGGGACCGGGCCGACGGATTCGGAGATCGACCACATGGTCGATTGCATCTCGGAGGTCAAATCAAAGTTCGGCCTGGAGACGTGCCTGTCCGCGGGGCTGATGGATGAGTCGAAGGCGCACCGGCTCAAGGCGGCTGGTTTGGACCGGCTCAATCACAATCTGAATACGTCCGAGTCGATGTACCCGGAGATCTGCACCACGCACACGTACGCGCAGCGGGTCGAGACGTTGCACGCGGCGAAGTCGGCGGGGCTCGGCGTCTGCTCCGGGATCATCGTCGGGATGGGTGAGACGAGCGAGGACATCATCGAGACGGCGCTGGCGCTGCGTGAGATCCGCGCCGAGTCGATCCCGGTGAACTTCCTGCTCCCGATCGAGGGCAACCGGGTTCTGGACGTCAGGCACAACGGCGCGGCGCTGACGCCGGCGGTGTGCCTGCGGATCCTGTGCCTCTTCC
Source organism: Phycisphaerales bacterium (assembly GCA_029260535.1). Taxonomy (GTDB): domain Bacteria; phylum Planctomycetota; class Phycisphaerae; order Phycisphaerales; family UBA1924; genus JACKHE01. The sequence continues at coordinate 1,357 of JAJDDA010000255.1, read as the reverse complement.
GGCTGATCAACCCCAGCGCTGAACTCCGGATGGCGGCGGGGCGCGAGCAGCACCTGCGGTCGTTCCAGTCAGCGGCGCTCGAGCCGGCGAACTCGCTGTTTATCGACGGGTACCTGCTGACGAAGGGGTCCGGCGTTGAATCGGCGATGCAACTGATCGTTGATGCCGGGATGAAGCCGGAGTTTGACGGGCCTGCGCCCAAAGGGTTACGCGAGATCCTCGACGGGGGCACGGCCTATGCCACTATTAAAGACGAAAAGCTTTCCGAGCCTAAGCTCGCAAAGCTTCGCGTCCGCGGTGTCGAGTCGAAGGAGTGCTAAGACGACACCGGCTACTCTCCCTCACCCGGAATCGGATGCTCCCTGAGGGCGATGCTCGGGAGTTTGGCATCGCCTGCGGAACAACCGCTAAAAAAGCTGTGTTGCGGTTACGCCATCTTGCGCCTTCGGCGTGCTGACACGCACGCGAGCGCGGTGAGCGTCAGCGCCGCTGGCGGTGATGGGACGATCCCGGCGTTGCCGACGTACGCGGCGTTGGAGGTAAAACTCTCCAGGTAGCCGAACTGGTTGATGCCCGGAGCACCGAAGCCCCCGCCGGTCAGGCTGATGCCGCTGATCGAGAAGGATGAATCCATCTGCTCGGCGAGCGAGAGGCTTCCGAGATCGAGATAATCCTGCAGCGCAGGCCCTGCGTTGAGGACCAGCGAGTCATCCGTGCTGGAGGAGACCTGGGCGCCGGTTGTCCCGATGACGAAGAAGGAGCCGTCGGTGATGATGCCTTCGAAGATCATCGGGAAGTCACCGCGGAGCTCGCCTCCACCGATGTCGTAGAACCGGAACGTGCCGGTGACATCGGCGATCGCGCCGAAACCGAGGTCAGTGGCGGTCGAGACATCGAGATCGATCTCGAGGAACGCATCGAAAACGATGGGTTCCAAACCGTGATCCGAGGCGTCGATAGTCAGTTGGAGCGGGTTGAGTGGGCTTGGCGAGTTGTAGCCGATATGGCCGTCCGTCTTCTCATCGCCCTCGACGTACTCGAACTCCATCGCGGAGGATGGGTCCTGGAACGTGAACGAGATGGAAGCGCTTGCTGGCGCAGTGAGCCACAACCCGGTGGTTGCGACAATCATGGCGATCGTTGATCGCTTGTGCATCTGACTCTCTCCCGATCGTTGGCAAATACACAACGACCTAGCCGTCCCGGTGTGCGACCGGGAAGGTTGATGACACAGCGCACACGTTCCACCGTGGGTGCTGCGGGAATTTTATTGAGATCGGGTTCTGACTCCGCAATCTCACCTGTACGCCGAGCCGCGTGCGAGCGACTCGACAACCGAACATTAGCGGATCCGGAT
>JAJDDA010000254.1 GCA_029260535.1 Phycisphaerales bacterium | reverse complement strand
TTGGATCTGGATCGGGCCAAGGACCTCGGCCCAGATGGGGGCCTCAATGTTGGGGCGTTCGGGGTTGCTCGTGCGAACAAGGAGCTTGCTGTCCATCCAGCCGAGCGGCGCATCATCGTGGATCGTGACTTCGATCTCGGTCGATGTCGCGGCGGAACCGGCGACATCGATGGTCGTGGTTCCGAGGATCTTCGCGGAGACGTAATCCCCGAGGACATTCACGTCGGTGACCTCGTAGCCCTCGCCGCGGATCCGGATCGAGCCCTTGATCGTCTTCGGGTTCCCGGCTTCGACCTGCTCAAAGCGGAAGACCTTGGGGTCGATCGCGACAGCCGAGAGGACATCACTGGAGATCCGCAGGTTGGTGATCCGGCTTGTCTGGTCGTTGGTTTCGACGCGGATGCTCTTGGCCTGGTGCCCCGTGCGGCCCTTGGGCTTGAACGTCACGTGGATCGAGCCCTCTTCGCCGGGCATGTACTCATCTTTGGATGGCGCTGCGGCGGTGCATCCACAGCTCGCCCTGACGGTCCCCATCTTCAGGACCTCGTTGCCCTCGTTGCGGAAGACGAAGTCGAACGAAACCGGGAGCGTGTCGGAGATGACACCGAAATCGTGAAACGATTGCTCGAAGACGATGCGGGGGCCGTCAACGAGATCAGGGCCGACCGGCGCGGTCGGGGTGTCAGGGACGACCTCGGTGGAATGCTCGTCGGCGACCGGTGTTGCTTGCACAGTCTCGGTCGACGAGGTGTCGGCGACCTCGATCGTGGCGTTGTTGTTGTCACAGCCCGCGAATACCAGGCTGAGGCACGCGAGCGTGCAAACGGAAATCGTGGACAGAGTCCGGCGGTTGGTGTCGAAGATACGCATCAGTCAATCCTCACTCATTGAATCATCAGGTCGCGGGTTGGATTTCCCCGTAGTCATCCAGCGGCACAGGCGAGAGCGGCCGTTTCCGGGGGACAGCGTAATACGCTATTCACCGCTCCGATGCACCTTTGTCGGGTATTTGAACCGAGTCAAGCAGGCAGAGTTGACCCCCCAATGCACGAATCTGGATCAAATCGTGCGATTCACAAGAGTTCTGCCTTCTGGCGGGTTTTCAGACCGTCCGGGAGCCATGCTCAGGGTCTCCGATCAGGCGCCCGCAGAGCCGGTCGAGGAGCCACCTTGCGAAGGCTGACTTTGCGATCGGGCCAGGGGTCGAATCCACAATCCGGGGGGCATCGGGGTGTACAGGGTCCGATTCGAGGAGGGTCGCCTCGATCGCCTCAGAATCCATGGTTTCCAGCGGATTGGCGACGATCAGGTCGACACCCTTCCGGAGCAGTTTGGCTCTGGCAGAGGCGAGGAGGCTCTCTCGTGGCTCCAACGCGAAGCCGACGAAGCACTGACCCGGCGATCGATTCTCGGCGGCCGCCGCCAGGAGATCAGGCGTCGGTTCGAGGTGGAGCGTGAATCCATCCTCGTTTCGACGGACCTTGGCTGCCCCGGCTTCGGTGCCTGGAGCCGGGCGGAAATCCGCGACCGCAGCAGCCATGATCAGGGAGTCGCACGAGGGGGCGTGCTCGGCGAGGAGATCCCCGAGATCCGCTGTTGAAACGAACCGGATCGTCCTGACATGCGTATCGCTGCAGCCGAGAGCGGTCGGACCAAGCAGCAGGGTGGTCGGCCAGCCTCGGCTGGCGGCTTCCTCCGCGATCGCGATCCCGAGCCGACCAGACGATCGGTTGGCCAGGTAGCGCACCGAATCGATGGCTTCGTGGGTCGGCCCGGCGGTGATCAGGAGCCTCGGGAGGCGCTGCTCTGCGGCGCTGTTATCGGAACCGGTCAAGGGCAGGACTCCCGAGAGATTGTCCATCGAGGCTTCTTTGCGGGTTGAGATGGAGCGTTGTTGCTCATATCGATATAGAGTAGCCCCCAAGACAGAAAAATCACCGGTCGCCTCAGGGGCCGGATTCACACAGGTCAGCGCCCTTTGTACAGGGTCACAGGCGGAGTTTGATGGCAAGATCACGACGAAAACTGGGTGAGATCCTGATCAAACTCGGGGCGGCGAAGCCCGAGCAGGTCGAGCAGGGGATCAAACTCGCCAAAGGCTCGGGCAAAAGGCTCGGCGAGGCGATGGTCGAGGCCGGGATGGTCAAAGAGGATCACGTCTCGGTGGCGCTCGCTGCCCAGTTCGGATTGGAGTATTTCGATCTCGGCAAGCCGGAGAACTCGGATCTGGTGGACGCGAAGCTGCTCCCCGAAGATCTCATCCGCAAGCACCAGATCCTGCCGCTCTCGAAAGACAACGGTCGGCTTCAACTGATCGTGCACGACCCGATGGATCTCGAGTTGCTCGACATGCTCCGGTTCCGGTTGAACACCGAGATCGAGCCGAGGCTCGCGCCCAAGGGACGGATCCTTTCGTACATCGAGGGCCGGATGTCGCAGCCGAAGATGGTCGCGGCGTCGGAATCATTGATCACCGAATCAATCGACCAGACAATCGACCGCTCGGTGGATCGTTCGGTGGACGCGTCAATCGATCGCAAGGCGGAAGACGCGCCGATCATCAAGTTGTGCAACCGCATCCTGATCGAAGCGGTCAAGATGCGTGCCTCGGATGTCCATGTTGAACCGATGGAGAACCGGGTGCGTCTGCGCTACCGGATCGATGGCGTTTGCATCGAGCGCGACAACCTGCCCAAGCGCATGCAGAACGCGGTGCTCGCCAGGCTGAAGCTGATGGCGGGGCTGAATATCGCTGAGAAGCGAATCCCGCAGGACGGTCGAATCAAGCTGCCGGTCGATGACCAGCAGGTCGATTTCCGTGTCTCCGCGTGCCCCGCGTACCACGGCGAGTCGGTCGTGCTGCGTATTCTCCGGCCCGATTCCGTCCGGATCGGTCTGGCGAACCTGGGTATCGAGCCGGACACGATGGATACGTTCAACAAGATCATTCGGAGGCCCAACGGCATCTTCCTCGTGACCGGTCCGACCGGTTCGGGTAAGACGACGACGCTGTATTCAGCGCTGGACGTGCTCAACCGCCCTGACAAGAAGATCATCACCGCGGAAGACCCGATCGAGTACGCGTTCTCCGGGATTAACCAGTGTCAGGTGCGTGAGGGGATCGGGCTGACGTTCTCAGCGATCCTCCGCTCGATGCTGCGTCAGGCGCCCAACATCATTCTCGTCGGTGAGATCCGCGATAAGGAAGTCGCCGAAGTGGCGATTCAGGCGGCGCTGACCGGTCACCTGGTCTTCTCTACGCTCCATACCAACGACGCGCCGAGCGCGATTACCCGCCTCGTGGACATGGGCGTCAAGCCGTTCCTCGTCGCCTCGTCGATCCAGGCGATCATGGCGCAGCGGCTGATCCGGATCCTGTGCGAGAAGTGCCGCGTTCCCGATCCGGACCCCGATCACAAGTTCCTCAAACTCACCGGGATCACCGATGAGGATCGCGCCAAGAACATCATCTACAAGGCCGGCGGCTGCGACGAGTGCGGCGGCAACGGCTACAAGGGCCGGCGCGCGATCAACGAGCTGATGATTCTCAATTCAAGGATCCGTGAGCTGGCCTTCGATGGCGCCCCGATCTCGGAGATCCGCAAGGCCGCGATCGCCGGCGGGATGCGGCCGTTGCTCGGGGATGGAAAGATCAAGATCCTCAAGGGCATGACCACGCCCGAAGAGATCGCCAAGGTGGCGCAAGCCGAGTAAGCCGTACGAATCGGAGCGGCCCTGCCGCCAATGTTTTCGAGAGTGAAGAACCGTCAGGAGCGTCCCCAGATGTCAACCGTTCAGATCGACCGCCTGCTCGACACCGTCGTGAAAACCGGCGCCAGTGACCTTCACCTGACCGTTGGTCGGCCCCCGACGCTGCGCCTCCATGGCGGTCTCCGCAACCTCCAGACGAAGGTGCTCGACGCCGACGACATGGTCGCGCTGATGAAATCCATCACCCCGGAGCGTGGGCAGCAGGAACTTCAGGAAGCAGGCAGCGCTGACTTCGGCTTTGCGTATGGCGAGGCGGCTCGGTTCCGTGTCTCGGTCTTCCGTCAGCGCGGCAACCTCGCGATCGTCTGCCGGCAGATTCCCAATAAACTCCTGACGTTCGACCAGATCGGTCTGCCCCCGATGGTCCAGCAGTTGATCCGCCGCCCCCGGGGCATGTTCCTTGTGACCGGCCCGACCGGCTCGGGAAAAACGACCTCGCTGGCAACGATGATCGACTTCATCAACACCAACATGGATCACCACATCATCACGATGGAAGATCCGATCGAGTACTACCACACGCACAAAAAATCGATCGTCAATCAGCGTGAGGTCGGCACGGACACGTCCTCCTTCGAAGAGGCCCTCCGGAGGGCCCTGCGTCAGGATCCTGATGTGATCCTGGTCGGCGAAATGCGTGACCTCGAGACGATCGAGGCCGCGGTGAGAGCCGCTGAGACGGGTCACCTGGTTTTCGGAACCCTCCATACGACCGGCGCCGCCAAGACGATCGACCGTTTGGTCGACGCCTTCCCGGTGACGCAGCAGAACCAGATCCGGGTTCAGATCTCGACCACGCTGATCTCGATCCTGAGCCAGGTGCTGCTGAGTCGTGTGGACACCAAGGGGATGGTCGCCGGCTACGAGTTCCTCGTGGTCACTCCGGCGATCAGCAACCTGATCCGGGACAACAAGAGCTTCCGGATCGATTCTGCCATCCAGACCGGCAAACGGTTCGGCATGCAGTTACTGGATGATCATCTGTGGTCGCTCTACACCAAGGGGATGATCTCCCCTGAAGAGATGATTGATAAATCCAAGAACCCGCAGACACTCGCTGACAAGGTCCACCAGGCAGGTGCACAGGTCGGCCGAGCCGAGCTGGATGAAGAGGATGTGAAGGCCAGCGAGCACTGATATCGCATTGATATCAGGCTGTTGTACGGGTGTACGGATTGAGCATATTACTAATATTGCCCGATGGCGTAACGCTTAATGGAGCGTATTTCGCGTTGTTTTCGGAAACACTTGACGTAACCATAACGAATCATGGGTGTAGGCCGGCGTCTGGATGGCGTCGGTGATGCTCCCGATTGGAGATCAGATCTGATGGCGATTGAACCGGCAGAACTGAAAGGCAGACGGCTTGGACGTGTCCTGACCAAGATGGGGAAGGTGACGCGCGAGCAGGTCTACGAGGCGCTCAAAATCCAGAAAGAGCGCAAGGCCCCGATCGGCAAACTGCTTACCGAGCTGGGATACGTCGTCGAGCGGGACGTCCAGGAAGCCCTCGCCGGTCAGGCGGGGATGCGGTTCGTCGATCTGGCCGACTTAGAGCTCGACGAAGAAACGATCGCGTCGCTTCCGGCGGAGACGGTCAAGGCGTACCAGGTGGTCCCGATCGAGCACACCGGCGGACGCAAGCTCACGATCGCGATGAAGAGCCCGGACAATTTCAGAGCGGTGGATGACCTCCGCCTGCTGATGGGGTTCAAGGTCGACGCGGTGGTGTCGGATGAAAAGCAGATCGACGCGCTGATCGCCAAGCACTACGCGGTCTCTGAATCGGTGACGGATGTCGTCAGCGATCTCGCCAGCGATGAGCGGTTCCAGGCGCTGGCGGATCGGGAGGGCTCGATCGATCTCGACGCGGTGATGGAAGTCGCCGACGACAACAAGGTCATCAAGCTGCTGAACCTGGTGCTGCTCCAGGCGATCAAGGACAAAGCTTCGGATATCCACTTCGAGCCATTCGAAGAAGAATTCAAAATCCGGTACCGGATCGATGGTGTGCTCTACGAGATGGTTCCGCCCCCGGCGTATCTCGGGCCTGCGATCACGAGCCGCATCAAGGTCATGTCCAACCTGGATATCGCCGAGCACCGGGTCCCGCAGGACGGGCGTGTGGAGTTGGTCGTGGGCGGCGCCCCGATCGATCTTCGTGTCGCGGTGCTCCCCACGATGCATGGCGAGTCGTGCGTGATGCGTGTGCTCGATCGCTCGAACGTTGAATTGAGCCTCGACCGCGTGGGTCTCGGCGAGGAACACCTTGAGTTGGTTCACAGCCTGATCCGCAAGCCCAACGGGATTGTGATCGTCACCGGGCCGACCGGCTCGGGCAAAACCACGACGCTCTACGCGGCGCTGCAGGAACTCAACGAGATCACCGAGAAGATCCTTACCGCGGAGGACCCGGTTGAGTATGACATTGACGGGTTGGTGCAGGTGCAGATGAACTCGGAGGCGGGGCTGACGTTCGCGGCGGCGCTCCGGTCATTCCTGCGTCAGGATCCAGACGTGATCCTCGTCGGTGAGATTCGAGATCTCGAAACCGCGGAGATCGCGGTGCAGGCATCGCTGACCGGTCACCTGGTGTTCTCGACGCTCCATACGAACGACGCGCCGAGCTCGATCACGCGACTGCTTGATCTGGGGCTCGAATCGTTCCTGCTGACGGCGACGATCGAGGGCATCGTGGCGCAGCGGCTGGTCAGGACGATCTGCAGCAAGTGCAAGGAATCGTACGAGCCCACCGAAGAGCAGCTGATGGAATTGGCGCTGACACCGGACGACGTGCAAGGGCGGAAGTTCTTCCGCGGTCGCGGCTGCGATCACTGCTTCAAGTCGGGATACAAGGGCCGGTTGGGCTTGTTCGAGATCATGACGCTCGACGACGACATGCGCGACCTGATCATGAAGGACGCGAGCACCGAGGCGCTGCGCCGCGAGGCAAGGGCCAAGGGGATGCGGACACTGCGTGACGCCGGGCTGATCGCAATTTACGAGGGACAGACAACAATCGACGAGGTGGTCCGCGAGACCATTGCGGAAGACTGAATGACCGGCGTTCGGCGCCAGGAGAGCAGACGTGGCTACATTCCAATACGAAGCGCTGAACGCATCGGGGCAGCCCCAGAAGGGGACGATCGAGGCCGGCTCCAGCGACGAGGCGATCCAGCGGATCAAGATGCAGGGGTATTACCCGACGACGGTCCGCGAGCAGAAGGTGAAGAAGTCCGCCAAGGCGCCGGTCGCCGGGGAGGGTGGTGTCACCAAGAAGAAGAAAAAGGGCGGCGGGATCACCATCGGCGGCGTCAGCCAGAAGCAGTTGACGCTCTTCACGCGTCAGCTTTCAACGCTGCAGGACGCTGGTCTTCCGCTCTTGCGATCGCTGCAGATCCTGGAGTCACAGCTCAAGCCGGGCAAGCTGAAGAATGTGCTGATCGATGTCTGCGAGGACGTCGAGGCGGGCACGTCGCTTTCGGAATCGATGGCGAAGCATCCCAGCGTATTCGATCGCCTGTACTTCAAGATGGTTGCCGCCGGCGAGGTCGGTGGTGTGCTGGATGTCATCCTCCAGCGTCTGCGTGACTTCATGGAGCAGTCGGAGAATCTCAAGCGCAGGATCTAGGGCGCGATGGTGTACCCCTTCGCGGTGATCAGCATCGCGCTGATCATCCTGACGCTGATCATGGTCTTCATCATCCCGCAGTTCGAAGGCATCTTCGCGGACTTTGAGATCGAGCTCCCCGCGCTGACCATGTGGCTGATCAAGACCAGTTCATGGGTCGCCGGCAACAACCCGGGGCAGACGGTCCCCGGCGCGGTCTGGATGCTCGCATCGCCGTTCATCGTCGCGATTATCTACAAGATGATCCGCAAGACGCCGATCGGCAGGGCAACGACCGACTGGATCTGGGCCCGGATCCCGATCTTCGGTGGGCTGATCCGCAAATCGACGGTCGCGCGGTTCACGCGGACGCTCAGCACGCTGATCAGCGCCGGTGTGCCGATCCTCGAGGCGATCCAGATCACCGCGCAGACGTGCGGCAACTGGATCTACGAGCGGGCGCTCATCAAGGTGCACGACTCGATCCGCGAGGGCGAATCGTTCGCCAAGCCGCTGCGTGAGACGAAGGTCTGCGATGCGCTGGTGGTCAACATGATCGACGTCGGCGAAGAGACCGGCGACATGGACTCGATGCTCTCGAAGATCGCGGACAACTACGACGAAGAGGTCGATGTCGCGGTCGGTTCGCTGGTGTCACTGCTCGAGCCGCTGATGGTCATCGTGCTCGGCGGGATTGTCGGGACGATCGTGCTGGCGATGTTCCTGCCGATGATCGCGATGATCGAGAGCCTGCAATAGGAGTTTGGCGATGACGAATATGCATTACACAACCACGCGCCGTTCGGCGGGATTCCGGAATGGGTTCACGCTGATCGAGCTGCTCGTCGTAGTCACGATTATCGCTCTGCTGATCGGCATGACATTCGCTGCGACCAAGGGGGCGCTCCGCGCCGGCGCGGTCTCTTCGACCAAGTTTACGATGCGCTCGATCGCGACCGGGATCGAGCAGTTCAAGGCGGATTTCAAGTATTACCCCCCGTTGATTCGCGATGATGGACAGTTCGATGAGCCGCAACGCGAGTTGCTGATGGCGCACAACGATCCGACCGCCGCGCTGATCGAGTTCCGGTACATGAGCCTGACTTCGCTCCCGGTCTACCTGGTCGGTCAGGGGCGTCTTGAGGATTCGGTTCTCGTTGACGGGCTCCGCGCCGATCGCCACGACGGTGTCGCCGGGCCTGGGTTCCGTGATCCCGGTCCCGATCGCTCCTGGGGTGGCGCGCACGATCGATCGGAGCAGAACCCGGTCAAGAGCGGTCGGATTTATGGTCCTTACATTGACGCCGGATCCGGTGATGTGATGCGGCCTGTTCGGTTCATTGATTTCGGATCAGAACCGGCGCGAAAGATCCCGGACCCGGACACCGGTGCTCTTGATGACAACGTCGACAAAAACATGTACGTCTTTGTCGATGCGTGGGACAACCCGATCCGGTATTACCGCCCGTTCTGGTCTAAACGCGATGACACGGGCTCCGTGTCGATCGAAAAGACACCGATCGAATTGATCAATATCGAAGCTGTTACCGGCGGCTTCAAGCCGGAACTCGACGCGGTGTTGAACACGTCAGAGTATTTCCTGCTTTCCGCGGGTCCTGACAGGCTGTTCACAGGGACGGTGACCCAACTCGGCGGTCTCGACACCGCTGAGCAGGATCTCAGCTTGTCCGCGGCAAACGGGCCAGGTATTAACGCGACCAACTCCAAACTGCTCGAAGAGATCGGCTCCGGCTCCGGCGGCAGCGCTGGCGACCCGGTTGCGCTCAAGGCGCTGCTCAAGCATCTCAAAGACAACATCAGGGTGACCCAGTAATGATGAATCGTAATAGTACCTCAACACCTGATTCTGGATCGCTGCACGCGGGTTTCTCGCTGATCGAGCTGCTCGTCGTGATCATCGTGATCAGCCTGCTGCTCTCGATTACCGCAGCTACGGGCATGCTCGTCGTGAAAAGGCAGAACGCGTCGGCGACCATGGGGGTGCTGTCCTCGCTCGACCGGCTTCTCGAAGAGGTCATCACCGAGGAGGGGGCGCCGCCGCCTTACAATCCTTACGACCCCAACATCGCCAGCGGGAATCCGAACTACAAGGGGCAGTATCACAAGGCCCCCGGTGATCGGCTTCGTTATGACAGCAGTTCGTTCGAGAACACGACCGAGCTGTACCAGACGCTGTACCACTCTCGTCATCCGGACGCTTCCGTATTCCTCAGGCAAGCGATCGGGATTGGCGAGTCTGATGCGATCATCTCTAATATCGGGGACCGATTCCTGGCGCCGACACCGACATCGACTGATACCGATGTCACCCCTTCGGTGCTCGATACCTGGGGTGATCTGGACGAGTGGGCCGCGGTCTCGCCTGCATCTGCCAACGATCCGGCAAACGCCTGGCCGGCGCTGCATCCTTCGGCGCACCTGATCTTCTACGTGCATCCCTCGAACAGGCTCGCGCAGGATCTGTATGGCAAGTGCCTCAACGGCCGGCCTTACTTTTTCTCCGCAGGCCCTGACGGGAATTACGGGACGACATCGCAGCTCACCCCTGACGGTGATACCGACCAGAATGGCGCAGCGACCAGCACGAAGACATTCTCGGAGGTCGCGATCGAATCGATCGAGGACAACCTGTACTCGTACAGCGTTGATCCGTGGCGCAGCGATCCCATTTTTAATGCGAGTTTCCGATGAATACACGAATCAATTCTTCTCGGAGACGCGGGTCACGCGGATTCACGCTGATCGAGCTGCTCGTTGCGATCGCGATCATCGTGGCGCTCGTCGTGGTGACGCTGCCCTCGTTCAGCTCGCTGATCCAGTCGGCGAACTTCTCGTCGGCGATCAGCCAGACCACCGCATCGCTTGGCAGCGCCAGGGCGATCGCGATGCGCGACGGCGTGCAGACCGCGGTGGCGTTCCTCTTCGACACCAAGGATGAGCAGTACTCGCTCGTCATCCTGATCGAATCATCGACCGGGAGCGGCGGTGCGCTCTCGAGCCTGCCGACAGGGCCGCCGAAACACACCTACGCGGTCGCGTTCCAGCCGGCGCCGAACACCGCGCCGGTCATCCTTCCTCAGGGGATCGGCGTGTTCGGGCTCTCGTATTCGCACCTGCCGGATCCGTTGATTGATCCGAACGTCTTTGATGAACCCCGGATTGATGCGAACACGTTCCACTGGTACGCCGGTGAACGGCACCCTGCGTATCAGGACGATGGCACCGGCGCGTTCGTCGATGTTGGTGGCGGCATCTTCGAGAACCCCTGGATCTTCCCGAGGAATGATCCGCGGTTGTTCTGGCAGACGGGGATCGTCATGGTCGCGGATGATGAGGACCCGCTCATTGTTGATGAGCCTTGGTACCAGTTTATCGAGGAAGATCCAATGGATCCGGATGTCATCGATGCGCTCCGGCATGCCAACTCGTTCATGATCCAGTTCAATCCTGACGGCAGTGTCGTTGGCGCCTTTTCGCAGGGGTCATTTTCCAACCCCGCCAACGCGTTCATCGATTACCCGCTCGATCCTATTGATCAACTCCCGATCGATCCGCTGGATGTTGAACCGTACGACAACCCGACCATCTTTGATCCGGAGAACGCGGGGCTGGACCTTGCCAACGCGCCGATCAAGCCATCGAGGAACCCGGAGGTCATTCTCCGATCGGTCTCGCAGCTCGCGATCGTTGATCTTAAACAGCTCGAGCGCGGCACCGGCGTCGAGAATGTCTGGAAACTGCACCCCAGCACTTCGCTCGCGCCCTGGCCTTTGCTGTACGACCCCGACGGCCGACCGGGCTCGGGGGATGAGATCCCGTTCGATAACGTGCTGCTCGACAAGCGGGTCAGCATGGTCAGCAGATGGATCGATCTCAACGGTGAGGTCATCGGATTCGACCGCTACACCGGGAACATTATCAGGAGGTCGGCGCCATGAGGAATCGTGCTTTTACATTGATCGAGGTCCTGATCGCGACGACCGTGCTCGGGCTGGGGGTCCTTGGGCTGATCGCGGTCCTCGCGGGTTCAGCAACACAGCAGCGTGCGGCGACGATGCAGAACCTGTCCGTCGGGATCGCGACCAACGCGGAGGATGTGCTCACCAAACAACTGGGTCGTCCGGGGGGCAACTTCGTCACGATCCGAGATGGGCAGTGGACACCTTCCTATATGGATCCGGTGACCAACTACCTGACGGTGTTCCCAGGGTACCTGCTGATCAACGAGCCCCCGCCGTCAGGGCCGATCATGAACGCCGGGTTCGTCCCTGGTGGGATTATTAGCGGCGATCTCCCGCCGACGAACAACCAGACCGCGACGTACACCGCGTCGAGCCCCTCGACTTTCTACATCGACAACCCGATCGCCGAGCTGAATCATCGCAGGATCAACCTACAGTCGGGCTTTGTGATCACCGTTGAAATCCTCAGCTACACATCCGGCACTACGATCGACAGCACGCCGATCGAGGTGGTCTTCACGGCGCCTCCACCGCCGAGCCTTCTCAATGACTATGGCAATCAGGACAAGATCACGATCACCGGTGTCGTCTCCGGCTTCGGAGGCGGTGTCGGGACATCGATACTGACGTTTGATCGACGCGAGCGGAACGCCTCCGGCAGGGCTCGGATCGACAGTTTCAACTTCGCATTGGATTCAACGCAGTTCGTCAATTCGATCTCGATCTCGGGGTACGACTGGCGCAACGATCAGTTGATGTCCCTCTCGGATCGGCTCGTGACCGAGCCGGACGAGACGATGCCCGGCGGGAAGCGCCCCATCCTCGGGTATTCGGCGCTGCTGCGTCGGACCTCGGCCTCGACGCAGATGTGCTTCATCACGTACAGCCTGCGCGCGCTGGCGAGGCCCACCAAGATCGATGACCTCGGCAAGCGGGGCTTCGCGTTTATCCCGCCTGACACCGAACTGAGCGTGGAGACGCTCGACAGCGTGCTCCGCGAGGTTGAGGTCCAGCTGGGTTACGATCAGGAATCCAAGCGGTACTTCATCGAGATCGATTCGAATCTGGAGGATTCCGTAGGCTGGGCGCTCGCGCAGGGGCAGGTGCTCATGATGAGTTCCAGGTTTGGCGTTCTTGGTCAAACCCCGGATCCGTCCGACCCAGGGGCCGACTTCCCTGTCCGTGTGCTGCGGAGGCTCACCGTCACCGATCTCGGAGGAAGCACACTCATCCGCGCCTATCTCGATCGCTCTCCCCGTGTGAACGGGCGTTCACCGATCGTGGATCTCGTCACGAATGATTATCGCGAACCCATCCATGTCTGGGGGGTTTACCCGGTCGTCAAGAGCCTGACCGATGAGACCGAGTGGGCGCTGACCCCGATTGAGGCCCGCGTGATCCAGGTGGCCGACCAATGAATCAAACTGAGCGAATCAAGAACCTGAAGTTCGGCTTCACGCTCCCCGAGTTGCTCGTTGCGATCGCCGCGATCGCGCTGCTCTCGGCAGGCGTCGGACGGATCTTTACCTCGGTGAGCAGCCTGATCGCGGTCGGGACTGCCGTCGCGGAGGTTGATCAGGTCGCCAGGACGCTTGAGAAGCAGTTGCGCGATGATATCGAGGCCTTCAACAGCATCCCCTCCGACGAGACGTTCTTTGCGATCCGCTGGCGAGAGGTCGGTGACCTCAATCGCAACGGGATGCTGGAACCCGCCGATGGGGAGGTGCCGATCTATCTTACCGCGGACGACCGCGATGCCGATCGGCTCGCGATTACATCCGGAGAAATCCTTGGCGTCTACGCCGAAGGCAGCAAGGCGATGACGCGCCGGGTTGATGAGATCATGTTCCTCGCGTTTAACGGCGCGAAAGGGTATTCCTCGTATCAGGTAACAACAGAGAACACCGCCGCCGATGCGCTGTCGCAGTACGCCAGGATCTATTACGGGCACGGGCTCGCGCCGAGGCCTGACCCGAACTGGCCACCGGAGGATCACGCCAATCCGCTCTTACCTGTGGCGCCGGAGCGACAATTCATCCCCGATGGAGATTTCGGATCATCCCCGCTCCCGGTTTTACCCACAATCCCCAATACCAACCGGTTCGATGACCTTCGCGAACCAGTCAAGGGGCGCAACGAGTTCGCGTCCGGTTGGTCGTTGCTCCGGCAGCCGATGGTCCTCTACGGCGGAGAAGCCGCGGGGTTCGGCAGCGGCTCCGGCGGGAACATCGCATCACCGATCGGGTTCGATCGGGAGATCGCTCCGTACATCCGGGATCTGGAGATCGAGCAGCGTGTTCCTGTGTTCGAGAACGTCTTCAAGGAATCCGAGTTGGAGGATTTCTTGCTGATCAACTCGGACCGTCCGGATTATCGCCGGATCAGGAGCGGCAGGGTTGACCTGTGCGCTCAGGACCATGTCGACGTGCAGCGCTGGATTGAGGGCGAGGATATGAACTCTCCCGGCTCTGGTCGCGCGTTTACAAGCGGCAGGCTGACGACCCTGACCGGCTCGGATCCGATCAATCCGCAGGAATTCGCTAACAATCCATTGTGGATGCGAACGGGCATCGATAATCATGACCGCGCCGCGACGCAGCGCGCGATCGCCGGCATGTTTACCAGAATCCTCGCTGACCCGGTCGCTCCGGTGCTCAACCGCGCCCCGATTGCCCTCCGTGAGGATCATCCTCAACCTGAAGATGCGCTGATGGACCTGCACGCGATCCTCGGGACGCAGTGCTCCAACTTCGAGATCGCGTGGAGCGATGGCTCGACCGCAGCGAACGATATCGACTTCGACCTGGACGGCGAGGTCGATATCCCTTGGGGTGAGGTCATCTGGTTCGACATGTCCGTTGTCAGCAATCTTGGCGGATTGCCGATCAGGTCGTTCTTCCAGAACTGGACACTCCCGGCGATGTCGAGCCGGATCCAGTTGCAGTCCAACCCGAACGATCCGGATATTGTGGAAGCCGAGATCACGCAGAGTGCGATCCAATCCGATCCGCTGGATGATTTCTTCTACCAGGCACCCGGCTATCAACCCGATTCCTCGTCGGCTTTTCATGTCGTGAGTGGGTTGCCCGGAGCGAACGGCTCCATCCCGTTCGCTACTGGTGGGCCGGTGTATACCACCTACCTGACCGGCGGCGCCCCGGATCCGTTGGATGAATCGTTCCTGATCCTGCCGTACCGCCGTCCGGACGGGACCACATGGAAAAAGCAGATGCTCCTGCGTGTCAGGGTCACCCTGCACGATTCGCGGGGCAGCCTTCCCGACGGCAAGAATTTCGAGTTTATTTTCTCCCTGGACCCCGGCGGTTCGTGATCCATCCGTGATCAAAGGAGGCGCACCGTGCGCACAGCAATGCAACCAGTCAACAACCCTGCAGTCCGCCACGCGACCAAACGCCGAGGCACGATCATCATCCTCGCGGTGGGTGTCCTCGCGGTGCTCTCGGTCGCGGCGCTCAGTTACATGACGGTGGTCAAGCTCGACCGCTCGAGCGCCAATGCGTACGCGACCATCTCGAACTTCCGGCAGCAGGTCAACGTCACGACCTCGCACATCGGTTC
Source organism: Phycisphaerales bacterium (assembly GCA_029260535.1). Classification (GTDB taxonomy): domain Bacteria; phylum Planctomycetota; class Phycisphaerae; order Phycisphaerales; family UBA1924; genus JACKHE01. Next base: position 8,478 of record JAJDDA010000254.1, on the reverse strand, counting down.
GCTCCTGACGGCGGACCTCTTCGGGAACAAGATCGTCTCCGCCTCGACGCCCCGCATCGACGGCGCGGGCAACCGGATCTGGCCAAAGATGTTCGAGGACGGGGAGTACTCGGATTACCCGTCGGTGGATACCGGGTGGCTCGCCGACCCGCCCGATCCTGACCAGCGGCTGTACATGGACATCACCGGTGCGGCGAGCAAGCGCGATCGCGACGAGTTAACACCGAACGACGACGCCTGGCTCGCATCGCAGCAGCCTGTTGATATTGACTCCGTCGATGGCTGGGACACCTGGCCGCAAATCACGAACATGCGCAGCGGATGGGTCTGGCAGTTCGATCAGAGCCAAGGATCCGACGGTTTCTGGCGCCGAGATCACGGGCGGTACGTTGATATCGCCGAATGGCTGGCGCGATCGCAGGGGAACCCGGCGATGTTCCAGCGCGGCGATCCCGGTCTCGACATCTCGAATTTCAACACCAGCATCGCCGGTTATTCCGGCGGGTACGACGAGGACAACGGGGACGGCGCCGCGCCGCCTCCTCCTCTGAGTGGACCAAATCTCGGGGTAGACGGGGCTTACCTTGCGAGCGGCGGACCAACTCTTGGTACCAACCTCCGTGTCTTCGACATGCAGATGAGCCGGATGCAGGAGGTCCTCGAAAGCAGCGGCAATCTAGAGGATGTTGATACACCACCAGCAGATTTCACGTCACTGAGCAGTCTCGACGGCCGACTCTGGGCCGACACCGATGGCGACGGCCGCGCCGACGCGAGGTGGCAGCAACTCGACTCGCACGGCGAGCTCTTCGGGTTCAAGTGGGTCGTTGCGGCGCGCATCATCGACAGCAGCGCCAAGATCAGCGCCAACAGCTCGTTCGAGTGGCAGATCCCGGGTGACAGCGACAATGTCGGGTACGGTCGAACCCCAGCGGATATCGACCTGTACCGGCTGCTCCGGCGATCGAAGGGCGAAGCGATCGGCTCTGTAGGGCATCCCGATGTTCGTATGAACGGGACGCTGATTCCGGCCAACCATTACGATTTCTACCGATCCGCTCAGGCGTGGAACCTCGAAGCCGCGTTCGGTGCGATCAACAACAACTTCAGCAGCGAGGTCGGCTGGGTCGATCTGCCGCACGACGGCATGAGCGGCGCGACATCGCTGCTGGAGATGCTGACACCGCTCGACCCTCGTGAGCGTGAGATGCTCTGGCGGACGGTGGGCAGTGCGCCGAGGCTCCGGACGACGGCTGAAGCCGTCCCGATGCCGATCGCGGACGAGATCGACCTGCGCAGCTTCGAAGGCGCGAACCATGGGTTGCTCGTCTCGAAACTTGAGCAGCGGACGGATCAGGTGCTCAACGGTGGGACCCCGCTCGGCTATCTCCCGGGGATGGATTCCCTCGGCGGCGGCATGATCGCCTATCCCGACATGGAGAGCCTTGGGCCGCTCCGGGCGCTGGAAGACCGCCGGGTCGTGCAGACGTACGGCCTCGGAGCGGAAACTCCCGAAATGGATTTCGGATCAAACGGCTATTTCCAGGTCAACAAGCTGGAGCGTCTCCAGACCGACATCCGCCGGCACCTGACCATGATCAACGGTGTCGCAGATTTCAGCCCGGTCCCGGTGGTGAACACAGCCGCGACTTACGACGACCAGTTCCTGAACCGGAAGATCCGGATTGATGATCCGAGCGCGATCCGCCTCCCTGTTTCGGCCCCCGACGACCTCGACAACAACGCCATCACGCTGCAGGTTCGCGACTTCGTGCAAAGGGCGTATGAATCGTTCATGTGGGCGCTGGCGCCGCTGGCGAGCGAGGTTCCGGTTGCATCCGGGCTGACATCAAACGATGTCGGGATGATGGCGGTTGATCAGTCTTACCACTACGGCGGCAGCGACCTCGGAGCAACGTCCCCGGCAGGGGCACAGCCGGGAGTCAATGTCAGTTACGCGGCGCTGCGCGCGGCTTCGCTGGCGATCAACCTTGCCGATGCGATGGATCACGATGAAAACTTTCGTGAGTCACCGACCCTTGCTCGTTTTACTCCAACACCTGATGCATCCGTGGTGACCGCTCTTGATAATCGCGAGGTCAAAGTAACGCCAACTTTCGTGCACGGGAATGTGCCACAGGCGTCGTTTAACGCAGCGGAAACAGGCGCTCCTGCCAATGGTGTGACGCTCGTGGGATTGGACCGGCAGCCGTTCCTGCGGCAGGCGTTTTATCTGGAGTTATTCGAAGATTTTCAGGCTACCTCGATGCCCACGGGTGAACTTAATGGTTTGATTGTCGTTGATCCGGGTGACGCATCCGATCAGGTTGGTTCGCTCTTTGCAGTCGAACTTGGCAACCCCTGGGCGGAGGAGATCGATGTTCAGGATTATGTCATACGTATCTCGAAAGGCAACGTTACGGATCAGTTTGTGGCGCCGATCGTCCCGATCTCCGGTGGCTCTACAATTATTGGTCCGAATGACACAAAGACATTCTTTATGCTTTTCGAGACCGGGCGAGAGCCGATCTTCGATGCTGTCTGGGACGAGTTTCTAAATGGTTCTGGCGGGGTCTACGAGGAATTCGCAAACAAGGGACTAGACATCGCCACCGGGAATCTCGTCCAGCTTGATTCTGCGAACCCTGATGTCATCCTCCCGACCGGGGCTGGACCGGTTCCGTTTACTGCATTCGGCACCGATAGTCTCCCGGTGCAGTTGATCTACCGCTATCCCGGCAGCACGCAACTGGATGTTCTTGTTGATCGGCTTTCTCCGCAATCCGGCGTCCAGTTCCCTGTGCCCGACATCCTTGGCATGCTCGATCCCGTACCGGTTGATACTGGTGGTACACCTGTGAATAGTCGTCGGGGCTCTGCACGCTTTGCACGCAGTTCCAGCGTCGCTCGTCCGTTGGGGCAAGGCTCAACCGGCTTTGGATTCCCATCTTATGTGATTGAGCGCCAGAGCGAAAATGATGTAGAGACATCCGATTTCAAAACACAATCTTGGCGGCTGTTCCCTTTGCTCGAGACGCAGGATTCAATAACCGATCCCGTGCTGACCGATCTCGTTGCGGATTTGTTTGCCATTCAGACACCCGGTGATGATGTCGGGATGCTCACGATGCTTCCCTCGTTCCAGTTGTTCGTCCCCAACGGCCCGCTCCGCTCCGTTGCCGAATTGCACATGCTGAGTGTGTTCACGCACAGGTACATCAACAACGCATCGATATACGAGGCTTCAGACCCGACGCTCCCGGGGTATTCGCTCTTTCAAGCGCACATGCCGCCCGGTCAGATGAATCCGTCGGCCAACTTCGGGATGTCCAACCGCTGGATCACCATCAGCGAGCAACTCGGGCAGGACATCCACTACAACTACAACGCCAGCGCGGGTCTGATTGGCAATCCTTACCTCGGTGTGCTTGATCCTTCCAGGTATATCCTCGGTGACGATCTCGCCGACATGACTCCTAGTGGCATGGAATGGCCCGATTCCCTCCGCATCCCGCTCGCGAACCGGGTCTTCGACTGCTTCTCTGTGTTGCCCACATCGAGGCATCTGGCGCAGGGCAAGATCAATCTCAACACGGCGCCGATTGAGGTGCTCGAGTCGATGCCGTTCTTTGCGCCGGAGGATGATGTCAACGGGAGCATGCCTGGCGCTACGGCGCTCCCCGCATCGAGCGGGCCGGGCGCTTCTCGGTCGGATCTGGTCAAGGCATACCGCGACCTGGATGGGGTCGATCGGTCGAACGATTTCATGAGCGGCTTGCGCGATTCGATGGATCCGATCACGACGAATGCGCATCGTGGGCTGGTCAACATCGGCGAGTTGCTCGCGATGTCGGATTGGACCACAACAACAGATGGCAATCCGTCTGCTCTTGCAGGATTTGATGACTTCATGGAACTCGGGATTGACGGAGGCCCTGGAAACGACGGCGCCCCGCTCTCGCTCCGGTACACGACCCCCGTCAATGGCTTGGTTGTAACCAACGATTTCAACGAGTTGGGCAGCTATTCCGGGCGCAATGACTACGCTCTCGCGACGTTCGATCCGGTGGACGACCCGGAAGAGCGCCTCGCGCTCGCGCGGTCGGCGCTCGACATCGCTGCGGTTCGGTCGGATGTCTTCACCGCGTGGTTTGTCATCCGTGCGTACGACCCGGAGCAGATCGAGGCGATCCAGGCGCCGGAAGCGCTCGGCTTCGCGGTCCGGGCGGAGCAGATGAACCAGGGAGCGGGCGCTACCAACTCGCCGGGGTTGAAGCCGGCGTACGAGACACGATGGCTGGTCGTCTTTGATCGTTCGCAGGTCAGGCGACCCAACGAGCGGCCGAGGATTCTGCTGCAGGTGGAACTGCCGATCGACTGATGCCGGTCGTTACTTCGTGTACCGAGGCACGCTCTGGTCGACGTCGATCGACCAGAGTTCGATGCCGCCGGCCATCGATTTCGCATCGTCGAACCCCTGCGCTCTCAAGAACGCTGCCGCCTTCAGCGAGCGCACGCCGGTGTGGCAGTGGATGACGATCGGCTTGCCGCGGTGTTCTTCCAGGTCGTCGATCATCGCTCCGATCTCGTCGAGCGGGAAGAGCTCGACGCCCTCGATGCGCACCGCGTCGTACTCCTCGTCGCGCCGGCAATCGATCAGCACGATCTCATCCGCATCGAAGAGCCGCTTGGTTTCACGCGGCGAGATCTCCCAGTCGTCGTTGAGGCGTTTGCCCTGGGGCAGGCCGTGGGCATCGAGCGGGGGTGAGTTGTCTGGTGTGGTCAGGTAGGTTTTGATCAATGCGGGGGCCTCCGTGATGGAGGGAATATAGCGTTGATGGCGCGCATGAAAAAGCCCCGCCGGGTTGAGTGGCGGGGCTTTGTTGGATCTTACGGATCGGGTGATCCGGTGTTACTTCATGGGGTAATCGGTCTCGACCTTGGTGGTCTGGGTGGGCTTGTTGATCTTCGCGGGCTCGCCGGCGCCGGCGAAAGCGCCGGTGGACGAGGGACGCAGGAGGATCTCAACACGGCGGTTGGCCGCGGCGCCACCCTTGGACGGGTTGGCGACGACCGGGCGGTACTCACCCCAGCCGGCGACCTGCATCCTCGCGGGGGTCATCCCGAAGCTCGACAGCGCCGAGCGAACCGAGATCGCGCGGTGCGCCGAGAGGTGCATGTTGGTCGGGTGGGCGCGGCGTGTCGCGGGGTTGGAGATCGGCACGTTGTCGGTGTGCCCGACGATCATGAGGTCGTAGCTGGTCGCGTCGGCGCCGGTGAGGATCTGCGCGAGTTGCTGCAGGCCCTGCTTGGCGGATGAGGTCAGCTCGGACGAGCCGGAGCCGAACGTCAGGTCGCTCTTGAGCTGGATCATGCCCTGGTTGGCGTCGTAACCGAAGATGTCGGAGTGCCGCTTGGCGAGGTTGCGCAGGGCGCGCTCCGTGGTCGGGTCGACCATACTCGCGACCTGCCCGAGGCGTTGGCCGAAGCTGCGGAGGTCTTCCTGGGTGGTGAGCAGTTCCGCTTGCAGTTCCGCGTTGCGGCTGCGGAGCTGGTTCATCGAATCGTCGCCGGTGCCGACACGGCCCCGGAGCTGCGCGATGATCGCGTCTTTGGCTTCGACGTCGCGCTGGAGGGCGATGTTGCGCTCTTCAACGCTGCGGATCGCGCGATCGCGTGAGTCGAGTTCGCTCTGCGCGGCGCAGCCTCCGAAGAACATGATCGAGGGCGCGGCGATGAGCGCGACGGCGAGGGTGCGTCGGGCGCGGGTTGACATTTTGTTGGTTGTTGGTGATGACATCTTGTGGCTCCTTCCGAATTGGTACTGCTGAGAAAGCCAATCCAGGCCGGGGTTCGGTCACTGGCTGCGACGCACGGGGCGTCAGCGGCATCCATCGCCGTTGGCTGAGGTCTGTGAGAATACACGATCAGGCGGTGTATTATCGGGAATCGAGAGGAACCGCTTGATGGATCACCCCCCAGACATCCGACTTTTTCACGCCGACGGGGTTCTCGATGCTGAGGGGGTCTGCAAGGCGCCCGGATCGCTGCTGATCGAGGATTCAGGGGATTCCCTGTGCGTTCTGGCATCGGGGTCGCCTGCTGAGGTCACGCTGCACCCCGCAGCAACAGATGCCGTCCGAGTGGATTGTGCTGGGACGATCCTGATCCCGGGGTTGATCAATGCGCACACGCACCTGGATCTCACGCACGTCGGTCCACAGCCTTACGACCCTGTTCGGGGTCGGTTCGGCGATTGGCTGGCGATGATCCTCCGCGAGCGGGCAACGTCAGACGAGGCGATCCGGGATTCGGTTCGGCTCGGGATCGATCGATCGCTGGCCGGAGGTGTGGTGGCGGTGGGGGACATCGCCGGCGTGTGGTCCACCGTGCCGACTCGGACGCTGCGGGAGTCGCCGATGGGTGGGGTCTCGTACATCGAGTGCTTCGGCGTCGGGGCAAAGCAGGAAGATTCTGCGGAACGGATCCGCGGGATCGTTGATGAGATTGAATCGGAAGCGCAGGGGGTCTTGGTCGGGGTCTCTCCGCATGCGCCGTACACCGTGGGGCTGCGGCTCTACCAACGGATGCTTGAGATGGCCGGGTCGATGGGCCTGCCTCTGGCGACGCACCTCGCGGAGTCGGACCCGGAGCGCGAGTTCATCGCGGATGGGACCGGGCTGTTCCACGACCTGCTCGAATCAATGGGATTGTGGGACGAGAGCATCCGCGACGAGGTGGGTGACGGGAAGACTCCGATCGGGCATTTCTTCAGCGGTCTGGATGAGAGCATCCGGCAGGCGTCGGAGGCTGCACCGATCCTGCTGGTGCATTGCAACGATGTCAGCGATGCGGATCTTGATCTGCTTGCCGGGTCACCCGTGTCAGTGGCGTACTGCCCGAGGGGAAGCGTCTACTTCGGCGCCGAGCATCGGTTTGGGCCGCACCGCTATGCGGAGATGCTCGAGCGTGGGATCAATGTTGCGTTGGGGACAGACTCGATTGTGAATCTGCCAATGGGTGAAAGCGGGGGGGCGCCAACGATCAGCACGCTCGACGAAATCCGCTTCCTGCATGCACGAGACAGCAGCATCCAGCCAAAATTGCTTTTGAAGATGGCGACCACCAACGCGGCCCGTGCGCTCGGTTTGAACCCCGACCGATTCACGCTGGCGCCGGGTCCGATCGAGGGTGTTGTTTCGGTCGATGTCGGTGAGTTCTCCAATGCGGAACAGATGCCGACCGCGCTGGCGGAATCATCAGGCGATCCCATGTTGTTGACGCATCAGGCGCCGACGCCATGAGCAGCGATCGGGGCCGGTGGTCGCGCGAGGACTTTGCATCGGATCCGGTCACCTTGGCGCAGCGGCTGATCGGCGCGCTGCTCGTGCGCACGCTCGACACCGGGGAACGGCTTTCGGGGATGATCGTCGAGACCGAGGCGTACCTCGGCGTCGAGGACAAGGCGGCGCACTCGTTCGGAGGCCGGCGGACCGCGCGAACCGAGCCGATGTATGCGCAGCCCGGAACCGTGTACGTCTACTTCACCTACGGCATGCACCACTGCATGAATGTGGTTTGCGGCGCCGTCGATGAGCCGGTGGCGGTGCTGATCAGAGCGGCCGAGCCTGTCGAGGGGATCGATCGGATCCGCAGCAATCGTGAAGCGGGCAAACCTCGGAAGACGCCGCTGAAGAGCACCGATCTGTGCTCGGGGCCGGCGAAGTTGTGTCAGGGGTTCGGCGTCGATCGGCGCCTGAGCGGGACCGATCTGATCGATGGTGATGCGCTGCACATCGAACATTACCCGAACGCAAAGCCCGCGTTGGGACTCGTCAACAGCGAGCGGATCGGCATCGGATACGCGGAAGAATGGGTGATGAGACCGCTTCGGTGGCATTTATCGCAAAATCGACACGTCAGCAGGAATTGAAGGGTGATTCCGCACCGCGCCGATACCTAAGATGTTCATAGACAAGCGTGCTCAGCAATCCGCCGGGCACTATGTGGAGTCATCCCCCGTGGCCGATACTGCCCCGACACCACCATCTCTCGACGACGCTCTGGATGTCAGTGCGTTCGCGATCGAGTCTTCCGAATTCCCGATCGATGCGTTCGCGTTCGTGCAGGAAGGCCTCCGGCACACGGTTGATCGCCTTGAGCGCAGCGACGAGATGCTCGATACACCCAACAGGCATGTGTCCGGTCGTGAATTGTGCATCGGGCTGCGTGACTTTGCCCTCGGGCAGTACGGATTGCTCGCCCGCACGGTCCTTGAGCAGTGGGGGATCGAGCGGACGGATGATTTCGGCGAGATCGTCTTCGCGATGGTCGATGCCGGCTTGATGCGAGCCAGCGAGGACGACACGAGCGATGATTTCAGCGCCGTGTACCGCTTCGATGAGGCCTTCGATGGCGACAGCGTCAGCGTCGGCTGAACACCTGCCCGTCTCAATCACACCAATTCCGGACAGGCGC
>JAJDDA010000253.1 GCA_029260535.1 Phycisphaerales bacterium | reverse complement strand
GGCTCGAAGACCCCGACGCGGACGACTCCCGCGCCTGGATCGAGGAAGAGAACCTGATCACCGCGGACTACCTCGGTGGTGTCGCGCAGCGCGGCGCTATTAAGGAACGGCTGACCGATCTGTGGGACTACGAGCGTATCGGGACACCCTTCAAAGAAGGCGGCCGATACTTCTACACGCGCAACGACGGTCTTCAGAACCAGAGTGTTCTGTACGTCGCGGATTCGCTCAACGCGCCCCCGCGCGTGCTGCTCGATCCCAACACCTTCTCCGAGGATGGCACGGTCTCGATCGCCGGGTACACCGTCAGCGACAACGGCCGTTTCATCGCGTACGGCACGAGCGACGGCGGCTCGGACTGGCGCACGTGGCAGGTCCGGGACATCGAGACCGGGCAGAACCTCGACGACGAGATCGACTGGGTGAAGTTCTCCGGCGCTTCCTGGACCAAGGACAACGAGGGGTTCTTCTACAGCCGGTACGACGAACCAGTCGAGGGCAAGGAACTCCAGAACGCGGTCTACTTCCAGAAACTGTTCTACCACAAGCTCGGTGATCCGCAGAGCAAGGATCAACTCGTGTACGAGCGGCCCGACCACAAGGACTGGGGCTTCGGTGGGAGCGTGACCGATGACGGCCGCTACCTCATGATCGGCGTCTGGAAGGGCACCGAGAACAAAAACCGGATCTTCTACAAGGACCTGAGTTACCCCCAATCCGAGGTTGTTGAGTTGCTCAACGCGGCCGACGCTTCGTACTCGTTCGTGGACAACGACGGACCGATCTTCTGGTTCCAGACCGATCTCGACGCCCCCAAGGGGCGCCTGGTCGCGATCGACATCCGTAATCCTCATCGCAGCGCCTGGAAAGAGATCATCCCCGAGAGCGACGACCCCCTCCAGAGCGTCAGCGCCGTAGGCGGTCGATTCCTCGCCTCGTACCTGCATGACGTGAAAACTGTCATCCACCAATACAGCCTCAAGGGTGATGATCTTGGTGAGATCGAACTCCCCGGGATCGGCTCGGCTTTCGGGTTCGGCGGCGAGCGCGACGACTCGGAGACCTTCTTCGCCTTCACCAGCTACACCTCGCCCACGACGATCTACAGGCACGACCTCGCGACAGGAAAGACCGATCTCTTCCGCAAGCCGGATGTCAAGTTTGATGCGGATGACTACACCACCGAGCAGGTCTTCTACCGCAGCAAGGACGGCTCGCGGATCCCGATGTTCATCTCGTACAAAAAGGGCATGAAGCGCGACGGCGCCAACCCCACGCTGCTCTACGGCTACGGCGGGTTCAACATCTCACTGCGTCCGTCATTCAGCGTCTCGAACCTCGTCTGGATGGAGATGGGCGGCATCTACGCCGTCGCCAACCTCCGCGGCGGTGGTGAGTACGGTGAGGAATGGCACGAGGCGGGGATGAAGCTCAACAAGCAGAACGTCTTCGATGACTTCATCGCCGCGGGTGAGCACCTGATCAAGAAACGCTACACCAGTTCCGAGAAGCTCGGCATTTTCGGCGGGAGCAACGGCGGGCTGCTCGTCGGCGCCTGCATGACGCAGCGACCGGACCTCTTCGGCGCCTGCATCCCGGCGGTTGGGGTCCTCGACATGCTCCGATTCCACGAATTCACGATCGGGTGGGCATGGGTCAGCGATTACGGCTCGGTGGATAACAAGGACGAGTTTGATGCGCTCTACGCGTACTCGCCCTACCACAACATCACCCCCGGCCAGTGCTACCCCCCGACGATGATCACCACGGCGGATCACGACGACCGGGTGGTCCCGGCGCACAGCTTCAAGTTCGCAGCAGCCCTCCAGGCGGCGCAGGGCTGCGACAACCCGATCCTCATCCGTATCGAGACCAGAGCCGGGCACGGCGCCGGCACCCCGACGAGCAAGTCGATCGAGCAGGCAGCCGATCGCTGGTCGTTCCTGGTGCGGGCGTTGGACGCCGATCCTGATCTGAACTGATCCGAGCCATCTGAAGCAGGAATTCAGCACCGGTCCTCACGATGGGGGCCGGTGTTTTTCATTGGGTGTGGTGGAGGGGCGCTTTTCTTGACCGGATGCCAGTTGTCGCTAGGATTCAACATCGCGATTGGCGTTGCCAGTTGTGATATATCTGCCCTGATTGCCGGTAGGCATCTGTTTGGGGCACACTGAAAGGAACCGCTCTATGGACTCTTCTGACGAGGACGACGGAGCCGGCCCGCACCAGCACTAGACCCGCATCCGGCGGCGTCCACTGGGCGAGCCGGTGCCGATCGAGACAACAACGGTTAATCCACTTCAATTGAAGGCTTGGATGGACCGAATAATGCTCGGTCATCCATTCATCATTCAAACGAGCAATCGCAGCTCGCGTTACGCATCACACCTTTCGCGGTCCCTCCGTCGGGATCGAGCGATCACCCCACCGGCCCTGATTCATACAGGGCAACACCGTAGAGATCAGACCCATGGACCTCAGTAAGATTCGCAATATCGGCATCTGCGCCCACATCGACGCTGGCAAAACGACCGTCACCGAACGCGTCCTGTACTACACCGGCAAGACCTACAAGATGGGCGAGGTCCACGAGGGCACCGCGACGATGGACTTCCTGCAGGAAGAACAGGAGCGTGGCATCACGATCCAGTCCGCCGCGACGACCTGCCCCTGGGAACACGACGGGAACGAATACCAGGTCAACCTGATCGACACCCCCGGCCACGTCGACTTCACCGTCGAGGTCGAGCGCTCGATGCGTGTCCTCGATGGCGCCGTCGCGGTCTTCGACGGCAAGGAAGGCGTCGAGGCGCAGTCCGAAACCGTCTGGCGTCAGGCCGTCCGTTACGGCGTGCCCCGCATGTGCTTCATCAACAAGATGGACAAGATGGGCGCCAACTTCGAGTACTCGTTCAAGACGATCGAAGATCGCCTCGCGGCCAACCCCATCGCGGTTCAGTACGCGATCGGCGCCGCCGACACGTTCGAGGGCATCATCGACCTCGTCGAGATGCGGGCGTTCTACTACGATTCCTCCGACCTCGGCGCTGTCGTCGAGGAGCGTGACATCCCCGAGGATCTCCAGGAGATCGCGGAGCTGTGGCGCCACGACATGATCGAGAAGGCCGCCGAGCAGTGCGATCACCTCATGGAGAAGTTCCTCCACGACGAAGAGCCCACGCAAGCCGAGATCAAGGCGGCGATCCGCAAAGGCGTGCTCGCGCAGCAGTGCACCGCGGTCTTCTGTGGCTCTGCTCTGAAGTACATCGGTGTCCAGCGTCTGCTCGACGGCGTCATCGATTACATGCCCTCGCCGGACGAGGTCCCCGACGTCAAGGGCACCGACCCCAAGGACGAGGACAAGGTGCTGACCCGCCCCAACAACCCCGATGCGCCCTTCTCGGGCCTTGTCTTCAAGGTCGTCAACGACACGCACGGCGATCTGACCTACGTCCGGATCTACTCCGGTATTCTGAAAAAGGGCGAGCGTGTGCTGAACCCCGCCAAGGGCAAGCGCGAGATCGTCAGCCGCATCTTCGAGATGCACGCAAAGGATCGCCAGGCGCTCGATCAGGCCAGCGCTGGCTCCATCGTCGCTGTCGTCGGTCTCAAGGATTCCGGCACGGGCGATTCGCTGTGTGCCCCTGACGCCCCGATCGTGCTCGAGCGGATGACCTTCCCCGAGCCGGTGATCTCGATGTCCATCGAGCCCAACACCGCCGACGACAAGCGCAAGCTGACCGACGCGTTGATCACGATCAAACGCGAGGATCCCTCGTTCCGTGCGAATTACGACGAAGAGACCGGCCAGACGATCATCTCGGGCATGGGTGAACTCCACCTTGAGATCATCAAGAACAAGCTCGTCCGCGACATGAAGGTCGGCGTCGAAGTCGGCAAGCCCCGCGTGTCGTACCGCGAGGCGATCACGAAGAAGGCCGAGAACATCCGCGGCAAGTTCGTCAAGCAGACCGGTGGCCGTGGTCAGTTCGGCGATTGTACGATCAACCTCGAGCCCTACACCGCAGCACAGGCTGAAGAGGATGGCCTCAAATTCAAGGACAGCATGGCCTTCGAGAACAAGGTCATCGGTGGCTCGATTCCCAAGGAGTACGTCCCGAGCGTCGAGGCCGGCATCCGGTCGACCGCGGTCTCCGGCGTCATGGCCGGCTTCCCGCTGATCAACTTCAAGGCGACGCTCGTCGATGGCTCGACCCACCCTGTCGATTCGTCACAGGTCGCGTTCGAGCAGGCCGGCCGGATGGCGCTGATCGAGGCCTGCCACAAGGCAGGGCTGACGCTCCTCGAGCCGATCATGAAGGTCGTCATCAACACCCCCGATGACTACATCGGGTCGGTGACCGGCGATATCTCCGGCCGTCGCGGCATGGTTGTCGGGACCGAAGAGATGGGCAACAGCCGCCTGATCACCGCGGAGGTCCCGCTGTCCGAGATGTTCGGCTATGTCACGGTGCTCCGCTCGATGTCGCAGGGCCGGGCCAGCTCCTCGATGGAACCGCTCGAGTACCGCCCGCTGCCGGCAAACCTGGCGAAGGAAGTGGTCGAGGCCGTCTGACCGCCAATGCCGCTCTCAATCGCGTAGAGCAGCCTTATACACACTCAAATCAACCGCCGGCCTCTCGAGGCTGGCGGTTTTTTCGTGTTTCTCCCAGAGCCCGCACATTGCGGTATCCTTTTGGGTCAACCAATTCAGTTCATTAGGGATAGGCGCCAACATGGTCAAAATCAGCAAGGTGTACACCAGGGTCGGGGATCAGGGCTCGACGCATCTGGGTGACGGGAGCGCCGTCGATAAATCATCGGTGCGCGTCGGCGCCTACGGGCTGGTCGATGAGGCGAACTCGATGCTGGGATACGTGGTCGCTTCGATGCCCGAGTCTGACCAGGGGCAAACCAAGGAAATTCGCGAAGCCCTGCTCTCCATCCAGAACGACCTGTTCGATGTTGGCGCTGATCTGTGCGTGCCGATCGATGCAACGGAGAAGCCCGGTGCTCGCCTGCGCGTTCAATCGAAGCAGTCCGATCGGATCGAAACGATGATCGACCGATTCAACGAGCCGCTCTCGGAGTTGGACTCGTTTGTCCTGCCGGGAGGAACATTGATGGCCGCGAATCTGCACGTTGCTCGCACTATTGTGCGCCGAGCGGAACGAGCCGTGGCGATGCTTTTCAACGCTGACTGCAAGCAGACGAATCAGGAAACACTGGTCTATATGAATCGCCTCAGTGATCTGCTCTTTGTTCTCGCACGCGTTGCCAATGACAACGGCGCGAAAGACGTGCTGTGGAACCCCGGGGCTTCGTTGGACGATGACAACATGCAAACGGATAACGAGACCGCAAGTTGACAAGAACAGTTACCGCAGAGTTCAGGGATGAGTTTGAAGCGGACCGCACGAGGTTATTGCGTCGCCGGATCCTGTGGTACGTCGGTGTCTACGTGCTCTTCGGGATCTTTGCGCAGACCGTGACCAAGGTCATCGACCTCCTCGGGGGCCGACCGAATCAACAGCCCGAGCTCATCGAGGTGCAGGATGTCCTCAGCCTCTTCGCGTGGGGCTCCTATCTCGTTTATTCGATCGTGTTCTTTATCGTTCTCAAACGCACACTGACAAGGCCCCAGATGCTCCGGATGATTTTCTGGGTCATTGTGGTCGTGACCGGGTTTTCATTGATCATGACTTCGGCGCTCTTCGGGAACGCGCTCGAGCGGATCGGCGCCGCGGACGGCGGCGAAATGAACAAGGCGGGGATCGCCGGAACGCAGCTGGTCATAGGGCTCTGGGGCATCTTCATCACGCATTTCTTCGCGTCGCTGTTTATCCCATGGACGCTCAAGGAATCCCTCAACCCATTCGTCGTGCTGTACTCGATCTTCGTTGGCTCCTCGGTCATGCTCGTGGAACTGGCATGGTGGGGTTATCTCGTGATGCTTCTGGGGGTGTTGATCGGCGCCCCGGGTGCTGCGATCTGCTGGTGGAGGCACAGCAGGCACCGGGACATGTTCCACTACAAAAAACTCCGCGGCAGGTACGGGCAGATCTCCCGCGAGCTGACCGACGCGAGAAGAATCCACGAGTCGCTCTTCCCCGAACCCATCAAGACCGGGTTGACCCGGATGGACTTCCGGTACGAACCGATGGGGCAGATCGGCGGCGATTACCTCTACGCCTTCCGTTTCCCGGGGCTCCCCGGTGACGACCCGGACTCCGAGCCGCTCAGTGTTGTCCTGATCGATGTCACCGGGCACGGCATCGCCGCGGCGCTAACCGTCAACCGGTTGCACGGCGAGCTCGAACGGCTCTTCGCCGAGGAGCCGGACATCGCTCCGGGAGAAGTGCTCGTGGCGCTCAACCGGTACATCCACCTGACGCTGGCGACACACAGCGTTTATGCGACCGCGGTGTGCCTGCGGATCAACGCGCACGACGACACGCTCCAGTGGGCGAGCGCCGGGCATCCGCCGGTCTTTGTGCGCACGATCGATGGTCGCTTGGAGCAATTGGACTCGACAACGTTCGTCCTGGGCGCCTGTGCCTCGGATGATTTTGTAGCGGACGAGCAGGTCTCCAAACTCTGTGCCGGTGACACGATTATCGCCTACACCGACGGTGCGATCGAGGCGATGAACGACAGGGGCCGGATGCTGGGTGTGACCGGTTTCCGCTCGATCGTCTCCGCGACGCATCCTGACACCGATGCACGGGGCGGCTGGGCGTCGGCGATCCTCCGGGATGTCGACACGCACCGGTACGGCCCAGCGCTTGATGACACGCTGATTGTTGAGATCTTCAGACCATTGCGCGTGTGACCCGGGCTCGACTTCTGTACGATTTGGTAGTAATGGCGCCGGAACGAACAGCATGACGAGCACCCTGACTTCCGATTTTCGGAACGAGTACGAGACGTCGCGGCAGGTCTTCCTCCGGCGGCGGGTGCTGTGGTTCACCGGTCTGATCGCCGGGTTCTTCGCGTTCCTGCTGCTCTGGCAGACGATCTGGGCAGCGGTGGATCCTTCCGACATCGGGCGGTTGTTCTGGATCAAACTGGTGGTCCGATCGACCAACTTGGCGCTGTACGGCGCCGCCTTCATCTACGGGATGTCGCGCAAAGCCATCCTGACCAGACGGCGGATGGTCTGGATTATCACCGGGCTGATCCTCACGACCGCGTTCCTGCTCTACGTCCCGGCACAGGTTGTCACCGCGTTGTTCAACGATGCCTTCTTCAAGGAGTCGTCGAGCACGATCGGATCGCTCCCGGTGTGGCTGACGCAGGTGATGCTGCTGCACATCGTCGCGTCGCTGTTCATCCCGTGGACACCGAGGGAGTCGTTGGTTCCGATACTCCCGGTGCTGGTGGTGAACGCCATCATGCTCCTCTTCAAAAACGAATCGTTCCTGATGGTGATTCTGGGAATCGTGCTCTCCAACGTGATCTTCCTCCCTGGGATGGGGATCGCCTGGTGGCGCCAGAGCCGATTCCACTCGCGGTTCCATTACAGCATGCTCCGGGGCCGGTACACGCAGATGAAGCGTGAGCTGACCGATGCGCAGCGCATCCATGAAGCGCTCTTCCCCAAGCCGATCGTCGATGGGGCGGTCCACTTCGATTACCTCTACGAACCGATGCGGCAGATCGGCGGCGATTTCCTCTACACGCACCGCCGACAGGGCGAAGGCGCCGAGGGGCTCAGCGTGGTGATCATCGATGTCACCGGGCACGGCATCCCGGCGGCGCTGACCGTCAACCGCCTTCACGGCGAGCTGCAGCGCCTCTTCGGCGAGAAACCCACGCTCAACCCCGGTGAGGCGCTCGACGCCATCAACCGGTACGTCTATCTCACGATGGCGGAGCACAGCGTCTTTGCAACCGCGCTGTGCCTCCGGGTCAACCCGGGAGAGGGCACGCTCGAGTACGCCAACGGCGGACACCCCCCGGCGTTTATCCGCACGATCGACGGCCGGGTGGATCAACTCGATTCGACGACCTTCATGCCGGGCGTGGTCCACGACGATGTCTTCGCGCCGGGACAGCGGTCCGTGCGGTTCGAGCCGGGCGATGCGCTCGTCGCGTACACCGACGGGGCGAACGAGGTGATCAATTCCACTGGTCGGATGCTGTGCATCGAAGGGATCCGGCGCGTCGTTGCGAGCAGCAGCAAGGATGTGCAGGAGAATCTGGGGAGGGTGGTTCTTGAGGCGGTCGATGCCCATCGGCACGGTCCGATCCAGGACGACACGCTGATCGTTGAGATCCGCCGGCCGATCAATCAACCCACGCCGCAGCGATCGGATACGCTCTCGGCCGTATGACGAAACAACAGACCAACAACCCGCTGATCCTTTCCACGTGGTCCTTCGCGCCGGTCGGCGCCGATGCCGCGATGCCGCTGCTGCTCGCCGGTGGTGAGGCGCTCGACGCCGCGATCGGCGCCGTCACCGTGATCGAGGACGACCCGACGATCCACTCGGTCGGTGTGGGGGGGCTCCCCGACGCCGAGGGCCGGGTGTCGCTCGACGCCTGCGTCATGGAAAACCCCGACCGCTGCGGCGCCGTCTGCAACGTGCAGCGGCACCCCAACCCCGCCGCGATCGCGCGGCGCGTGATGGACACGACCATCCACATCACCCTCGCAGGCGACGAGGCGGACGACTTCGCAACGCGCGAAGGGTTCGTTGAAAGGGCGCTGCTTACCCCTGATGCACAGCGCGAGTGGCAGACGTGGCGGCACGATCCCTCGAACATCAACCGCGAGAAATACCAGGGCTGGCTCCCCCCGATGAATGTCGAAGAGATGGACAGCAAGGTCGGGGCCCCCGGAGGCGTTTTCGCTGGCGATGGACCCGATGGCTCGCACGACACCGTCGGCGTGCTGGTGCTCGACACGCACGGCAAGATCGCCGGTGCGTGCTCGACGAGCGGGATGGCGTTCAAGGTCCCAGGGCGCGTCGGCGATTCACCGATCATCGGTCAGGGGCTCTACGTCGATCAGACCGCCGGCGCCGCGTGCGCGACAGGCACCGGCGAACTGATCAGCGGCGTGTGCGGTTCGTTCCTTGTGGTCGAGCTCATGCGTCGCGGCGCATCGCCACTCGAAGCGATCCGCGAAACCCTCCAGCGGATCATCGACCGGTTCACGCTCGTACAGGATCATCAGGTCGCGATGCTCGCGATGACCCCGACCGGTGATTGGGCAAGCTGCGCCATCCGCCCCGGCTTCCACCACACGGTGACCACCAGCGAGGGCTCGAAAGTCGAAGACCCCCACGGCGTGATGCTCCCCGAATAAAATTTGCAGATGCTCAACCGACGATGTCGGGCAGTTCTTCAAGACCGGCGGTCAGCACGCGCGGGTCGCCATCGGTGATCAGCACGTCGTGCTCGTAATGCACGCTCAGCGAATCATCGGCGGTGAAGATCGGCCATTCTTTTCCGTTCTGCGCGATCTGCGCCGTCCCGACCGCGATCATCGGCTCGACCGCGACGAGCGTCCCAGGCTTGCACTTGGTGTACGCGTCCGGCCACTCACCGGGATGTGTCGGTACGTTGTTCGCGACGAACGGCGGCTGGTGGAGCTTGCGCCCGATGCCGTGCCCGCCGAGCCCCCGGACGCAGTGGTACCCGTAGTCGCCCTCGACACACTCCTGCACTGCTCGCGCGAACTCGATGTACGTGTTCTCGGGGCGCAGTTGAGCAACACCCAGCGCGATCGACTCGCGCCCGCACTTCATCAGACGCAGCGCCTCGTCGCTCGCGTGCTCGAACGCGTACGTCCACGCGGCGTCGCCGATCCATCCGTGGTAGGTCACCCCAAGGTCGATCGAGAGGATGTCGCCCGGCTTCATCGGCTCGGTGTAGAACCCGGCGGTGCCGTGGACGATGCAGGTGTTGGGCGAGAGGCAGGCGTGGCTCGGGAACGCTGGTGAGCCGCCGGCCTTGTACCCCAGGAAGCACGACTTGCACTTCAGGTCCGCGAGCTGCTGTGCGACATAGGTGTCGATCTGCGCCAGCGTCACACCGCTCTTGAGCCATCCCGCGAGGCGGTGGTGCGTCTCAACGACGCACTGGGCGGCGTGGGCGGCGGTTTCGATGTCGGCGTCTTTGGTAACGAGTGGTGTGGACATAGGTCGGGATCATAGCCGCGCCCATTCAGGGCAGCGATCGGACGACCCGCCCTTCGCAGATCACGCAGTCGACCGGGTCGCCGCCGAACTCGTAGCCCAGCATCCGTTCGTCCTCGTGCCGGAGCAGGAGCAGGTCCGCACGCTGCCCCTTCGCGATTGTCCCTCGGTCAACCAGCCCCAGCAACGCCGCGGCGTTGGCGGTGCAGGCACAGATCGCCTCGGCGGTGGTCACGCCTGATTTTCGCGTCGCCAGCGCGATCGTCAGCGGGATTGAGGAGGTGGGCGACGACCCCGGGTTGCAGTTGGACGCGATGACCAGCGCGCCGCCGGCATCGATGAAGGCCCGCCCATCGGCGTACCGATCGTCCACCTGAAATCCGGAGCACGGGAGCATCACGCCGAAGGTTGACGACGACGCCAATCGAGCGAGCGACTCGGCGCCCGTCGCTTCGAGATGATCAACACTGACGAACCCCATCTCGATCGCCAGCTCGATCATGCCCAATGCGTTGAACTGGTCCGCGTGCACACGGAGCGGATGCCCCAGCGCCGTTGCGGCCTCGAACAGCCTCCGGCAATCATCGAGCGACCACGCGCCCTGCTCGCAGTACGCGTCGATGGCGATCTCCGGGAACGCTTCATGGACCGCAGGGAGAGTCTCGTTGATCGTTGTCTCGATGAAATTGGGTTGCTCAGGGTCGATCGCGTGCGCGATCAGCGCCGTCGGGATGACCGTCCCCGGGAATGAGCCGGACGCATCAACGATCGCCCGGAGCGACTTGAGCTCGTCCGCGGTCGTCAGCCCGTACCCCGATTTGACCTCGATGGTGGTCGTGCCTTCTTGAAGTGCCCAACCCAATCGCTTGCGCAATCCCGCCGCAAGCTCGCCTTGCGACGCGGCGCGGACAGCGCGGACCGTCGACATGATCCCGCCACCCGCTTTGAGGATGTCCAAATAGGAGGCGCCCCGCTGCTTGAGATCGACCTCATCGAGACGATCACCCGCCCAGATGGCGTGCGTGTGCGCATCGACAAACCCCGGCATGCACACCCGGCCCTCCGCTTCGATGACCGTCGCGCCGTTCGGCGCGCTGAGCCCGGCGCCGATCTCCGCGATCGAACCGTTCTCGATGAGCACATCACCCTTCGGCACGATGCCAAGCTCGCGCATCGCGGCGCCTCTTCTGGGGAGATCGCCATCGTTGAGCGTGACCAACCGGGCGTTGCGGATCAGGAGCGAATTCAAGACGCCCGCTCCTGCAACCCGGCGACGAAACTGAGGAACAGCTTCGCCGCGACTTTGGCGGTTCTGCCATCCACATCGTGTGGCGGTGATAATTCCATGATGTCGAAGTGCCGCACCGCGGGGTGCCTCCCCGCGAGGACCGCGAGCTGATTCGCCTGCATCGCGGTCATCCCCATCGGGTTGGGGCTGCTGACGCCGGGCGCCTGGGAGGAATCGATCCCGTCGAGGTCGATCGAGACAAAGCCAGCGCCACCGCGCATCGACGAACTCAGCGCGAACGAGGCCGCGTCCGCTCTGGTCATCGCCTCATCCGCGTTGATCAGGATCCCGCCCTGGTGCGTGAGCCACTCGACATGCTCCCTGCTGTTGGTGAATCGCCCGACGCCCAGCGTGACATGCCGCGCGGGATCGAGGAACCCCTCGACGATCAACCGTCTGAAAGGCATGCCCGAGCCGACCGAATCGCGGACATCGAGATGGGAGTCGAAGTTGATCCCGCCGACCGGACCGCCGACGCTCGCCGACAAGGCCCTGACCGATGGGTACGTCAGGTCGTGCCCGCCACCGATGCAGACCGGGATCATGCCCCGCTCGTGGATCGTCGCGACGGCGCTCGTGATGCGTTCGTGTGTTTCGTGCAGCGCGGCTTCGTCATCGCCTGGCGCGGTTTCGACATCCCCGGCATCGACGACGCGGACGGTCAGGGGTCTGCGCCTTGCCGCGTCGTAGGTTGTCCCGAGCCGAGCGAGCGCCGCGCGGAACGCCGAGGGACCGAGCGCCGCGCCGGGTCTGCCGTGATTCAGCTTGACACCGATCTCGCTGGGGAGCCCAAGCAGCGCGACATCGCCGGTCGCGCCGTCATCGAGCAGGAACGTCTGCGCGAACCGGTCCGCAGCGATGCTCGGCCAGTCGGGGGCGATTGTGTTCGGGATTGTGCGGCCCATACCGACACAGTATCACAGACTCGAGAAGCGAACCGGGATCACTCGTGGCAGGTCGTCCCGAAAGCGCCGATGAGCAGCCCCAGGTCCGCGGTGTCCACAATCCCGTCCGCGTTGAGATCCCCGGTTGGGTTGCTCGCACCGAAGGCCTGGATCATCACACCCAGGTCCGCGGTGTCCACCGTTCCGTCCACTGTGATGTCCGCGAAGGGGCTCCGCGTGATCGTCTCAAGACGCGAGCCGAACCGGATCGTGTTCCCACGGGGGCCGATACCGACGTAACTCCAGTAGATCGGCTGCCCGCACGGGAGGACCGAAGGGTCAACCTCGATTTCGCCGGTCGGGCTGACCGGAACGATCGCGAACACCTCGCCGCCGTCCGGCTCGTCGGTCAGGTAGGCCATGCCTCCGCGAATATCGATCGCGTACGGATCGATCGGTATCGCCTGCTCGATCTCGTAGAACAACGGGTTGTCGTCGGGGATGATCGGTCCGCCGGGGCCTTCTTCAGGACCTTCCTCAGGGCCTTCTTCCGGTCCCTCCTCGGGGCCTTCCTCTGGCGCATCCGGCATCAGAACGAAACTCAGATCGTCGATCGCGTACCCCATATCTGCTGAGACATCGATAGCGACCTTGGCAAACCCGGTGCTGCCCTCGGGCGCGATCAGCTCGAAGAGCGTGTGCGCCAGATCGCCGGTCCCCGGATCATCCGCGTCGAGGGTCATCCAGTCGATGATGATGTCGTTGGTGTCCGCGCCCGCGACGAGGCACTTGTCCGTCCAGTAGGTCTGGGCGCCGCCGTCGATATCCAGGACCCAGATCCGGACAATCTTCGCGGGCTTCGCGAACCGGATCACCATGTCGTTGCTCTCGATCACCGTCTGCCCGGGAGGGTCGGTCAGACCGGAGAACCCGGAAACGAACGGCGTGTCCAGCGAGCCGTCGTAGCCTGCGAACGCGACCGAAGGCGCACCCTCGGTCGCGATGACCGGAAGCATGGTTGTCCCGCCGAGTTCGAACGTCACACCGAGGTGCGCGTACTGATCCCCGATCGGTGTCAGTTCGGCGAATCCCTCGAAATCGATCCGGATCTCTTGAGGTTCCTCGCCGGCGGTGTCGGCGATGGCGCTCAGAGCACCGGCGCCGCAACACGCGATCGCAGAAAGACAGATAGCAATTTTCGATTTCGGCATTGGTTCTCTCCCGGCGAGCGCGCAATGGCTCGTCAGGAGAACTGTGCCGTGGTTCCGGGGCCTTGCCACTGATGGCAGGCCGATATCTGCCCGTTGATTCCGAAAACCAACATCGTCGTCAGCACCGCCCGGCTAACCGTTACGACCCCATCGGCAGATCCACCTCGTGCGCCTCGGCGCACCGGACCGCCTCGTCGTACCCGGCATCGACATGCCTGATCACGCCCATCGTCGGGTCGTTGGTCAGCACCCGGCTCAGCCTATCGGCGGCATCCGGGGTCCCGTCGGCGACGATCACCTGCCCGGCGTGCTGTGAGTAACCAATCCCGACACCACCTCCATGGTGGAAACTCACCCACGAGGCGCCGCTGGCGACGTTGACCATCGCGTTGAGCAGCGCCCAATCGCTGACCGCGTCGGTGCCGTCGAGCATGCCCTCGGTCTCCCTGTTTGGTGACGCGACCGAGCCGCAATCGAGATGGTCCCGGCCGATGACGATCGGCGCCGAGACATCGCCGCGAGCGACCATGTCGTTCAGGAGAAGCCCGGCTTTCTCGCGCTCGCCGAGCCCGAACCAGCAGATCCTTGAGGGTAGTCCCTGGAACTGCACGCGCTCACCCGCCAGCTTGAGCCAGCGGTGCAGCGCCTTGTCCTCGGGGAACAGGTCCATGAGCGCCCGATCCGTTGCGAAGATGTCCTCAGGGTCCCCCGAAAGCGCAACCCACCGGAAGGGGCCCCGACCGTTGCAGAACTGGGGCCTGATGTACGCCGGGACGAACCCCGGGAAAGCGAACGCTTCGGCGAATCCGTTCTCGAGCGCTCGCTGGCGGATGTTGTTGCCGTAATCAAACACGACGGCGCCCTCCTTCTGGAGCGCGACCATCGCCTCGACGTGCCGGGTCATCGTGTTCACCGACCGGACCGAGTAATCACGAGGCTCCATCGCGCGGAGCTGCTCGGCGTCGGTCAGCGTCATCCCCATCGGGACATAGCTGAGCGGATCGTGCGCCGAGGTCTGGTCGGTCAGCGCATCGGGGGTGATCTCGAGTTCGAGCATCCGTTCGAGCAACTCAACCGCGTTGCAGTGAACTCCGACGGAAACCGCCTGCCGTTTTTCGGCGTAGTCGACCGACGCCGCGATCGCTTTGTCGAGGTCCGGGATCACCTCGTCGAGGTACCCCTCGTGCATCCGTCGGTCGAGCCGCGAGCGATCGACATCCGCGATCAGGCACGTCCCGTCGTTCATGGTCACCGCGAGCGGCTGTGCGCCGCCCATCCCGCCACACCCTGCGGTGACGCACAATCGCCCTGAGAGCGATCCCTGGAAATGCTGGCGTGCGCACTCGGCGAATGTTTCGTAGGTCCCCTGCAGGATCCCCTGCGTCCCGATGTAGATCCACGAGCCGGCGGTCATCTGCCCGTACATCATCAGGCCCTTGGCCGCGAGCTCATCGAAGTGTTCCTGCGTTGCCCAGTGCGGGACGAGGTTCGAGTTGGCGATCAGCACGCGCGGTGAATCCGCGGTCGTGCGCACGACGCCGACCGGCTTGCCTGATTGCACGAGCAAAGTCTCGTCCGGCTCGATGCGTTTGAGCGTCTCGACGATCGCGTCGAAGGCTTCCCATGATCGCGCCGCCTGCCCTCTGCCGCCGTAGACGACGAGCACCGACGGATCCTCCGCGACCTCGGGGTCGAGGTTGTTCATCAGCATCCGCATCGCGGCTTCCGCCTGCCACGACTTGCAGACCATCGAGTTGCCGCGAGGGGCGCGGATCGTTCTGGACTCAGATTTGGTGCTGACCGCTGCCTGGGATGTCTGGGAAGTCATCGGGAATCCTCCATGAAAAAACCACCACCATGATACCTCAAGGCGGTGGTTTGGAATGGAAGATTTCTCAGGCTCGATCAGTCGAGGTCGCGGACCGCCGCGATGACCTCGTCGGGCTCAGCGCGATGGTCGGCGCGGTAATCCCACTCCGCGTGGACCCACCGGATCACGCCCTTGGTATCGATCACGAAGGTCGCAGGCGCCGGGAGCTCCCAGAGGCCGTTGGCGTTGGCTTTCTCCAGATCGATACCGTAATTTTTGTACGCCTTCCTGGTTTCGGCGTCGACCTCGAACTGCACCCGGAACGCCTTGCCCACGTCGCCTTCGGGATCGATGAAGACCCGGTACCCGGCGTTCGCCTTCTCGATCGTCGCCTGCGCATCCTCGGGTTTCTCTGGGGTGATCGCGATGAACTGCCCGCCGGCCGCGGTCAGGTCGTCGAAGCGCCCTGCCCATTCCTTGAGGGCCATGTTGCAGTAGGGGCACCAGCCGCCGCGGTAGAACGTCACGACCAGCGGGCCATCGGCGTAAAGCCCCGACAGGTCGATCTCTTCGCCTTCGGGGGTCACGAGAGCAACATCGGGAGCCGCGTCACCCACCGCAAGCCCCGGTGATTCGGTAGCCGGATCAAGCAAGTCGGAATTGACCGAAGCGCCGGCGACGGCCAGCGAGACGAGCGCCAGCGATGCAAGCGGCGCGATGGAATCGATGAATTTGAGACGCATGGGAAAATGCTCCGTGAGTGAGGGATCGTGGTGTGTCTTGCTGATTGGTCTGAATACGAACATCGCTGCCGGGAAGACTATTTCAGCCTTCGCTCATCCCATCGACGAGCGCTGCGAATCGCCCCTGGCTGATCAGTAATTTGATGGCCTCGATGTCCGGTGAAGGGGAACGGTCCTCGGTCAGCACCGGGACGACTCCCCGTACGATGCTCCTCGCCTCTTCGAGGTTTCCGCCGGTTTTCAGTTCCTGCTGATCGAGAGCCGCGCAGCAGCAGAGCATCTCGATCGCGATCACCGACCGGGTCAGATCCACCGCCCTCCGGAGCTGCTTGGCGCTGGTCGGTCCGAAGGAGTTGTAATCCTCCATCCCGGCGCAGGTCGGCACGTTGGCCACGCTCGCAGGGGTCGCGAGGGTCTGCAATTCGTTCACGCACGCCGCCGCGGTGTACTGCGTGATCATCAGCCCCGATTGGGTCCCGGGGTTGGGGCTCAGGTGGGGGGTGAGCGGGTTTTGAGGGTCTCTCGCGGCGAGCAATTGGAAGATCCGCCGTTCGGCGATCCCCGCGATGTGGCACATCGCGACCGAGAGCGAATCGAGTTGTACGGCCAGCGGCATCCCGTGGAAGTTTCCCGCGCTGACCATGTCGGGACCATCATCGCCGGCGCGACCAAAGACCAGCGGATTGTCCGTCACCGCGCCGAGTTCATTCTCAACAACTGATCTCGCGGCATCAATCAGATCCAACGCGGCGCCGAGCACCACCGGCGAGCACCGGTACGAATACGGATCCTGCACGCGAGGGTCATCAACACTGTGGCTTGGCAATATTGCGCTGCCCTTGAGTTGAGCCGAGATGAGCGCTGCCGCCTTCGCCTGATTCGGTTGGTTGCGGATCGCGTGGACGCGCGGGTCGAGGAAGGAGTCGGTCGCCTTTGCTGAATCGATCGCGAGCCCGGTCGAAACCACCGCCGCCGCGACGAGCCGATCGATCGCGCACAGCGCCAGGCTCGCACGAGCCGCCATCAGGTGCGTCCCGTTGATCAGCGCCAGCCCCTCTTTGGCTTCGAGATGGATCGGCGTGATCCCGGCTTGCCGCATCGCGTCCGCACCGGCGATGCGGTTGTCCTGGTATTCCGCATCTCCTTCACCGAGCGCGACGAGCACCGTGTGCGCCAACGGCGCCAAATCACCAGATGCCCCGACCGAGCCGGTCTCCGGGACGATCGGGGTGACCCCCTTGTTGAGCATCTCGACGAGCGTCCGGACGAGCACCGGTCGCACCCCTGAATGCCCTCTACTCAGCGATGCGGTCAGCAGGGCCATCATCGCCCGCACCGTCTCGGTTGGCAGGGGCTTACCGATACACGCCGCGTGCGAGCGGATCAGGTTCAATTGGAGCGAGCGGAGATCCTCCGCCGGGACGCGGGTGTTGGCGAGCGAGCCGAACCCGGTGTTGACGCCGTAAATCGTCCGGCCATCGGTCATCGCCTGCTCGACGACGCTCCTCGAAGCCTCGATCCGGGCGATCGTGTCCGATGGGATCTCGATGGTGGCTTGAGACAGAGCGATCCGCTCGATCTGCGTGATGGTCAGCGGTTCCCCGGTCAGGGCGATCGTGTTGGAGGATGGGGCGGTGGGCATGGTGAGCAGTGTCCCGATCCCGGGGCGTTCCCACAAGGGCAATTCGGGTTTGCCAGATGGACACCAACCGGGGACACTGCTCGGATGGTTCGAGTCACACTCCGCTGGACAATGATCGCCCTCGCCGTCGCGCTGCTCGGCCCTCTCGCCGCGTGGCTGTGCCGGCCGATCCGTGGGCTCGATGGTGGACCGGTCTCGACGATGCTCGTCGGGACATCGGTCGCCCCCGCGATCATCAGGACCTTGCTCGTTTTCGCTCTGGCGCTGCTCTTCGGCGCCGGCGTATCAAAGATCCTCGGCTGGAGGTTGGGTAGCTTCGTCGCAGGGGTCACGCTCGCGTGGCCGGCGATCGAGCACTCGGGGGTCTCCCAACTCGTCAGGATCGCCGGTGAAACACCGATCATGACGAAGCTTGCGATCGAGGGCGGTGTGCTGCTCGCGATGGTCCTCGGGATCATCTGGATCCTCCATCGCCTCGATCCGGGGATCGACAAGCTGCCGGACGCGGTCCGGGGCGTCGTTCCCGGTGCAGGGGGCGTGATCGCTGGCGCGATGGCAGCGGGGACCCTCGCGATGTTCGTTGTCCTGCTCGTCGCGATCGGTGACCAACGGATGCAGATATTCGCAGCGGCGATCGTCGGGGCGCTCCTGGCAGGAACCGTCGCCCGGTTCATCGGCCCCGGTCCGGGGCCTGTCACCGCGATGCTCGGGTTGGTCCTCGCCGCGATCGCGGCGCCTTTGCTGACCGGATTGATGGCTGGAGATGATCTGGTCGAGTCGGCGTATCTCGGATCGATGCTCAATCTGGGTCGGCTGACCCCGATGATGTGGGCGTCCGGCGCCCTGATCGGTGTTCCGATCGGGTCCTCATGGGCGGAGTCCATGCTTGAGCGCCAGCCGCAGTCCACCGCAACCGCGTAATAACCCACAAGTGGGTCCATTGGCCTTCGTGCAGCAATGTTTCATCGCGTGTGACGTCCGGTGGATGATCGTCATCCAAGTATGCAGCGCATACGATGACACCATCACCAGATCGCGTCCGTAGACGCCTAACAGACGACTCGGAGAGCCGGATGCCTGAAGCGAACGAATGCAAATCGAAGCCGGTCGCGATGCCTGATGTTCAGGGCCTGAGCGATCGCCGGAACATCGCGATCGACAAGGTCGGCGTGAAGAACGTCACCTACCCCATCGTGCTGAAGACCCCCGAGGGTGGTGAGCAGCACACGATCGCGAATATCGACATGTACGTCGCGCTGCCGCACAACCAGAAGGGCACGCACATGAGCCGCTTCCTGGAGGTGCTCAACGAGAACGCCGAGGGTGTCACACCGGCGATGATCCCCGAGATCACCAGAAAAATACGTGACCGCCTGAACGCCGAGACGGCGCACTTCAAGCTTGAATTCACCTACTTCATCAACAAGCGGGCCCCCGTGACCAAGGCCCCGGGGTTGATGGATTACCGCGTCACGTTCGAGTGCTCGAGCAACTCTCATGATGACTTCATCATGCAGGTGACCGCGCCGGCGACGAGCCTGTGCCCCTGCTCGAAAGAGATCAGCCGGTTCGGCGCCCACAACCAGCGCTGCGAGATCACCGCGCGGGTCCGCTTCGACGGGACGCTCTGGATCGAGGACCTGGTGCGGATTCTGGAAAACGCCGCCTCGACCGAGGTCTACTCGGTGCTGAAGCGCCCCGACGAGAAGTTCGTGACCGAGGACGCCTTCGAGAACCCGAAGTTCGTCGAGGACATCGTCCGCGATCTCGCGATCGGCCTGGATGCCGAAGAGCGGATCCACTGGTACGAGATCGACAGCGAGAACTTCGAATCGATCCACAACCACAACGCCTACGCCACGATCACCCGCGATAAACGCGAGGGCTGATCAGCACCGGCATCGCTCCATTTGATCAGCCGGTACAGTATCCGCAGCGATCATCCCCAAAACCGGGATGGATCGCCGATACTGCATGATGACCGCCGCACAGGTCCGTGGCTGCGGGTACAAGCCGGATGGAGCCGGGCGTTGCCGATCAAGAGTCTTATCCCCAGCATGTTCCACCGCCGCCTGGCGCTGCTGTACGCGCTCGTCTGCCTGGGGATGCTGGGATTGACCGCTCAGCTCACCCGCCTCACGGTGGTCCAGCACGACCGCTGGCTGGAATCCGCTGAAAGGCCGCTCGTCCGGACCGACTGGGACGCGACCGTCCGAGGACGGATCCTCGACCGCAAGGGGCGGGTCCTCGCGGTGAACCAACCGAGTTACGAATTGGCGGTGGACTTCCGGATCATCGCCGCGGACTTCCGTGAGATCCCGAGTGATTACCGCACGCTCCCCAACGATTGGGCGCTCAAGCAGGCGAGCCGCCTCGCGTGGCGCGAGAACCGAGACGTCTTCACGAAGATCGCGCCGGAAGAGCGGAACCGGGTCATCGTCGATCGATACCTGCCGGAATTCGATGCGCAGATCGAGACGCTCTGGCTTGAAATCTCACGATCAACCGGCACGCCGCTCGCGGATCTCGCGATGATCCGCGAACGCATCCACCGGCAGGTCATGCGTCAGGCGCGGAGCGTCTGGGAAGCGCAACGGCTCCGCCTCGAAAACCTCCTCAACGAGGACCTCGATGAGGCGGACTGGGAGACAGTCGACGTTGAGGCTGTCAAACGCCCGATCCGTGAGCAGGTCGAGCCGCACCCGATCCTGACGCAGCTCGATGATGAGACCGCGTTCGCGCTGCGGAAGATCGCCGAAGCGTGGCAAGACGGGCAGGTCGTCGTCCGCGATGGTGGGCGCCGGATCTACCCCTACGAGGCGATGGACGTCCCGGTCAACATGAAGACAATGCCGGCGGGGCTCCGCGCTGATCGCAGCGAGAGCGTGCGCGTTGACGGTGTTGCGGCGCACATCCTCGGTCGGATGCGCAGCGTATTCACAAAGGAAGACGCCGACCGGCGCGCCGAGGCGCTGCGTCTATCCGGCGCGGCTTCGGACCGCGGGCGGTACCTCCCGGGTGATGGCGCGGGGCTGACCGGTGTGGAGTTTGAACGCGAGCACGACCTGCGAGGGCTCCGCGGTGTGCGCCGATTGCGGCTCGACACCGGCGAGCAGGAACGCGAGTTGCCGGTCGTCGGCATGGATGTCAACCTCACCATCGACATCGCGCTCCAGGCGCGCATCCAGGCGGCGATGACACCGGATGTTGGTTTGGCGCAGGTCCAGCCCTGGCACACGAACATGTTCCTCAAGCAGGGCACACCGCTTGCCGCGTCCGCGGTCGTGATCGATATCGAAACTGGTGATGTGCTCGCGATGGTCTCGACGCCGACGTTCACGCGCGCGCAGCTGCAGGAAGAGCCTGATTCGGTCTACAAGGACCGCAAACGCCCGGCGTGGGTGAACCGAGCGATCGATTCGCCGTACCCGCCGGGTTCGATCGTCAAGCCGTTGGTGCTGGTGTGGACCGTCTCCAAGGGGATGCACGAGCTGGGACGGACGATCGCCTGCCAGGGGCACCTGCTCGAGAATCGTGACGATGTGTACCGCTGCTGGATCTATCGCGCCAGGTACGGATACACGACGCATTCCCAGCAACTCGGTAGCGATCTGCGCGGTGATGAAGCGATCGGTCGATCGTGCAACATCTACTTCTACGTCCTCGGCCGGATCATGGGCGCCGCGGGGATCGTTGATTTCTATCGCGACTTTGGGGTTGGCTTCGAGCGCCACCTCGGGATCGGCGGCGGCTACCCGGGCTCGGTCGGTTACGCGGATCCGCAGCGCCCGATCGAACCGAATGACGCGATCATGATGGCGATCGGGCAAGGGCCGGTCGCGTGGACCCCGCTGCACGCGGCGGATGCCTACGCGACCCTGGCGCGCAACGGCGTCCGTCTTGAACCGCGCATCGACGCCTCGATCGTGCGCACGCCGGTGGATCTCGATTACGACCGCGCCGCGATTGCCGAGGCGCTCAACGGGCTCCGGCAATCCGCCAACGAACCGTTCGGCACCGGGAACCACATCACGCTCGAGTCCGGGCGAACAGAGCTGATCTTCAACGCGCAGGGGATCGATGTCCGCGCCAAGACCGGCACCGCGCAGGCGCCGAGGATCTACAGGTCTGACGACGACCCTGCCGAAACAAGTGACCTGCTCGACAGCCCGGCGGACGATTCGATCGGCCCGCTCGAACGCACCAAGGTCCTGCTCGCCGGCGAGCACTCGTGGACGAACATCCTTGTTGGTCCTGAGGGGATGGCGCCGCAGTACACCGTCGCGGTGCTCGTCGAGTACGGCGGCAGCGGTGGCCGGGTCGCCGGTCCGATCGCGAACCAGGTCGTCCACGCGCTGATCGCCGAGGGGTACCTGCCTAATTATTCGGTGGACGAATCCATCGATCCGGAAGGGGGCTTGAGCGAATGAGCGCCGCCCCAAGACAGCCTTCGAGCAGCGAGCTCTTCCTGACGGCGCGGTCCCGCTCAACCGGGTCGAGCGCACCGGTCAGGCGGCGCATCGTCTTCCACCACCCTGCCTGGTTGAGCGTGATCGCCTCGCTGGCGCTGTGCGCGCTCGGGTTGTACACGATGAACCTGACATCGGGGGTCGAGGTCGCCGGTATCGGCGTGTACGCGAAGAAGCAATTCGCCCTGCTCGTGGTCGCGCTCATGGCCGGCGCGATCGTG
Organism: Phycisphaerales bacterium; assembly: GCA_029260535.1. Taxonomy (GTDB): domain Bacteria; phylum Planctomycetota; class Phycisphaerae; order Phycisphaerales; family UBA1924; genus JACKHE01. The sequence goes on along the minus strand of JAJDDA010000253.1, from coordinate 9,666 downwards.
ATGATCCCGCACTACCGCCTGCTTGGTCGATTGATCCCGGTGATGATCGTCGGCGTCCTCGGGGCGCTGGTGCTGCTGCTGATCCCGTTCGTTCCGGAGTCCATCGTGACGCCCCGCAACGGCGCTCGGCGGTGGATCAACCTTGTCGTGCTGGACTTCCAGCCGAGCGAGCTCGCCAAGGTCGTGTACGTGCTGGCGATCGCGTACTACCTGCGCTACCGGAAGAATCACCGGTCATTGCAGGGGTTGATCCCGCCGGCGGTGATCACGTTCATCCCGATGGGGCTGGTGTTGGTCGAGCCCGACCTGGGGACGGCGCTGCTGTTCTTGCCCGCGCTCTTTGCGATGCTCATCGCGGCAGGGGCGAAACTGAAGCACCTCGCGGCGGTGGTGGTCGTCGCGATGGTGGTTTCGCCGGCCATGTACCCTCTCTTGCAACCCCATCAGCAAGCACGCATCAATGCGGTTATCAAGCAGATGGCCGGTAACACCGCCGCGACCGGCGACAACATCAACTACCAGGGACTCAAAGCGCAGACGCTCATCGGCGCCGGCGGCGTCACGGGGCTCGGCGGCACGAAGAGCAGGGCGGTCGTGCACTACAACAGGCTCCCCGAGGATCACAATGACATGATCTTCTCCGTCGTGATCAACCGCTTCGGGCTTTTCGGCGGCTTGCTCGTGATGGGGCTGTACCTGCTTTGGTTATTGGGCGCGACGCTCACCGCAGCGACGTGCAAGGACCCGTTCGGAAGGTTGCTCGTCGTGGGATTGAGTGCGATGGTCGCGGCGCAGGTCATCGTCAATATGGGGATGAATCTCGGTGTGCTCCCGATCACCGGGATGACGCTGCCGTTTGTCAGTTACGGCGGCGCGAGCCTCGTCGTCGCGTTCCTGATGACCGGGCTGATTGTCAACGTCGCGATGCGGCGCCCTGCGCTGCTGACGAGGCAGAGCTTCGAGTTCGATGATGACGAATAATGAGTCGTTTCCGGAAACTGATGCCGTGAGTTGGCCGTACAACAAGCCATGACAGAGAAGATGATGCAGAATCAGTCGCGGTCGTATGTGACCTTGATGGCCGCTCTTCTGTTTGTATTGCTGACCGGTTGTGCAAATTCTGGATCATCACCGCTTATCGTAAAATCTGCGAGTGATCTCGATGCGGCACTCGGTTGCCGAGTTCAAGTGATAGGTACTGCTTCCAATATCAAGGCGAATGCAGTCATCAGAATCGAGGGTAAGTCATTAGACATCCCTGAATGGAACCGCTGGCCCGAGGGCCAATACGGCAAACCGGTGGTGCTCGAAGGCGTCCTTCAGAAAAGACCGCCATATCTTCCCCCTGACCGTGTAGGTAACATTTATCCACAGACAAGGTTGGAGCTCGACGATGTGTGGTATCTCATCGATCCAGTCCAGATGCAATAGAGAATGACTACCAACGTCTAACGCTCCGCGTCGTCCGAACTCGACTTGATCATCTCAACCACCTCACCGGCGATCCCGTTGGGCACCGTAAAAACCAGGTTGTACTGCGCGATCCGCCAGACCCTGTCACCCTCAAAGACGAGAACCCCGGACCCCCGCAGGGCGCCGTACTTGTCGTTGACTGCGGTTTCATCGAACCACGCGGTCCTGCCGTTGTCGCTGAGCGAGACCGAGCGATCCCTCGGGGTGTACGCCCACGCGGTCTCGCCCTGAAAGTACGGCTCGGCGAAGGCCCTGAACGCTTCTCGTGGCCATCGCTCGGTAGCGTCGCTCCCCAGAAAGACCGCGTCCTCGGTGAGATGCCCGAAGTATCGATCCAGATCGGCGACCGCCGCGGCGTCGTGGAAGCTGTCGAGAACGGCGTTGATCTCGCTCAGAGCAGTCGATTGGGGCTGCCTGCTAAGCGCGATGTGGCCATCGGCATGCTGGCAGCCCGACACGGCGAGCACGAGGACGGCAGGGATCAGGCTGATCAGGGCGGAAAATTGCATCGCGGAATCCTCGGAAGATGGGTGAGTGGCTAAGGTATCAACCAATGGACACCACCAGCAATGCAGACCCATCGATCGCCCCGCTCACGCCGACGCCGGAGTTTCTCGAAGCCACGGCCGCCCTCGGTATCGAGTTCGATCCGGGCGACGTCGAACGTCTGGGGCTGTACCTCGCGCTGCTGCTCGAACGCAACAAGACGACCAACCTGACCGGCATCAAGGACCCGGACGAGTGCTGGATGCGGCACATCCTCGATTCGCTGACGCTGCTCCCGCTGTGCGCCGAGCTTCTCGACGGCGCGAGGGTCGGCGATGTGGGCTCCGGTGGGGGCACGCCGGTGCTGCCGCTGGCGATCGTCGAGCCGAGGCTCAGGTTTACGTGCATCGAGGCGACCGGGAAGAAGGCGGATTTCCTCCGTGAAACCGTCACGGCGCTGGGGCTCGAGAACGTCGAGGTGGTCGGCGATCGCGCCGAGACGCTCGGCGCGAAGAACGGCCCGCTCCGGGATCAATTCAATCTGGTCACGGCGCGCGCGCTGGGCCGGGTCGCGGTCGCGGCGGAGTTGACCGTGCCGCTGGCGAACGTGGGGGGGCTCGTCGCGCTGATCAAGGGTGAGCGCGCCGAAGAAGAACTCGAAGAGGCGAAGCAGTGCCTGCACATGCTCTGCGCGACGCACGCCGGGACAGAGCAGACGCCGACAGGGCGGATCGTGGTCCTCGAAAAGCGCAGGCCGACGCCAGGCATGTACCCGCGTCGTCCCGGCGAACCCAAGCGGTCGCCGTTGGGGGTCTCATCAGGACCGAGTAAATGAGCGCGCTGAGCAGCCTTCTGGATGTCGATGGACCGATCGCCAGGCGACTCGGTGAGGGGTACGAACGGCGCCCGCAGCAGGCGGAGATGGTCGACGCGGTCGAGCGCACGATCAACAACAAGGGCACGCTGCTCGTCGAAGCCGGGACCGGTGTGGGCAAGTCGTACGCGTACCTGATCCCGGCGATCCGTCGGGCATCACAGGCCGGCGAGCGCGTCGTCATCGCGACCAACACGATCGCGCTGCAGGAGCAGTTGCTCGAAAAGGACATCCCGCTTTTGCGCGCCGCGATGCCGGACGAGTTTTCCGCGGTGTTGGTGAAGGGGCGCGGGAACTACGTCTCCGTTCGCCGCCTGATGCTCGCCTCGAAACGGCAGGAGCGGCTGCTCGCTGATGGACCGAGCCGAACGAGCCTCCACACGATCGAGGATTGGGCCTACCAGACCGATGACGGATCGCTCGCGACGCTCCCGCAACTCGATCGGATGGCGGTGTGGGACCACGTCCGGTCGGACTCGGGCAACTGCATGGGACGCAAGTGCGGGACGTACGACAAGTGCTTCTTCCAGAGCGCCAGGCGCCGGATGGAGAACGCCGATCTGCTGATCTGCAACCACGCGCTCTTCTTCAGCGATCTCGCGTTGCGAGCGAACGGCGTCGGGTTCCTGCCTCCGTACGACCATGTCATCCTCGATGAAGCGCACGGCGTCGAGGATGTCGCGACGGACCACTTCGGCGTTTCGCTCGCTGAAACACGCGTAATGCGACTGCTCGGCCAACTCCACCACGAACGTACAGGAGCCGGGTTCCTGGCGCACGTGGCGCTCAACGAGGACGCCGCGGATGACACGTTGCACAACGCTGTGCGGGGTGTGCTGGTCGCGACGGACGCGACGCGCAAGTTCTTCGGGGATCTCGCTGATTACGCGATCAAGCGCGGCGGTATCGCGCAGACGGTCCGTATCTCCGATGCCGGGATCATCGAGAACAGCATGACCGAGGTCTTCACCGCATTAGGCATCGCGCTCAAGCGGGTCGGTGCGAGGGTCCTCCGCGAGGAAGACCGATACGAGCTGACCGGGTATTCGATGCGTGCGAACGCGATCGCAGAAGAGGCGAAAACGCTGATCGATCAGAAGCTCCCGAGCTGCGCCTACTGGATCGAGTTGCAGCGCCGCCAGGGTTCCCGAGGCGGAGCGACAACGCGGGTGACCTTCGCCTGCTCACCGGTCGAGGTCGGGGATCTGCTCAACGAAAAACTCTTCGCCACCGAAAAATCAATCATCCTGACCTCGGCGACGCTCGCAACCAACAGCGGCAAATACGACCACCTCGCCTCAAGGCTCGGGATCGACACCGAAGACGAGGCCGTCGAGACGCTCACGCTGGGCAGCCCCTTCCATTACGCGGATCAGGTGACGCTGCACGTCGATGCGACAATGCCCGACCCCCGGTCGGCGGATTATTCCGATGCGCTCGCTGAAAGGGTGAGCAAGCACATCCTCGCGACCAAAGGCGGGGTCTTCGTGCTGTGCACGAGCTACTCAACGATGCAGGCGATCGTGAACCGGACCCGCGAAGACCTCCGAGCCGCTTCGATCACGACGCTCGTGCAGGGGCAGGACGGCTCCCGGTCCTCGCTCCTGTCGCGGTTCCGCGAGGACGGCAACGCGGCGCTCTTCGGGACGGCGAGTTTCTGGCAGGGGGTGGACGTCAAGGGCCCCGCCCTGCGGAACGTCATCATCACGAGGCTCCCCTTCGAGCCGCCCGGCAAACCGATTACCGAGGCTCGGCACGAGATGCTCAAGGAGCACGGGAAGGACCCCTTCCGCGATGATTCCCTTCCGAGGGCGATTATCCGGTTCCGGCAGGGGTTCGGGCGACTGATCCGCAGCGCGACCGACGAGGGCCGGGTCGTTGTGCTGGACCCCCGGATCGCGACCAAGGGGTACGGGAAGTCCTTCCTGAAGGCGATCCCGGAGGGGACCCCGGTCGTACCAGAGCCGATGAGCGGTCAATCGGGGACCTGACAGATATCCCCGGATCGCGTTATGGTTGCTGCTGAACGGGTCGGTTTGCCGATTCTTTGGCTCCGAATCCCTCTTTGAATCTTTAGCGCAAAGGATCCCAACCTCATGCTCGGGAATGTGTTCAAGGCGTACGACGTTCGCGGGGTGTACCCCGATCCGCTGACCGACCGGATGGCGTGGCAGATCGGTTTCGGCTCGTCCCGGTTCCTCCTCGCCGAGGCGGAGACCGCAGGGCACACGACCCCGATGATGCAGCGGCTGGTCGTCGGTCGCGACATGCGGGTATCGAGCCCGACCTTGTCGACCGAACTGCAAGAGGGCATCGCGGATCAGGGAGGCAACGTCATCGATGTGGGGATGGTGGATACACCATTCGTGTACTTCGCGATCAACTACCTCGACTGCGCCGGCGGTGTGATGGTGACCGCCTCGCACAACCCGCCGCAGTACAACGGGTTCAAAATATCCAAACGCCTCGCCAGACCTGTCGGCGCGGGGACCGGTCTCAACGAGATCCGCAAGTTCGCCGCGATGGCGGACCCGCGCAAGCACAAGGCGGACGTCGCCGACAAGGGGCGCGTCGAGAAGCGTGACCTCTGGGACGCGTACACCCAGCACGTGCGCTCGTTCCTGAAGCTCAACGGGAAGAAACTGAAGATCGTTGTCGATGCCTCCAACGCGATGGCCGGGACGATGATCCCCAAGGTCTTCGGCTCCAAAGGCGCCGACATCGAGGGGCTCGAGATCGTCGAGCTCTACTTCGACAATTCGAAGAACGAGTTCGTGCACGAGCCGAACCCGCTGATCGCTGCAAACCTCGCCGATCTGCAGGCGAAGGTGCTCAAGGAGAAGGCCGACCTCGGCATCTGCTTCGACGGCGACGCCGACCGCTGCATGGTGGTGGATGAAAAGGGCGGCATCGTCGGGTGCGATCACCTCACCGCGTGGCTGGCGCAGTGGTTCCTCAAGAGCAACCCCGGTTCACCGATCGTCTACGACCTGCGATCAAGCAAGTCGCTCGAAGAAGAGATCACCAAGGCGGGAGGCAAGCCGGTCAAGGGCCGGGTGGGGCACGTCTTCATGAAGGCCGAGCTCGAAGCGCAAGGCGCCGTCTTCGGCGGTGAGCTGTCGGGGCACTTCTACTTCCGCGACAACTTCAACGCGGACTCCGGCGCGATCGCGATGGCGTGCGTGCTCACGGCGCTCGCCGATGCGGGCAAACCGATGAGCAGGTGCATCGCGCCGATCGCGCGGTACCCCCAGTCCGGCGAGATCAACTTCGAGGTCGAGGACAAGGACGCCGCGATGGAGGAGCTGGTCGATCGCTACATCGACTTCGGCGAGATTGACGAGCTCGACGGGATCACCGTCGATTGCTTCGAGAATCAGGGCTGGTGGTGCAACGTCCGCAAGAGCAACACCGAACCGCTGCTGCGGCTGAACCTTGAAGCGAAGACGCAGGCGAAGCTGGACGAGATGCTCGATACCATCGCGCCGCTGCTCGGTCAGCAGGTCGCGCACTGAGTGTTGGTATGGATGATCAGGGCAAGCAACCGTCGAAGACGCAGTCGGATCTCTGGAGCAAGCACCCGGGGACGGTGGACGACGTGCGCTTCCTCCACGGCCCTTCGAGCCGGCGATCGGAGTTGTGGCGGATCGTCGGCATCGGGTTCGAGTTTCTCCGCGCCCTGCGATCGCTGCACTTCGTAGGACCGTGCGTAACGGTGTTCGGCTCCGCACGCTTCGGCGAGGACCACCCGCACTACCAGACGGCGCGCGAGTTGGGACGCCTGATATCCGAGGCCGGATTCACCGTGATGACCGGTGGGGGACCCGGGATCATGGAGGCCGCCAACCGCGGCGCCCGCGATGTGAAAGGCCCATCGATCGGGTGCAACATCATCCTCCCGGTGGAGCAGCAGGAGAACCCGTACCTCGATCGGTTCGTCACGTTCAAGCACTTCTTCGTGCGCAAGGTGATCATGACGAAATACTCGTATGCCTTCGTCGCGATGCCGGGGGGGTTCGGGACGCTCGACGAGGTCTTCGAGACGCTGACGCTGATCCAGACCGGGATCATCAAGCAGTTCCCGGTGATCTTCGTCGGGAAGGACTACTGGGCGCCGATCATCGGGTTCATCAACGAGACGCTGATCCCGGAAGAGACGATCTCACCGAAGGACCTCGAATTGCTGCACATCACCGACGACCCGGAAGAGGCGGTGCGGTGGATTGTCGCAGAAGCAAAGGACAGTTTCGGCTTGAGCAAGGGCGTCCGGCGATCGCGTTGGAAGATCTTCTTCGAGAAGGGGCTCAACGGGTTCCGGAACAATCACTCGGGCTGATCGGGGAGCGGCGTGTTCCGCCTGGCGCGAACAGCGTCGATCGTCGCAAAGCCGCCATTGTGAATGAAGACCAACCCGGTCAGCAGGAGCAGCACCGTGTTGCGGATGACGGTTGATCCGTCGATCTCGGAGCCGAGGAACTTGCCGAAGCAGCCGCAGGTCGTGTCGATGTCACGCGCGATGACCGTCCCCACCGCGACGGTGAAGACCGCGAGCATCGCGAACATCGCGCCCGATGCGGCTTTCGTGAAGAGCCCGAGCATGACCAGGACCCCGATGAGGACCTCGGTCCACGGGATCGAGAACGTCGCCTGACTGATCAGTTCGTGGTTCTCGACGAGCTTGAACCCCTTGATTGCGAACGCGAAGGCCTGCGGGTCGTTGATCTTCATGTAGCCGCTGAAGATAAACAGGGCGCCGAGCGCGAACCTGCCGAACGTCGCAACGCCCTTGGCGATGACGCAGCCGGTGCAGCCGCCGCCATCGATTGCGCACGTGGTATCAGGGTTACTCATGGCTGCCGGCCTCCGTGGGAAGGCCTGCTTCGACCCAGCCGGGGTAGCCCGGCTTGAGGACGTGCACGCTGGTGTAGCCGAGATCCTGCAGACGAATCGCGACAAGGTCGGATGCGTCGCACTCACCACCCGGACAGTAGATCACGATGCGTTGATCCATCGGGTAGATGTAAACAAAGTCGGGGTCCTCGCCGGTCGTGAAGGCGTCCGGGTCGAGATGCTCGGCGCCGGCGATGTGCCCTTCTTCGTATTGATCGATCGAGCGGGCGTCGGCAAAGACCGTCTCGCCGGCTTCGTAGAGAGCCTGCGCCTGCGGCACGTCGAGGTAGAACCCGAGCGTTTCGCCTTGTTGCGTGGTGTCATCACCATCGACTGGTTCAGCGATTGGGGCCGCGGAGGTGCGGACCGACCGGACGGACCCATCGATGGCGCCGGCGATCTGGCCGATGATTGCGATGATCAGGATTCCGAGGAGTGTTTTCATAGGTGAATGCCAGACTACTTTACCGCCCTGACGATGCAGTGGAACGGAACATTGATCGGCCGTTTGTCTGCCGTGGTTTGAATGATGATCCTGCCCTCAAGTTTCCCAATCATGTCAGGACCGGTTCCGGTGACGACCAGGCTGATGATCTCGGCCCCATCGTCCGGGATAGGGACGTTGGGAACGATCTGCATATCGATGTCTTCGATGTTGCACTCGATGACCCAGTCGACGATGTTGATAAGCTCGCCGGTACGGCTGACCAGGAGGAGTTGACGCTTGAACTGGACGCCGTCACGGACCACACCCAGCGGCAGTTTGGCTGGCAGGACATGGATCGGCCCCAGCACCTCGGCCCAGATGGGGGCTTCAAACGTTGGCCGTTTCGGATTGTCTGTGCTGATGATGACCTTGCTGTCCATCCAACCGAGCGGGGCGTCGTCGTGGATCGTGATCTTGATCTCGGTTGATGTCGCGGTCTCGTCAGCGACATCGATCACCTCGGTCCCGAGGATCTTCCCTGAGACGTAATCGCCGAGAACCTCGATCCCAGTGACTCCGAAGTCTTCGCCCTGGAGGCGGACCGTGCCGTTGATCGTCTTGCTGCTGCCTGCTTCGACCTGCTCAAAGCGGAAGACCCTGGGGTCGAGCGAGACTACAGAGAAAATATCGCTGGAGATCCGCAGGTTGGTGATCGGAGTCTTGGGATCGTTGGTCTCGACGCGGATGCTCTTCGCTTGATGCCCGGTGCGGCCCTTGGGTGTGAAAACAACCGGGATCACGCCGCGTTCGCCGGGCTCGTATTTCGAAGGCTCGAAATACGAGGCGCCGGTACCAGAAGCTCGGATTCCTTTGATTACCAGAGTCGCATCGCCACGATTCCAGAACACAAAGTCATGCTGGACAGTTTTCGTGTCATCGATCACACCGAAGTCGTGAAACGTTTCATCAAAAACAATCTTCGGAGCCGGGGCTGGATCAACCGTTAACTCCGCGACGGTTTCGACCTGTTCTTCTGCCGGCGGTTCGGTCGATGCCGCCTGTGGACTGCTCGGCTTCGAACAACTGCAAAAAGAAACAATCGCGATCGTCGCCAGGACAATCGCGATTGCGTTGGTTGCTTTGAACATTGGATCTGTCGCCCTCGAAGGGCAGGCCGCTGCTTACTTCACCGCCCGAACGATGCAATGGAACGGCACGTTGATGTCGCGCTCTTCGTCCAGGTCCGTGCTCAGGACGATCTTGCCTTCGAGCTTGCCGATCTTCGCAGGGCCGGTCCCCGTGACGATCAAGCGGAGGATCGCGACGCCCTCTTCCGGCATCTCGTTCGCGACCTCAAGGTTCATTTCGAGGCCCTCGTAATCGCAGTCGATCTTCCAGTCGGTGAGCTTGAACAGTTCACCGGCGCGGCTCACGAGGCGGAGTTCGCGGCGGAACGGGACGCCGTCACGGACTACACCAAGCGGGAGTTTGGCCGGTTGGATCTGGATCGGGCCAA
>JAJDDA010000252.1 GCA_029260535.1 Phycisphaerales bacterium | reverse complement strand
CTCTTGCGAGGTCTCCGTGTTGTCGAGATCGATGATCAGCACGTCGATCCCGCTTGTTTCGCCTCCCATCCCGGAGAAGATCAACCCGAAGAAGATCGCGTAGATGATCGGAAACGCGAAGACGAAGAAAAATCCCGTCTTATCGCGGACGATGTAGAGCAGGTCCTTCTTCGCCATTGCAAGCAGTGGTGTCATGAGTGCAGTCCCGCCTTCATCCCGCAATCTTAATCCCGTAAAGTCCGGCCGGTGAGATTCAGGAAAACCGCCTCGAGCGAAGGCCTGCGGATGTGCAGCGTTGCGATGTCGTCACCCTCGACGATCGCGCGGACCTGCGCGATCGGGTCGTCGGTTTTCGTCGTCGTCTCCTCTTGCCCCTCACGGCTGAAGACGACCTCGGACTGCCCGCCGTGCTCTTGGATCAGCGCCTCAACGGACTCGAGCGCGAGGATGGCGCCCTGATCGATGATGGCGACGCGGTCGCAAAGCCTTTGGGCCTCTTCCATGTAGTGCGTCGTGTAGAGGACCGTCTTTCCACGGGACTTGAGCGACTCGATGATCCCGAAGATCGCGTTGCGCGACTGCGGATCGACACCGACGGTCGGTTCATCGCACAGGAGGATGTCCGGGTCGTGCACGAGCCCCGAGGCGAGGTTCAGCCGGCGCTTCATCCCTCCCGAGTAGGTCTTGACGCGGCTCGATCGCCGATCGTGCAGATCGACGAACCGGAGCAGCTCATCGACGCGTTCTTTAAGGGCTACCCCGGTGATCCCGTAGAGCCTGCCAAAGAATTCCAGGTTCTCCTGCGCGGTGAGTTCGTCGTACAGCGCGAGCGACTGCGGAGCCAATCCAATCGAGCGGCGCGAGGCGTGCTCGGTTGTTGATCCAGCGCCATCGAGCGTAACATCGCCCCGATCGGGAGCGAGCACCCCCATGATCATCGAGATCGTTGTCGATTTGCCCGCGCCGTTGGGACCGAGCAAGCCGAAGCACTCGCCAGTGCGGATCTCGAAAGAGACATCATCGACGGCTCGGAGTTCGCCGAAGGATTTCCCGAGTTGATTGATTGTCAGGGCTGCCACGAGGGGCAGCATGGCGCCGGGCGCGCACGGTGTCAATTAATGATCGCTTTAGTTCTCGATGTTGGCGACCGGGCTCGTCGCGGTTGCCGCGGATGAAATCGGTGCGACGTCATTCCCAGCAATGATGACATAGTTCGTCCCGTTGCCGCTCGCCACGTTGGATGTGACGATGCTGTCGATCGCGGTGATCTCGATCCCTCGCGTGTTGCTGATCACGGTGTTGCTGTCGATGTGGTTGTTGACGCCCTCGACGAGCACACCGGCGGCGGCGCCCAGCCTCCCGTTGTCCTCTGCGAAGTTGCCCTGCACTTTCGAAAAATTGTTGACCCGGATACCAGAACCCGTGTTCTCGATGCACCGGTTGTTGGTGATCGAGCACTCGTTGGTCGCGCGGATGCCGTGATCGGCGTTGCGGAGGAAGTGTGAATCGGAGACGGATGTGCCTTCTCCGGTCACCAGGCCGTGCATCGCGTTATTCCTCGCCACGCACTGGCTGACGCTCACGTGCTGGATGATGAAGTAGCCGCTGCCCTGGTTGTTGTCCGCGACGCAATCGAGGATGGCGCACCCGATGCTCAGATCGAACCCGTCACCGGTGTTGAAATTCGAGACGCAGCCTTCGACCAGTGCGCCGGTGTTGGTGAAAATCCCGTCCGACCCGTTGCCGGTGGCGATGCAATCCCGGACGATCGAATCGAATCCCGCTGCGATCCCCTTGTCGGTTGAGCCCCGGACGGTCAGGCGCTCAAGAACCGACGACACCGAAGTCGAGGCCTCGATCCCGCGATCACCGAACCCGACAATCGAACCATTGCGGAGGATCAACCCATCAACGCTGTTAGCGACAATCCCGTGATTTGAGCCTGCGACGCCGATGAGCGAAAACCCGCCAAGGTCGAGCGTGACGTTGTCGGCGCTGATGCGGATCCCGTGCATGCCCACCTCCCCCGTGATATTGCCGGTCAGGTAATACGACCCGGGCTGATCGATCAGGTGGAGCGAATCGACGCCTGCGGGAAGCTCGTTGACCGCGGTGCGAGGCTCGATCGCATCGAGCGGCTTCATCGACGGCGCGACCGGTCCAGCCGGGGGCGTCAGATCACCCGCGCAGGCCATCGAAGTCGACAGCCCGATCGCGCACACCATGATTGCTCTGATAGCGACAACGCCGCGGGCCATCTGCGGTCTCCTCTGCGGTCGAGTGGACCACGGGAGGGCTGCTCGATCAAGCAAAATCCGTTCTCGGCACGATCCCGTCCGAGAACAGCGAACCGACGGGCTCGGTACCATCGCCGCGATGAACCCCGATCAAATCAACAACCGATCCAACGGCGCCCGGAGCGTGGCCCTCGAAACCACCCTTCTCGCGCACGGCGTCCCGGCTGACACCGCCCTTCCTCTTGCGAACAAACTCGATGAGATCGTGCTCGCTCAGGGCGCCGACCCCTCGGTCATCGGCGTCATCAATGGGAAACCTACCGCCGGGCTCACCGACGAAGAGCTGCAGATGCTGCTCGACGCGCCAGAAGTCCCGAAAGTCAACACCGCCAATCTCGGCGTGATCATGCAACGCCGCAGCCACGGCGCCACCACCGTCAGCACAACGATGGAGATCGCGGCGGCGGCGGGGATCTCGGTCTTCGCCACCGGTGGTATCGGCGGCGTGCACCGGGGGTACAGCCAGCGGCTGGATATCAGCGCCGACCTCGCGGCGCTCGCACGCTTCCCGGTCGCGGTGGTCACCAGCGGTGTGAAATCATTGCTCGATGTCACCTCGACGCGCGAGGCGCTCGAAACACTGGGCGTCCCGGTCATCGGCTTCCAGACCGATTCGTTCCCGGCGTTCTACATCCGCGATTCGGGCTCCGGTGTTGATGCGAGGATCGATGACCCCGACGAACTCGCCGACTTTGTCCGGTTCGAACTGAACCGAACAGGGCGAGGCATCGTCATCGCCAACCCCGTTCCGGAAGCCGACGAAATCCCGGAGACCCGGTTCAACGTCTGGCTCGATCAGGCGACGCGCGAGGCGGACGAACAGGGCATCGCGGGGCGCGATGTGACGCCGTTCGCGCTTTCGAGGCTGCACGAACTCTCCGGAGGCGAGACCCTGCGGTCGAACCTCGCGCTGGTCAAGTCGAACGCGCACGTCGCGGCGCAGATCGCGTCGAGGCTCTGACTCACTCCGGCTTGAGCGCCCGCTTGAAGAACGCCATCATGATCTGGCGCTGCCTTTTGGAAAGATCCTGATCGTGCACGCGGTGCGTCTGCCCGATCAGCGGGACGAACTCGTGCTCCTGCCCGGCCTTCGTGAGCGCATCGGAGAGTTTCAGCGAATTCGTGAAATACACGTTGTCGTCTGCAGTCCCGTGGAACAGCAGCATCGGCCGATCGACACGCCGGACGTGGGTGAGCACGTTGGCGTGCTCGTAGCCGCCCGGGTTTTCTTCAGGATGCCCCATGTACCGCTCGGTGTA
>JAJDDA010000251.1 GCA_029260535.1 Phycisphaerales bacterium | reverse complement strand
ATCCGGAACCCTTCGAGCCTTGGCGACGTACCAGAAGCTATCAGATCGCGGATCTCGTCCTCGAAGTTCCCCCAGAGGCTGATCCGCCCCGGCCGGCGCCCCTCGCCTTGGTGATCCCCCTCGCAGAGGATCGCCGACATGACCAGACCCATCTGCCCATCACCCAGGATCGCGATGCGATCGACGGGGTGAGCGGAGCCGGCGGCCTGGTTTGGATTGGGGGTGGTGGTCATAGACGAGTAGATTGGCCGCTTCGATGCCCTTTTCCAGGAGTTCGCTCTCTCTAGATAGTATGCGGGCAGCCCACAGGGGAGCCTCGACCGCCCAAGTGGACATAAGATAGCCCCTTACCCGGCCCTGACCGGGATCAACCAGCATCCCAGACCGCACGCACACCTCGCAACACGAATACCCCGGAGCAGGACCAGATGACCACCCAAGAGGCGGCCGCCACGCTTGAACAACCGAAGATGCCGCTGTCGCACCGCGCCGGCTCCGAGATCGCGACCGAAGAGCGCAAGATCGTCAAGTACCTCGTGGGCGGGCTGCTCGTCGCGATCACCTGGGTCTGCGGCCAGATCGGGCTGGGATCGAAAGAGATCACCATGATCCCGGCGGTGCTCGGGACGCTGCTGATCTCGTACGACCTCTTCAAAGACGCGATCGGTGAGCTCCGCATGGGCAAGGCGACGAGCAGCACGCTCGCGTCGCTTGCGATCCTCGCGGCGATGGCGATCAGCGAGTACGTCATCGCCGGGTTCCTCGCGTGGTTCCTCCTGGTCGCTGATCAATTCCTCCGCCGAACCGCGTCCGGCGCGCGGCGCGCGATCGAAGAGTTGGTCCACCTGACCCCCGATGTCTCGCGCCTCGTCGAAAACGGCGCCGAGCGCGAGGTCGGGCTCAGCGAGGTCCGCGTCGGGATGGTCGTGCGGGTCCGTCCTGGCGAGAACCTGCCGGTCGATGGCGAGGTCATCAATGGCGAGAGCCTGATCAACCAGGCGAGCCTGACCGGTGAATCCGTACCGGTCGAGGTCCAGTCCGGTGCGACGGTGTACGCCGGTACGACCAACCTGACCGGACAGATTGATCTGCGCGTCACGAGCGTCGGCGAAGAGACTACGATCGGCAAAGTCACGAGACTGATCGAAGAGGCGGAATCCGAGCGCACACCGAGACAGTTGCTCATCGAGCAGGTCGCGGCGTATTACGTCCCGGTGGCGATGACCGTCGCGGCGTTGGTGTGGTGGTTCACGAGCCGGTCAGCGGATCCGGAGATCGCATCAGAAGCAGCGACGAGAGCGATCACGGTGCTCGTGGTTGTGTGCCCCGCGGCGCTGCTGATCTCCAACCCCACCGCGATGGTCAGCGCGTTCGCCGCCGCCGCGAGGCTCGGGATCATGATCAAGCAACCCGGCGAACTCGAGGCCTCCGCGAACATCGACACGATCGTCCTCGACAAGACGGGCACGATCACGACCGGCGTCTTCGCGGTCAGCCGCCTCGCGCCGGCAGATGGCGTCGAGGGCGCCGAGTTGCTCCAGGCCGCCGCCGACAGCGAGCAGCACTCCAACCACCCGCTCGCCAAATCGATCCTCCTGACCGCACGCTCCGCCAGGATCACCCCCCGGGAGACGACGGCGGCGGATGAGGTCCACGGCAAGGGCGTCCGCGTCAAGTTCGGCGACGGCGAGATCGCCGCGGGTCGTGCGAACTGGCTCCTCGAGATCAATCCCCAGATCGAAAGCTCCGTCCGAGAAGTCGAAGAAAAAATCCACGGCATGACCGGCGTGCACGTGATGGCCGGCTCGCGCTACCTCGGCGCGGTTGGCCTTGAGGACAAGCTCCGCCCCAACGCGGCCCACGTGATCGAGCGGCTGCGCAGCCTTGGAGTCAAGCAGATCTCGCTCTTCACCGGTGACCGCGAGGAGGTCGCCCAGCGGGTCGGCGCCGCGGTCGGCATCACGGATATCCAGGCGGAGTGCCTCCCCGCAGAGAAGCACGAGCGCCTGACGGAGATGCTCGACGAGGGCCGGCGCGTGCTGATGGTCGGCGACGGCATCAATGACGGCCCCTCGCTCGCCGCGGCGGATGTTGGTGTTGCGATGGGTCTGAGCGGATCGGACATCGCGGCCAACTCGGCGGGGGTCGCGCTGATGAACGACGACCTGAGCCGCGTGCCGTTCATGATCGAGCTGTCGCGCAGGGCGCGGGTCGTGATCGCGCAGAACATCGTTGCTTCGATCCTGCTAGCGATCGCCGGGTTGATCCTGGCGGCGACGGGAAACCTCGCGATCGGCGCTGCTGCTGCGTATTACATTATCGGTCCTGTCTTCGTCTTCGGGAACAGCTTCCGGTTGATCCGGTTCGGTGAAGAGTTCGCCGAATCGGAACATCCTGCGCACGAACCGGCGAAGCGGCGGCGCAAGCCGCACACCGATGCCGCAACGCCTGGCGACGCTGGTGTTGCGCCATCGCCAGCGTGATCGGACGTTGCGGCGAAAAAACCGCCTGAAATTCAAGAAAAAAACGCGCATCTCGAAGAAAACTCGTTCGTTGCGCAAATCTGCGCTACCACTGTGCGCTATTGATCCTGTATGGTGGGTTTTCACAGGCCGCCTCAGGGGAGAGGCGCGCCGGACAACGGGAGGATCCGGCGTGATTCGGGGGCGAAGCGCGCAGGGGTTATCGGTCGCAAGACCGGTCGCACCGATGCGCAGAGGGAGGCTTCGGGGATGAATAATTTTGAGCAAGACGACCTTGCCGGGGAGGCCGCGAAGCGGTTCCGGTCGATGGTCGAGAGTGTTGGCGTCAAGGGTTTTTCGGAAGACATGGCGCTGTCATCGAGGCAGATCAACCGGATGCTTTCGGGCGCGCAGCCGAACCCGGTCGAGCGCCTGATCCGATGTCTGCAGTGTTGTGACCCGGAGATCGGGGACGCGGCGCTGTCGTTTATCTGTCAGGAAGCAGGCGGGCACTTCGTCAAGGATGTTGGCGTTATCGATCACGCCATCGTCAACGCGGTGCGCGAGTGCGCCGAAGCTATTGCGGCGATTTCCGACGGCGAGGTCAGCCCTGTTGACCGCACCGAGGTCCACGAAGCGATCGCGGCCCTCAAGGGTGTGCTCCTCGCGGCGGCGGGAAGCAGCCAGAGCCCCGAGGTGCATGTCAGGCCGGCACGACCGGCGAGCCCCACCGCACGCTCCAACGATCAGGTCAACCGCTCGGCGTAAGACACCGTCAGCACGAAGCCAACGCAAGGCACGACGACAGACTGACAGCAGAACATGAGGCCGACCGTTATTCCCCGGTCGGCTTGATTGTGCGCTCAGATTCGGCGATCCATCTCTTGAACGGCTCGCCCCCGAACGCCTGATCGTAGAGCCGGAGCCGATTGATCTGCACGCGGATCCCCTCGTCGTTGCGGGTTTCCTCGCCCTGCTCCACGAGGATCTCGAGCATCCGCGCCCAGCAGCGCCAGAAGTCCGGGTCCGCGGTCTTGCCCTTCGATTCGAGGATCTCGGCGACGCTCCGATAGAGCCCGAACGCGGCTTCCGGCTGCTCGTTGGCGTGGTGCGCCTCGGCGCGCCAGGTGTTCAGACGGAAATCGAACCGCTCTTCGATTAAGTGCTGGAACACCGGCAGTGCCTCATCGGGTCTATCGGCGTAGAGCAGCGCGAGCCCCTCGGCACGCCTCCGATCCCGAGTTGGCGCCATCGCCTGCGCCCGGTCCGATCGGACCAGTTTGAGCAGGAGGTCTGCCGCTGTGTGCTGAGCGCCGGCGTCGCCCCGGAGTTCGGCGTCGAGGATGCGTTGCTCCAGAGGCGCGAGGCAACCATCGATCGCGAGAGCAGTCAGCGATGCTGGCCCTGATCCGGAAACCGCCTGCGCATCAATCACCGAGACCGCTTCCTCCATCCGCCCCAGCGCCGTCAGCGCCAGCACCCTCGATCCAAAGAGCAGCTCGCCCATCGCGTCATTGACAGGGACACCATCCAACGCCTCGGCACGATCGAGCAGCGAGGCTGCCTGGGCCGCGCTTCCATCGCTGAGCATCGCCCGAACCGAGAGCGACACCGCCCGCTGCTGCGCCCTGAGATAGACCGGCGAATCACCCGGGATGCTGTCGTACGCCGCGATTGCTTTTTCATCCGCGCCAATCTGCTCGAAGATCGCCGCTCGCTTGAACCACAGCGCATCACGCTGCTTCTTGTCCGCCGACCGCTCGATCAGCGTCGCGATCACCCGGTCGAATACCGCTGTCTCCGGATCTGCGGGATCGGTGTGCGTGCGTTGATCCCCGATGCGGTAGGCCTCGCGGAGAGCGCCCGGCGCGGCCATTGATTCTTCGTCGATCTCGAGCAGCAGCAGCATCGCTCGCCTCGGGTTCGTCGGCGCTTCGATCAATGCCAGCGCCACGCGCGCCTCGTCCAGCGCTATCGACCCTGCATCGGTCGGTTGTTCGAGCAGACGCTCGAGCGTGCGGATCGCTCCGGTCTTTGTAGACTCGTCCAGCGCAAGACTGCCTGAACGAACCACCTGCGCCAGTGGAGGCGCCGATGCGGGGGTCCATGTCTCGAGCGACCACAGCAATTCGATCCTGCCGAAGACCGCCTCGCGGAGCACGCGGTAGACCGCTTCGGAGCCGGACGCTTTCATTGCTTCGAGATACCCGTCGATTTCAACGCTGGTTCCGGACGCTTGATCGAGCCGAACACCGGCGTCGGCGCGCAGCAGCGCCAGCAGCGGGCTCGTTACACCGTGAGCAACGAACGGGGCATTCTTGTGGCAATCAGAGAACGCGAACCTGGCGGCGTGATCGCCTTCGACCTGACCGATCGCGATCGCCCGGCCCACCATCGCCTCGGCGACATCAATCGGCGACGGGCGATCATTCTCGCTTGCTTGCCCGGCGCGTTCGAGCACGGTGTCGAACGACGCGAGCGCCTTGGCCGGTTGCTCCAGCAGCAGCAGCGCCTCCCCTGCGATGACCGCGCCCCTGGTGTCGATCGCGACACCGTTGAGCGTCACCTTGTGCAGCGCGTTGACCGCAGTGGTGGCGAGCGCCGTCTTCGTGCGCGCATCATTCTGGAGCGCCGCGAGGATCGACGCCGCCCTTGCGCGGGCCAGCGGGAGCCGTAATTCGCGCCGTTCAACCGCCAGCGCGAATCGCCGAGCGATCATCGCATCATCCCGATCTGTCATCGCGTCGATCGTTTCGATCGATCGATCCACCGCCACCGATGCGGCGTCGGTCAGCTCGGCGGCCTCGGTGATCGCGGCGCTGAGCAGCGCGCGGTCCGCGTCGGTCAGTAACCCGAGCAGCGCAAAGGCGGATCTGCCCGAGGCGTCCTGCTGCGCGATCAACGCTTCGGCGCGGTCGAGCTGCGCGATCGCTTCATCGCCCGGCAGGTCGGCAGCGCTCGCGGAGAACGACACGAACACGGCGAACACGGCGAACACGAGCGACCGGATTGAGCGGGAAATGCGGGGCATGCCTCCTCCATCGGTCCGATACCGCCGATCCATTGCGAGGTTCTATGGCAAGGATCCGCTACGGGCTCGCCGGCGGCGCGAAGCGGACCCGCTCGAACCCCGCGCGGAGGACCGAGTTGAAGACACCCAGCGTGTGCTCCCACCGTGTGTCCGCGGCGGGAGCGATGATGAACGCCTGATCCGACGCCAGCAGCCTTCCCCTGGATGCGTCGAGCGCCCTGAACAGTTGATCGTACGACGTGACATCGCGGGGGAGCGGGCCGGTCATGCTTATCGAATAATCCTTCGGACCATCACCGGTGGACGCAACTTCGAGCCGAACCGGCGGCTGGGGCAGCGTTAACGCGCTGACCGGCGCCGGGCGGTCCAACGGCTTGGGCAGGTCGATCTCGAACAGGCCCTCCGGCGGGAGGAACTCGCCGACGATCAGGAAGTACATCAGCAACAGGAACACGATGTCGATCATCGGCGCCATCGCGAGCGTGATACTGCGGCCGCCCTTGAACCCGCGGTTGCGGCGCGGGATCGGCACACCGATCAATGCCGGTCGAACGCCGATGGGTTGTTGTCCGCTCGCCTCACCCATCGCGGTCCTCCGTCACCAGGCGCACGTCCGTCATCCCGGCGTTCCTGCACGCTTCAAGGATCGGGTGGACCATGTCGTAAGGCTCGGTGCGCGCCGCGCGGACAACCGCGGAAACACCCGGCTGGCTCGCCTGCCGAATCGCGAGCATGTCCTGCAATCTCGCGAGGCCTTCACCCGACGCGGTGAACGTGTTGTTCCCGACGAGGTAATCGCCGCGCATCGATTGTCGCTGCGATTCCGGGATGACGTTGATCACGAGCCTGCGCTGGAGTTTGTCCGGCGCGGTCTCTGAATCCTCGATCTGCGCCAGGGGCATCGGGATCCGCTCGTTGCTCGAAATGTGCGCGACAACCACGAAGAAAACGATCAGCAGGAACGTCACGTCCACGAGCGGCGTCAGGCTCGAGTCCTCGATCGGCCTTGGTCGGAATCTCGACGATCGGCGGGCCATCAATCCTCCTTGGATGCGGCGCTGGCGCGGATCAGCGCCCCCGGGTCGGGCTCAGCCCCCGGCTCAACCGGTTGTCCCGCCGGCACCTTGGGGGCGCCGTTGATCGGAGCGTTCCTGCGGGGGCGGAAGCGCGAGAGGATCTCTTCGATCTCCAGCGACGCCTCGCTCGTGCGCGCGTCGATCGTGTTGCGGATCAGCGCGTGCGCCGACAGCGCCGGGATCGCGACGACCAATCCCCAGAACGTGGTCGTCAGCGCGGTGCCGATGCCCGCCGCCAACCCCACGGGGTCCGGCGAACCCCCCGCCGCGACGATCGCGCGGAACGCGAGGATCATCCCGTACACCGTCCCGAACAACCCGAGCATCGGGGCGATCGATCCGATGACATGCAAAGGCTCGATCCGGCGCAGGCGGCGCGCCGTGAATTCTTCCGTTGCCAGTTCGAGCGCCCGGAGCATCGGGGCGTATCCGGCGTGCGCCTCGCGCAGGCAGGCGTTCAGGACCTGCCCGAAATACGAGGGATCGTTGCTGACGAGTTTTCCCGCTTTCTCCTGCTCGCCGGCGTCGATCGCCTTGAGCACACCGGTACGCAGCTCCTCCGGGCAGATCCGATCGCGTTTGTTCTCGCCCCGCATGCGGAAGATCATCGCCATCACCACCACCGACATCGCCAGCAGCAGCCAGATGATGCC
>JAJDDA010000250.1 GCA_029260535.1 Phycisphaerales bacterium | reverse complement strand
CTTGTCGCACTCGGTCTTGCGTCACACCGGGTGGCAGGACGCCCAGCGGCTTGCGGACCTTCTAAAACAGCTCCCGCAGATTCAAGATGTTGTCCGTCAGCTGGGGCGGATGCAGAGCGCGGAGAAGGCCGAGGAAACTCCAGTCCTCGAACACCTTTTCGGCCCCGTCCGCCGCGCCCCCGCCGAACTCCGTGACATCGATGCCCCAGCCGTCCCGCACGACACGAGGGGCGTGGAACGATCGGGCGAGATCGCGCGGATGCTCCCGTCAGAGGCGGTTCTGTTCATCCGGCCAGCCTTGCGCTTGCTCTGGCACGCCAAGCGCGCCGAGCGGGCATTGGCGACGTACAGCGTGCGCGGCGTACAGCAGGAGAGGTTCGTCGCAGACGATTCGGGAACAGAGGCCCGCGACGCCGAGCGTAAAAAGAAAAAGCACGAACGCGGGCCGATCATGGTCTGCCTCGACACTTCCGGCTCGATGCAGGGCGCGCCCGAGACCATCGCCAAGGCGGTCACTCTCGAAGCCGTCCGCATCGCTAGCGCCGAGAACCGCGGGTGTTTCCTGTACGCCTTCAGCGGCCCATCGCAGGTCGCCGAGTTCGACCTGTCGCCGAATCGCGGCGGCATCCAGGCCCTATTGGAGTTTCTTGGTTGCTCTTTCCACGGCGGGACCGATGTCGCAGTGCCCATCACCCGCGCATTGAAGCGCGTTGAAACGGCCAGGTGGTCACGGGCCGATGCGATCATCGTCAGCGATGGCGAGTTCCCGGCGCCCAGCGCAACCAGGGCCGCGGTTTGCTCGGCGAGAGAGGCGCTTCGCCTGCGGGTCCACGGCCTGCTCATCGGAGCGGGCAACAGCGCCGCGATGACCTCTCTTTGCGAACCGGTTCATGTCTTCAAGGACTGGGACGCTCTCGGACAAGGCCGGGCTATCTGAGGCTCCGTCCGACATCGGTGGGACCGGAACACGACAGAAACAAGCCTAATAAGCCGCGCAGTCGTGTATTATGGTTGAGTGAACGGCCATGCCCAACCCGAACGCCTCGGCACCGCCGAGTGGAGGCACCCCGACGACTTTGCTGAAGAGCATGCGTTCGAGGAGGGGATGTTCTGGTTGGGACGCTCGCCCCTCGACAGCGCCCCGCTCGGTCACCTCGACGACACACACATCCTGATCGCCAGCGGCACTCGAGCGGGCAAAGGCACCACCTCGATCATCCCCAACCTGTGCTTGTGGAAGGGCTCGATCGTGGTCATCGACCCGAAGGGTGAGAACGCCACGGTGACGGCCGCAAGGAGAGGGAATGGCTCAGAATACTGCGAAGGCATGAAACAGCGGGTGTTCGTCCTCGACCCATTCGGCGCCGCTGACGTTGAAGAGAAGTACCGGGCCAGCTTCAACCCCCTGGACATGCTCGACCCGAAGAGCCCAACCGTTATTGACGACGCGGTTGTGATCGCTGAGGGGATCATCACAGTCAACGAGAACGCGGCGGAGGCGTCGGACTGGCAACAGAAATCAAGAAGCCTATTCAAGACGCTGCTGCTGCATGTCGTGACGCACCCGCGGTTCGAGGGCCGCCGGAATCTCCTGACCGTTCGTGAACTGATCCTTCACGGGTACCACGAGGGTGTCCAACAAATGCGCGAGGCCGGGATCACGAAAATCCCTTCCGCGACACTGCTGCTTTGGCGTGAGATCGCCGCGAATAAACCGGATTACAAATACATCGGCGACACGATCGCTGGGGCAGGTTCGGGCGCTGTAGACATGCTTTGCGATGCCCCAAAGCAGTTCTACGGGTACCTGGGGCCGCTCCAGGAGAACACCGAGTTTCTTGACAGCCCCCTGATGCGTTCGGTGCTGGAGCGATCTGATTTCAACCTGGAAGAAATCAAAACCGATCCGCACGGGATCAGCCTCTACCTCTCGGTGCCAGAGCGGTACATGAAGCACCATTACCGCTGGCTCCGTGTCATGGTCTCACTGGTTAAGGGGGCGATGGAGCGGACACCGGGCCTGCCCGTGAGCAAACACCGGACGCTGATGGTGCTCGACGAGTTTGCCAAGCTCCAGCAGATGAAAGAAATCGAGGAGGCCGTTTCGTACATCGCTGGCTACGGGCTGACGCTGATGTTCGTGGTGCACGATTTCAATACGCTCGACGTGCTCTACAACAAGCGGTGGGAAACGCTGATTTCGAACTGCGGCACGAAGATCTTCTTCTCAATCGGCAACAACACAACCCGCAAGTACATCTCGGAGCTGATCGGCGAGACGGAGATCATCAGGAGCACTCAAACCTCTTCAACGGCCCTGGCCGACACCGCGGGCACGTCGGACAGCGTCACCGACACCGAAACCGAGGGGACATCGGAGAGCAACGCGACCGGCCGTGGCCGATCGAGCACCGATGTCCGGGGTGAAGGCATGTCCCTCGGGCAGACCAAGAGCGAGACGCTCGGCCAAAGCCACACCGACACGAGCGGTTCGGGCACGAGCGAGACCGAGGGGGACACCACGACAAAGGGCTGGCAGGAGACCAGATCGAAAACCAAGCAATTGGGAACGAGCCAGAGCAAAAGCCAAGGCCAGACCGGCTCGCATTCCCAAGGCTACACCCCCAGGAAATTGTTCTTCCGCAACACCGACCAGCACTCGCACTGGCTCAGAGAGAACGAAACCAAGAGCATCGTTGATGGCTCTAGCTCGGGTGTGATGAAGGGATCGAATCGGGGGAGCTCCAAGGCGCTCGCGAGGGGGGTTTCCGGATCGATTGCGGCCAACACGAGCGCTACAAACTCGCTCAACGAGTCGGCGAGTGACACGACGACCAACAGCATCGCGACAGGCGAGAGCCGCACAGTCACCGTCAACAAGAGCCACAGCGACACGCTCAGCGAGAACGAAACAGAAACCCTGGGGCGGTCACAGAGCAGGGCACACGCGGTTGGGCGCGTAAACAACGCCAGCCACACCAGCACCGATACGCACGGCGAGAACGAGACGCCGCACCTGCGGCCGCTGATCCGTATGGACGAGGTCGGCCGGATGTTCAAGAAGCCGAAAAAGGGTGAGCCCGCCTGGGCGCTCGTCATCATCGGCGACGGCAACCCAACGGTTGTGCACCGCACGCCGTACCACGCCGATCCGTTCTTCGGCTGGCTCTACGACCCGCACCCGGATCATGCGCCGCCCCCGAAGCTGATGGGGGAGATGAAAGTTGTTCTGCCAGCGGTCGAATCGTTCCTGGCGGAGCGGAGTTATTTCGCGGGCTTCGAGGGCGATGCGAGCACAATCTCTCGAGGGGATGCCTTTGCGAGCGTTGTGCTGGAGGGGCCATCTGGCAAGGTCAACGAGGAGTTGCTTGCCTTCGCCGCGGACGTGCCCGAGATGGAGGGGGTTAGCCGTTCCGAGGAGACGGTGAAGCTGCCGGTTTTCGCGCCGACGAGCGGTGAGTTCACGCGCAACGGTGTTCCGGAGAGCGCCCGACTCGACGGGCCCCTGGAGCTCGGCACGCTGACCTTCAACAACCGCGAGCGGTGGTTGAACGGGGAGCACCCGGTTTCGAGTATCGAAGAATACCAGGGTTGGCTGGCGAGCCTTGCGAGAAAAGAAGAAGAGGGGCGTGCCGCACAAGAAAGGCTGAAGGTAGAAGCACGCGAGGCGGAGGAGGACGCTCGCAGATTGCGAGAGAACGCGGAGCTGCTGGCGCAAGAGATCGCTGACGCCGAGCGGCAACGCGCACGTGAAATCGCAGATGAGGAAGAGCGCCTTCGGTTGGAATCGGAAGAGGCAGCGGCGAGGCAGTCTGCGGAAGACTATGAAACGGCGAAGGCGCGGGCCAGAAGCGGGCACATCGATGCCGCGTCCGTGATGGATATGCACCGCCTCCATAGCGCTCAGCTCGTTGTCGCTAGCATGTTCTGCCCAGCCCTCCTGTTGGCCTCGCTGCCGATGCATTTCATGCTCGCGATGCTGATCGCCACCGCCTGGTTGTGGGTTTCAATCATTGTCGCCAACCGCTTCGGGAGTAGGCGGCTGACGAAGATTTGGAAGGAGTTCAGATCAGAAGATTGGGATCTGATGGACGAAGAGGCGCGTGAGCTATTGATCGGGTCGGTGAAGCAAGAGGTGGAGTCAGAGCGAGACCCGGAGTATCGAATCCGGGAGGAATGGCACGAACGAAACCAAAAACAGGGGGCCTCGCGTGTCAGAGGGTTCTTCGGCCTCGTCTGGTTGGTCGTCAGTATTCTGTCAATGGCGATGGGGGTGGCGGCGATCGCGGGCATCATTGAGCAAGGGGACAAAACAGAAATCCAGGCGATCGCGGGGGGGAGCATGCTTGCGCTGCTGGTCTACGGGTTTTTGTACCTCGTCACCTTATTTATTCACGAGCACTACATCCTTTGGGGGTATCGTTCGCGGCTGGACAACGAGTTTCACGCCGACAACAGCTCGTATTGGCGAGCCAAGGCCCGCCGTCGCACGGTGTATTTTGAAGGCGACCCTCCGGCGATCATGACATGGTTGACGGGAATATTTTTCTTAGCTGGAAGCGTCCTTATCATCTCGGTCACTAGCGAAAAGGAAGATGTTGCGTGGTGGCAAGGGCTGCTGATTTGGATCGGGTTCATGATCGCTTGGGTGATTGGAGGGCTCATGCTGTACTGGCTGTACACACGCTGGCGCGTCCTGTCTTGGTTGATCAGAGAAGGTTGAGCTGTGAGGGCTCGGGATTATTCTCGACGGATTGAATTGATTTCAGCCAGGCTCCGGACCGCCCCGTTCGTGTTCGTTCTCGCGGGCGGCTTCCTGGCGATCAACCAGCTCGCTCGCCATCTCCTGGAGCTCCGCGAGGCGTGACGCTTCGTCATCACGCGCCATCTCGTCCTTGTGCTTCTCGCGATCGGGCTCCTGGGCGATCTCCGGCGGCGGACGCATCTCATGGTCCATCCCGCTGTCGCGGACCTGCTGAGAGTCAACACCGGTAGATTCCGCTTCGGACTGGGGAGCATCCTCGCGAGCAGATTCGTTAAACTGTTTCAGTGCGTCGGGCGCATTCTCGAACGAGGTGTCCTTCTGCCACTCGGGCCGCTGGTATGGCTCACTTGTCGGCTCTGCGGCTGGCTGCTGCGGCGTCTCGTCGCGGACGGCCTCATTGAATTGTTTCGCGGCATCCGGCGCGTTCTCGAAGGACGTGCCCTTCTGCCACTCAGGACGCTGATACGCCTCGCTCGCCTGGGGCTTGTCAGCGCTTGCTTCGGCGGCCTGGAGCTCCTGGAGCTTGGCCCACGCGTCCTCGACTTCGCCTCTGTTCACAGCAATCACCTCCGGTGTGCGGGCATTCTACTCGCAGCCAGCCTTCAAGAGACTCAATCATCCCGGCCCCGCTCCTGGTCCTTCTCGCTGCCGCGGCGACGCTCGACCTCACGCATCTGCGCCCGGTGCTCGTCGAGGTACTTCTGGATCTGCGGATCGAGGCTGGTGGTCTGCTTGCCCCGCGGCTCGGTCTCTGGTTCTGAGGCGCGGGCACGCTCGAAGGCCCGCCCGCGTTCTTGTGACCGCGTGTTCCACTCGGCCCGGACCTTGGCCCGTTCGAGCGATTGCGTGAACACAAGCCCAGCACGGCTGGCGAGGAACTCCACGCGGGCGCGGCCCAGATCAAGCCCGGCCTTCTGACGTTCCACCCATTCCGCCCGGTTCTCCGCCGCCCGCTG
>JAJDDA010000249.1 GCA_029260535.1 Phycisphaerales bacterium | reverse complement strand
GCAGTTCTACCGCGTCGCGGTCGACAACGCCGAGCCCTTCTACAACATCATCGGCGGCACGCAGGACAACAACACGCTGCTCGGTCCTTCCCAGACGCGCAGCCAGGCAGGGATCGTCAACGAGGACTGGATCGTCACCGTCGGCGGCGACGGGTTCGAATCGCAGATCGACCCGACCGATCCCAACATCATCTACTCGCAGTGGCAGTACGGCGGGCTTATCCGCTTCGACAAGAAGTCCGGCGAGGTCCTCGACATCAAGCCGAGGCAACTGCCGAGCGAAGACCCCTACGTCTTCAACTGGGACGCCCCGCTGCTTATCAGCCCCCACGACCACAAGCGGATCTACTTCGGCGGCAACTTCCTGTTCCGCTCCAACGATCGCGGCGAGAGCTGGGAGCGCATCACCGGCGACCTCTCCAGGGGAATCGATCGCAACACGCTCGAGATCATGGGTGAGATCCAGAAACCCGACGCGGTCGCAAAGCACGCGTCAACCTCCATCTACGGCAACACCGTCGCGCTGAGCGAATCGCCGCTGGTCGAGGGGTTGCTCTATGTCGGGACCGATGACGGCCTGGTGCATGTCTCGGAAGACAACGGGGAGACGTGGCGCAAGATCGAGTCCTTCCCGGATATCCCAGACATGATGTACGTCTCGTGCCTGACCGCATCGCGCCACGACGCGGACCGCGTGTACGCGAGCTTCGACAACCACAAGGAGGGCGACTTCAAGCCGTACCTGCTCCGCAGCGATGACCGCGGCGCGACGTGGGCGCCGGTGACGGGCGATCTCCCCGAGCGTGACACCGTCTGGTCGATCCAGGAGGATCACGAGTCGGCGGACCTGCTCTTCGCGGGGACCGAGTTCGGCGCGTACTTCACCACCGATGGCGGCGGCAAGTGGCTCAAGATTCAGGGGCTGCCCACCATCGCCGTCAAGGACATCGACATCCAGCGTCGCGAGAACGATCTCGTCTTCGCGACGTTCGGTCGGAGTTTCTACGTCGTCGATGACTACTCGCCGCTGCGCGATGTCAGCGAGGACATGCTCGAGAACACCGAGGCGGCGCTCTTCCCGGTCGCCGACGCGCTCAGCTACATCGAGGTCAACCGGTTCTCGAGCAACTCGGGGATCGGCTCGCAGGGCGACGCGTACTACCACGCGGACAACCCCGCGTTCGGTGCGACCTTCACGTACTACCTGCGTGACAAGCTCGAATCACGGAAAGAGATCCGCAAGGAAGCCGAGAAGGAAGAGGGCTGGGAGTACCCGACGATCGAAGAATTCCAGGCCGAGGATCGCGAGCGCGAGCCTGCGGTGCTGCTGATCGTTCGCGACAGTGACGGGAAGATCGTCCGCAGGATCGAAGGCTCTCGCGAGGCCGGCATCCACCGGGCGAGCTGGGACCTGCGCTGGCCCTACTCCGGACCGACGAGCCTTGCGACAGGGCACCGCGAGTACTGGATGCCCCCGGTGTTCGGTCCGCTCGCAACGCCCGGGCAGTACACCGTCGAGGTTGCGAGCATCGTCGACGGCAAGACCACGAGGCTCACCGAACCAGAATCGTTCGGCGTCAAGGCGCTGGACCTTGGCACGTTCGTCGACAACGACAAGGACAGCACGCTCGCGTTCCAGATGAAGGTCGCCGAGTTGCACCGCGCGGTCACCGGGGCAATCAATTGGGCCGGTGAAGCGCAGAGCCGGATCGATCACCTGCGCGTTTCGATCCGGGACACCCCGGGCTCGAGCGTTGCGATGGTTGAACGCCTTGAAGCGATGAACGCCGAGTTGAACGAGATCATGATCGCGATGCGAGGCGACCCGACGCTCGGTCGTCGCGTCGTGCCCGCCCCCGATTCGATCAGCGATCAGGTGACCAACATCGTCTGGGGCCAGTGGGGTGTAACCACCGCGCCGACCGGGACGATGCACACCCTCTACGACTCCGCTGCGGACGCGTTCGATCTGGCGCTCAACGATCTCCGCAGGCTGGTCGAGCGCGACCTGCACAAACTGGAGACCGAGCTTGAGCGCATCGGGGCGCCCTGGACGCCGGGTCGCTCGCCGAACTGGCAGCGCTGAGTTGGAGAACGGTTCATTCAGGCCCCGGGATCGATCGGGATCTCGGGTTGGTACACCTTCGGGAGAATCACCGGCTCAGCGGCCGGTGTGATCTCGTAGAGCACCAGCCCTGCGACCTCTCGTCTGAACAGGTGAAGCCCGAGGCTCTCAAGTTCGGGGAGTTGGCGATCGAAGCGTGCCTGATCGATGATCATCACGATATCGGCGCCGTCGGCGCCCTTGGCCATCAGCACCCCGGTGTACCTCGAGAACACTTGCGAACTGGTCCATCCGGTGAGAGTCAGCCCGGGTGTTTCGCGCACGAGGAATGGCTTGTTGAACTTGTCGAGGGTGTAGGCGAAGAACTCTTCGTCGTTGGCGCAGGCCCATTCCGGCTTGAACGATTCCGACTCAAGCCGTTGGTACAGATCCATCGGCTCCACCAGCACGAACGGCGCTGTTGACCCTCCGGCGGGGATCGATGAACCCACCGACTTGATATAGATCATCGCGGCAGCGCCGATGACGATCAGCCCTGCACACGCCGCGAGCAGCATGCGCCGGCTTCCTGATTTCTTCGGCGTGGCGCTTGCGATGGTGAATGAGTCCGGCAATCCCGGCACGCCGCCGCTCGGCGCAAAGGAGTTGCGGATCGAATCGTCGATCCTGCGATGCTCCTCGACCCTGGCTTGTAATTCGGGGTGCTTCCGGATGTGCGCCTCGAAACGCTCGAGCAGTTTGCCCTCGAGCATCCCGTCGATATACGCATCGAACAGCCGTTCAAAGTCTGATCGGGTCATTGCTGGTTCGCCTCCCGATGCTGCTCGCTCGTTGCAGATGAACCGGCAAGCCGATCGCGGAGCGTCCGGCGGGCACGGTGGACGTGGCTCATCGCGGTGCCCTCAGGGATTTCGAGTTTCTGCGCGATCTCGCTGTAAGGGGCATCGAAGATTGTCCGCAGCAGCAGGCACTGCCTCGCGGTCTCTGAGAGCGTCTCCAGCGCCGCTTTGACCCGATCGTCGAACATCTCATCCGATCCTGTTCCGCGCCGTTCAATCGGCGCCTCCTCGTTGGTTTGATCGAGCAACGCCGGATCAACGCTGGACGTCCTGCTGCGCGCCGTTTTCCTGGACTGGTTGAGCGCGACGTAGCGGACGATCGCGCTCATCCACGGGACAAATCCGGTCCCAGGAGTAAAGTCACCGCGTTTACGCAGGGCGATGATTGCTGATTCCTGCAAAGCATCCTCCGCGAGGGCTTTGTCGTTGAGCACCGAAACGGCGACGCACCACAGCGCCTGCCAGGAGGACTGATACAGCTCAGCGAACCCCTCCTCACTCAGCATACTGGGCGGTCCCGAGCCTTGGCCCTTGCGCAGATCGTCACCTCGCTTGAACAATGTTCCTCTTTCAGCAAATGGATGTCTCGATCGAAGGTGATTCTTGCACGATCTTCATCGGAATGAGAAAGAATCCGACGCCGATAATTTTTCCATTCTCTCAACCCCGGGATTCCCGAGACCAGAGCGGTACGGGGGTTTTTTATTTTCGATGCAAGCAGCCGGCGATCGGGCGACATCCGATCGTGCGGAGGAGTCGAAGAGAGCCGGCCGTGATCAACCCCCGGATCGGCTCTCTTCGGCCTATTTCAATCCATTTCGAAGAGGAACCAGAAGATGAGCATGACCATTGGCAAGAATCACAGAATCTTGATCGCGGGAGCGATTCTCGGGATCGCCTGCGCGACCGTGACCGCCGCGCCGCGAGATATCCAGATCACCGAGATCAACATCAACACCGGCGTCATCACGCTGCACAATTTCGGCGCTACAGATGAACCGCTGGACAGCTACCGTTTCTGCTCGCACGACGACAACGAGGTCAGGCGATACAGCGCCAGCGGCGGTCTCAACGGCAAGACCATCGAGGCGGGCACGGACTTCTTCGTCTGGTGGAGCAACGGCGGACCCAACGACGCCGACAACACCAACGCGAAGAACATCACCGGCAACTTCGCAGGTCCCATCGACAACGGCCCGTTCGGGGTCAGCCTGTACTTCCCGCCGGTGAGCTTCGGCAACGGCGCCACGATGGCGGACCATGCGCAGTGGAGCGTCGGAGGTTCCGACAACAAAACAGCGGATGAGCGATCCGATGAAGCCGAACTCGGCGGGCTCTGGACGGATCAATCACTCTGGATCTCGACCACCACCACCTCGGAAGTGATCCGTCTGCAACCGAAATTCGGAGGGCAGATCCTGCACAGTCCTGACGACTACGCGACGTTCTCACCGATCGAGGGCGATCTCAACGGGGATTACCTCGTTGACACCGCCGATCTGGGGAGCCTGATCGCTGTGTTCGGGACGGTCGATCTGGATGTCGATCTCAACGGCGACACGATCGTTGACACCGCGGATCTGGGCATCCTTATCGCGAATTTCGGCTCGACCAACCCCTGATCGAACTCTTCCCGTCTCGGTGCCGAGCTCGCTCGGCTTGCCGCATATCACCAGCGGGCCGTCGGCCGCGAAGCCCCCCTTGCACCGTCGGCCCCTGGTTATTTCAGAG
>JAJDDA010000248.1 GCA_029260535.1 Phycisphaerales bacterium | reverse complement strand
CTGCTCGTAGTAACTGGCGCTGTACCAGGCGATGAAGAACTCCATCCCATACGCGAAACCGACCATGGTGCCGGTCACCGTGATGATCTTGCACATGTTCTCGATCGTTCGATCGGTCACGAAGTCGCGCATCCCTGGGTAGATGCTCCGCGCCGGTATCAGCAGGGTCAGCACCATCGCGAACCCGGAGAAGACGGCGCCCGCGACGAAGTACGGCGGGAAGATGGTCGTGTGCCAGCCAGGAATATTGGCGACCGCGAAGTCAAAGGACACGATCGAGTGCACGCTGAGCACGAGCGGCGTCGCGAGACCTGCGAGGAGGATGTACGCCTTCTCGTAGTTCCACCAGCCGCGGAAGCTCATCGTCCAGCCGACGGCGAGGATGCCGTAGCCGAAGGCGGCGATCTTGCCGACGGGGAGCGTGATGAACCCGAACTTCTCTTTGTCACCCAGGCGTGTGATCGCTCGGTCGCGGAGTGTCGCGAAGTCGGGGATCATGCCCATGTACCAGAAGAGGAGCGAGACGGTGAAGTAGGTGCCGACGGCGAAGACGTCCCAGAGGAGCGGCGAACGGAAGTTCTGCCAGATGCCGTTGGAGTTGGGGATCGGGAAGAGGAACCAGGCGAACCAGACGCGCCCGACGTGGATTCCCGGGAAGGTGCCTGCGCAGATAACCGCGAAGATGGTCATCGCTTCTGCGAAGCGGTTGATGCTCGTTCGCCAGTTCTGCTTGAGGATGCAGAGGATCGCTGAGATCAGCGTGCCGGCGTGACCGATACCGACCCACCACACGAAGTTGACGATGGCCCAGCCCCAATCGACGGGGTTGTTGAGGCCCCAGACGCCGACGCCGGTGACGATCAGGTAGAGGATCATCAGCGTTGCGACACCGGCGAGCGATGAGGCGACGGCGAAGAGCGGGTACCAGATCAGCGGCGGCTTGGACTCGGCCCAGCCGCAGACTGTTTCGGTGACGGCGTGGAACGACTCCGAGGACTTGCCGATGACCAGCGGCGCGCGAACGGCGGGGTCATCGACGAGTGTCCCGTCGCCGAGGCCTGGGTCGTTTGACCCTCCCAGCCCGGCGCGGAGCATTGCCATCGTCTCGTCAGGGGGATTCGCGGCGCTCATGCGGAGCCTCCGACACTGGTGATCATGGTTTCAATCCCGGTTTCGATGCGTTGGATAAGTTCGACCGGCTTGCCAGCGATGGCGCCGGTGGGGTTCTCGCCGAAGAGGGGCAGGCTCATGACGTGGCCCTCGTCGTGCGGTTCGGGTTCGTGGGATCCACCGGAGTGCCCATCGTCGTGACCGCCGCCGTGGTGCTCGAACGGGTCATGCACCGCGTGGCGGGTGATCGCGGGGTTGGGGTTGCGGAGTCGGATCTGGTGGGTGGTTCTGGGGATGACGTTGAGGTATTCGAGCATCCCGTAGTCGCGGGCGCCGGCCTTCGCTTTGGAGACGGCGCTGTTGGGATCGAGGATATCGCCGAAGACGATCGCGTTGGCGGCGCAGACCTGCTGGCATGCGGTCTTGACGTAGCCGTCGGGCATCGCGGGTTCGTTCTCGTCTTCACCCCAGACACCGTCGAGCTTGGCTTCGGTGCGTGCCCAGTTGACGCGCTGGATGCAGTAGGTGCATTTTTCCATGACGCCGCGGCTTCGGACGGTGACGTCGGGGTTGAACTGCATGACCTGGATCGCGCCGGCGTCCTCTTCGACTTTCTCGCGGAGCCTCGGCGGGATCAGATGCCCTTCCTTGACGATGCCTCCGAGGACTTCCTTGCCGACGTAGTCGCCGTTGAGTCGCTTGGTCGCGTAATCGAAGAAGTTGAACCGGCGGACCTTGTACGGGCAGTTGTTACCGCAGTACCGCGTACCAATGCAGCGGTTGTACGCCATGTCGTTGGTGCCGGAAGGCCCGTGCGAGGTTGCGTTGACGGGGCAGACGCTCTCGCACGGTGCGTTCTCGCAGTGCATGCAGGGGACCGGCTGGATCGCGACGTCGACGTCGCCCATCCCGGTGGAGCCTGCGCCGCCGTGCTCTGCACCGGTGAACGGCTTGTCGGCGTAGTAGCGGTCGACGCGGATCCAGTGCATCTCGCGGCCGTTGAGGACCTGGCTCTTGCCGACGACGGGGATGTTGTTCTCCGCCTGGCAGGCGATCGTGCACGCGGCGCAGCCGGTGCAGGAGTTCATGTCGATCGCCATCCCCCACTGCGGCCCCTTGTCGTAGTGGTGGCGCTGACCGGGTTCGAAGATGGTTTCGTTTGTGGGGACGTGCGTCTCTTCGCCGAGTCGTTTGGCGAAGTTGAGTTTTCTGTGCCTGCCATAGGCGTCCTCGTCTTCGATGACCTCTTCGTGACGCTCTTCGTAAACGGCGAGGTCGGCCTCGCGGTAGTACGTCCGGCCTTCGAGCGACCAGTGGTCCTGGACGCAGGCGATCTCGTGCGAGCCGTTGGTTGTTGCGAGTGTCGCTGCGGCGCTGCGCATCGTGTCGGTGGCGCGGAGCGGGTAGACGTCGAAGCCGACGTTGTCACCGATGCGACCGGCGCGGGTCCTGCCGTAACCGAGGGTGAGGACGATCGTCCCATCGGCGACACCGGGGGAGATCCAGACGGGGACCTCGGCGGTGCGTCCGTCGATGGTGATCGAAACGACCTGTCCGGAGTGGGCTTTGAGGCCCTTCTGAAGGTCGCGGATGCCGAGGTCGTGTGCGGTGGTCGGGCTGATCAGTGCGGGGTTGTCCCAGGTGATCTTCGACATGGGATCGGGGAGTTCCTGGAGCCAGCCGTTGTTGGCGCCAGAGCCGTCGAAGACTTTGGCGCAGGGCCTGAAGACGACTTCGAGGTCGGCCGAGGGCGATGCGGTCGAGGCGTTGCACTCCTGGACGATGGCGCCGAGGTTGATTCGGGGGTTCGCGGTTGCGGCGGCGCTCGCGATGACGCCGTCGTGCAGGGCGCGGCTCCATGCTTTCTCGAAATCGGAAGCGGATGCGAGGGGGCCTTCCAACCATGTGGACCTGACGAGTTCGTAACCGTCGATGGGGGTCTCGCGCTCGGTGCGGGGCAGCGAAAGCTTGCCGAGGAACTCGATATCGGATCGCCCGTCAAAGAGCGGCTCGATCATCGGCTGGATGACGGTCATCGTGCCGTCGGCTGACCTGGCGTCGCTCCATCCCTCGAGGTAGTGGGCGCGGTTGCAGGCCCAGCTGGACTGGACGCTGGTCTCGTTGTCGTTCTCGTTGAGAGCGATCGTGACGGGGACCTGGTTGAAGAGAGCGGCGAAGCCGAGATCTGCTGGTGCGTCGTAGACGGGGTTGGCGCCGATGACGATGAGCGTTGAGACCTCACCGGCCTGGATCGCTGCGGCGAGCCTGGTGATGGAACGGAGCGAGGACTCGCGTTCATCGCCGGTCATTTCGGTGAGGGTGACGGTGTTGCCGACGGCGCCGATCGCGTTGTTGGTCGCGTCGATGATCGCTCTTGCGTGGGCGCTCAGGCCGGGGCCACCGATGATGACGGCGTCGCCATGCGCGGCGACGAGGTCTTTGGCGGATTCGGTGATCCACTCGAGTGCGAGCTCGTTGCGGTGGGCGTCGCCACCGTAGAGGTCGCCTTCGGCCTTGCGGTCGGCAGCGGAGGCGAGTTGATCACCAGCGCCGGCTTGGCGGAGTGTTTCGGCGCAGAGCCTGAGGGTGAGCCGTTCGACCTCGCTGGGTTTGGCGCGGAGGCGGTGATCCGCGGCGGCGCCGGTGAGGGTCATGTCCGACTCGATGGCGTAGAGCCGGTTCATCGAGAGATGGTCTTGCTCATCGACGCGGCGGCCTGCGGCGAAACCGCGGGTGTCTGCGATGGAGCCGTCGATGCCGAGGATGTCGGCGCCGAGCGTGACGATGACCTTGGCCTTGTCGAGGTTGAACGTGCGCGACTGCGGGGCGCCGTAGGCGATCTGCGAGCCGTCGCGTCCTGATTCATCGTCGACGGCTTCGTAGGGAAGCCAGCTGGCTTGCGGCCAGCGGGCGAGGATCTGCGATCGGAGGGCGTCGCGGGTCGGGCTCGAGGCCTTGTTGACGAGGAAGAAGAGGCCGGCGCCGTTGAGGTGGTTGGCGTCGTACCTGCCGATGGCTCTGGTGGAGTACTGATCGAACTCCTCCCATGAGGATTCGATCCGTTCGGGGAAGCCGTCTTCTTCGTTAATCGTTTCGCTCTTGCGGGTCACACCAGGGACGCGGTCCGGGTCGTAGAGGTTGAGGACGGAGGCCTGGGCGCGGACGCTTGTGGCGCCCTGGTTGATCGGGTGGAGCGGGTTGCCCTCGATCTTGGTGGGGCGACCGGTGTGCGTTTCGACGAGGACGCCTTCGCAGCCGCCGCCGGGCAGCGGCATGGCGCTGGCGATGTAGAGCGGGCGACCGGGGATCACGTGCTCGGGGTCCTTGCTGTAGGCGAGGATTCGGTGATCCGGTCTGCGGCAGCCGGTGACTGTTCCCGCTGCGCCTGCGAGCGCGATGCTGGCGCCCATCAGTTTCAGGAACGTGCGGCGGCTTGAGCCGAGCATCTCGGAGGCGAAGGCCGGAAACTCGCGCTGCGCGAAGTCCTGGAACTCTTTGGTTTGCGCCAGCTCATCGAGGCTTGACCAGTACTTGCGACCGGTGGTGTTGCCTTCGGTGCGCTCCGGCTCGTTGCCTTCGGATGATGGGCATTGGTATGCGTTGGTCATAGTTTTGGTCGGTGGTCGGGGGGAGTCGTAGTCGTGCTGTTCGGCTGTCGATGTCGGCGCTGGATCAGTAGTGGCAGGCGCTGCAGTGGGTCGGCGGGGTCCTGCGCGAGTTGTCGCTCAGGGAAGCCGCCAGGCTGGCGCCGGCGTTGTCGGCGTAGCCGTCCTGTGCGAGCGTGTCTTCGACCCATGCGAGGTTCGTGACGCCGCCCTGGGATTTGTCGATGAGGTCGTGCGCCGGGTTGCGGTGGCAGTCGAGGCACCAGCTCATGGAGAGCGGTTTCTGCTGGTAAACGACGGCCATCTGATCGACCCTGCCGTGGCAGGAGATGCAGCTGACTCCCGCGTCGAGGTGGGCGGCGTGGTTGAACTGGACGTAGTCGGGGAGCTTGTGGACGCGCTTCCACTTGACCGGCATGCCGGACTCGTGGGCCTCGCGGAGCGCCGCGAGGTCGGGGCTGGCGAAGTGCGCCGACGGGGTGGAGCCGTCGAGGGAGTTGGCTTTCTTGAGGTAGCCGGACTTGTCATCGACGACCGTGTGGCAGTTCATGCAGGTGCTGGTCGAGGGGATGTTCGCGATGCGCGAATCTTCGACGTTGGTGTGGCAGTAGCGGCAATCGATGCCGAGTTCCTGCGCGTGCAGTTGGTGGCTGTAGTTGATGGGTTGTTCGGGTTGGTAGCCGACTTCCCAGTACGCCGGTGTGGCGTAGGTCCAGAAGCCGCCTACGACGATGGCGAATCCGATCGCCACGGAGACGAGCGCAAAGGCTGGGATTGAGTTCACCCATTTCGGAAAGATCGACACGTTGGCTCCTGACATCCTGATGCGTTGCACCGACAACCGTGCCGGTGTGCGCCTTGCTGCTCGACAGCGCCAAGCCGAAATAACGACCGAGCGCCGATTCTGATTGGGGACCAATGTATCGTTTCGGCGACCCGAACGAATCTGGTGGAAAACTCTCCACACTCGATCGCAGGGCCGATTCTCACCCGATCATGTAACCCCCGGGGTTTCCGCTGGACCCTAGTGATTGCGAACAAAGGGCGGTGTGTCAAGTCGGGCATAGGGGTCCGGATTCAATTGAGACCAAGTCGCACTTACAGACTGATTCTGCGCAAGCTCCCATCGCCTGCCCTGATCGCGCGGCTAGCATCGCCACAATGACCAACACCACGAAGAACGGCGCCTCTTTGCCCCCCACCACTGCCAGCATCCGGACCGGTGATTCACCGATCAGCGCCGGGCTCACGATCGGGTTTGCGACGTGTGCTGCGATGTGGTCGATTGGCTATCTCCTTCACCTGCCTGGGCTTGCGCTTCCCTCGATTGGAGTGGGGATCGTGCTGATGCTGGTGCAGATCGCCGGGGCGCTGGGCGCCGGGCGGTTCGGTCCGGCGGCATCGGTCAAGAAAACGGGCCTGATTGCGGGGCTGACGACGGGGTTGTTGAATCTTCTGATCCTGGGGTCGCTGCTGTTTGAAACTTCCGGGGATGACACGGTCGCTCGGCCTGCGGCGGGGCTGGTGGTCGCCGGGTGGCTTGGGTACTCGCTGGTGGTCGGTCTGGTGGGCGCGTTGGTCGGCGCGAGGGTCTGGCCATCAACGGCTGGGCTTTCACAGTCGCGTGATTCATGGCTCGCGCGGTTCGGCGCGATGACGGCGGTGGTGCTGCTGCCCCTGCTGTTTGTTGGCGGCGTGGTGACGACATCGGACTCGGGGATGGCGGTTCCGGATTGGCCCAACACGTTCGGTTCGAACATGTTCCTGTTCCCGCTGGCGCGGATGACCGGGGGGGTGTACTTCGAGCACACGCACCGGCTCTTCGGCGCGCTGGTTGGATTGACGGCGCTGGCGCTGCTGGTCATGACATTCCGGAGCGATCGGGGCGGTAAGGCGAAGCGGCTCGCGGTCATCGTCTTTGTGTTGATCACGGCGCAGGGTGTGCTTGGCGGGTTGCGCGTCACCGAGACGAGCCGGGTGCTGGCGCTTTTTCACGGCGTTGCGGCGCAGGGGATCTTTGCGTTGCTCGTTGTGCTCGGTGCGATGCTCACGGTGCGCTGGAACGACGGGCACGCGCCGTCGCCTGTCAAGGGTTTCAAGAAGCTGAAGCGGTTGGGGTGGGTCGCGCTAGTTGTTGTGCTGATCCAGATCGCGCTCGGCGGTTTGATCCGGCATTTCAGCGGCGAGACGCTCTCGATGCACTCGGTGATCACGCACGCGGCGTGGTCGCTGGTCGCGGTCGGGCACGTGTTTGCGGTCTGCAGCAAGATCGCTTCGGTTGAGAACGCGCCGATGCCGTTGCGGCGGATCGGGCAGGTGCTTCTCGCACTGGTTGGCGTGCAGATGTTGCTTGGGATTGTTGCGCTGGGTGTCGCGATGATGTATCCGGACCGGTCCGGTGCGCCGATGATCCGGTTGGCGCTCGGCGCTTCGCACCAGACGGTCGGCGCGCTGGTGCTTGGCGGTGTCGCGCTGGCGCTCGCTTGGACGAAGCGGTCGCTTGTTGATGACGGGACAACAAACAAAGCGGCGCCCTTAGAGCCGGACGCCGCCTGAATGATCTTGAGCTGTGTTCGTTTATTCCGCGTCGGGCGCGGGGGCATCGGCTTCGATAACGGCTGCGCTATCACCTGCTGAAGCGGGGTGGAGTTTGCGCAGCGCGAAGACGCCGAGGCACAGGCCCATCATCAGCAGCGCCATCGGGAAGAGGATCGGCATGGGCTCTTCGGCTTGCGTCTCCGGGTTGATGAAGACCGGTGAGATGCCGAGGTCGGTGAAGAGGTGCGAACCGATAGCGCCGAGCATGACCAGGACGCCCAGCGCGGCGCCGATCCAGTTGGTTTTTGGGAGGAGGATCAGGATCCCGACAGCGAGTTCGGCGACTCCGGTCGCGTACATCCCGGCGCTTCCCAATCCGACCTGCTCGAAGATCTGCTCGGGCATGTACTGCCCGGTGAGTTTGGGTATGGCGCCCATCGCGATGAAGACGATCGCGACGAGCCCCTGCATGATCCAGCTCGTGATGTTCAGTTTCTTCGGGAGCGATGTGTTCGCCATAATCCATGATCTCCTGCTTTTGATCTTCGAGACACCTCTCGGGATCGGCGCTCGCGATACGGCGCAATGAATAACGCGCCTTCGCGGCGCGTTATTCCGAACATTCAATTTGGTTTGTGCGAGAGCTGGTCGCTTACTCGGGCTCGTCGCCGCTTAGGTCGTAGACCCATTTTTCACCGGCACGCTCCCAATCCAGCACCTCGCCGGCGCCGAAGAAGAGTTCCATCTCTTTCGAGGCGGCCTCGGGGCTGTCGGAGCCGTGGATGAGGTTGAAGGAGTTGGAGACACCGAAGTCGCCGCGGATGGTTCCGCCTTCGGCGTTGGAGCCGAACGTGGCGCCCATCATTTTGCGGCAGATCGCGATCGCGCCGACGCCGCGGATCGCGAGGACGAGCACCGGCGAGCTGGTCATGAACGAAACGAGCCCATCGTAGAAGGGCTTGCCCTTGTGATCAGAATAGTGGCGCTCGGCCATCTCCTGCGGGATCTGGATCATCTTGCAGCCGACGATCTGGAGGCCCTTGTCTTCGAAGCGGGAGAGGATCCGGCCCATGAGGCCTCGCTGGACGGCGTCGGGCTTGAGGATGATGAGTGTCGTCTGCACGGTGATGCTCCGGTCGTCAATCAGTGTCGTGTGAATCCCTCTGGTCTTCACGGTGACCAAGGGGGTGGACGCAAGCCTAGCCGCTTGGGATCGGGTGACCAGCGGCGCGCGGGGACAGAATCACGGCTCGGTGCACGGCTGATCAGTGGCGGGGATAGCAGCTGGTGGATCAGAAGGGGCCGGTGATCCTGATGTTGTCCATGAACCAGTTCGCCGGCTCGTAGTCTGGCAATTCGAAGGAGAAGGGGTCGCCTCCCCAAAGCCAATGGAGTTGCCGGAGCGAGGACGTCTCGACCAGGAACGGGTTCGGCGCGGGGACGCCCGAGGCCTGGTTCCAGATCGCGGGTCCGTAGGGGCCTGCCGGGACGAGCCTGGCGAACCCGTTGGGGGTGATGCCATCGGCGTCGCTGGACGGGTTCGGATCGACGAGGAGCGCGGTCTCGCTGTCTCTCACCCACAGCTCGAAGGTGGAGTTCCATTTCTGCACCATGCGCAGGGTCATCCATTCGCCGAGGAGGACCTTCTTGCCGGTTGCTCCGGTGGCGAAGTCGGGGACGGTCCCGAAGAAGAGGCCGAACTGGGTCTGTGAAGCAACCGACGATTGCCTGACAACGAAGCGGTCGAGGTTCCCGTCCGCGTTGGCGAAGGGCTGGAGGTTGGGATCGAGCGCGGGGACATAGCCGCCGAGCATGACGTCCCAGCCGATGTCGAGGAAGTTGTTGGCGCTCTGGAGCCAGAGGAAGGACTGGTGCCCGGTGAGGTAGAGGTCCATGTTGACGACGACGTCTTCGCTCGGCGTCGCGGTGGTCTGGAACGCGATCGGCGAGAAGAGCGAGAAGAAGCAGCAGTTGGTCGCGATCAGGTCGGACTCGGTCCTGGCGAAGGTCAGGGTCGGGTTGTTGCCCCATCCGGCGCAATTCTGGGTGATCGCGCTGGCGAGGTAGTCGGCGACTTCCGCTGTTGCCACGTTCGCGTCGAGCAGGTCCCACGTCCCGTACACCGGCTGGGTTTCGCCGTCGATCGTGAAGCGGTAGTCGTCGCAGGCGCCGCAGACGCCATCAGAGACGGGAACCGCGACGACATCACCGAGCGTGGGGTTCTGGTCGATCAGCCCATGATCGAGAACGACACCCTCGGGTGTGACTTCGCGCACCAGCGCGACCTGATACATGCAGAATGGGCCGAGGGTGTCGCCGAAGGCGGCGATCATCATCCCCAGGTCGGCGGTGTTGACGACGCCGTCGTTATTGATGTCGGCGGGATTGCCGGGGTTGGTATTCCCGAACGAGCCGATCAATACGCCGAGGTCGGTGGTGTCGACGGTGAGATCCCCGGAGACGTCGCCGAGCAGTTGGTCTGTGTTGATGACGAGGTCGGCGCCCTGCCAACGCGGGAGGGGATCGGGATCACCGTTCGCGTCGGTTTGTCCTTCGACGAAGAGCGTCGGGATGTACTCCTCTTCGAATGCGGTCCAGGAGCCGGCGCCGTTGTGTTCGGCGTGCATGGTTTCCTGGAAGCGGTCGAAGATAGGATCGTTGCTTCGCGTGTACCGCTCAAAGTTATCGAAGTAATGGAGCGCTCTGCCGTTGATCGTTGTTGCTCCCTGTACGGGATCGGCGATCACTGGTTTTTCGAGTTCCATGATCCTCGGCGGCACTTCGGCGAGCGCGGACATGGCGAGCGCTGCGATCGCGCAATGAGGAACGATAATCGGAATCAACCGGCGGTTGATCATGGTTCTGTCTCCATGAAGTTGGGGGCCCCGCCTACATTACACTAACAACAACAACGGCGGAGAGGAACAGGAAATCCCTCTCCGCCGCTTTCATTGTGCTGAAAACACTCGTTGTCGAGTCGAAAACGGGGCCTAGCGGCTGTCCGCGTCGCTCAGGGTTGCCGGATCGAGCTGGTCCTGCTGTCGGATCATCGAGTCGAGCATGGTGCCTATGAGCGCGGTTGTTTCCGCTCCCGCAGCGCCACCGCCGTCACCGACGACCATGACGCGGGGTGTGATCTGGATGTCCCGCTCACCGATGATCTTGAGCAATTCGATCAGCGCGGCGTTGCCGCGACCGATCTGCTCGGCGATGGCGCGGAAGGCCTCGGCCTGGGCTTTGGCTTCGATCGCGATCGCCTCAGCGCCTGCTTGCGCAGCGATGATGACCTGCAGTTTTTCCTGCTCGGCGATCTGCACTTGGTACTGCGCGGTGGCGAGGCGCTTCTCTTCCTCGGCCTCCTGCTGGGTGCGCGTGAGCGCCTTGCGCTGTTCGGCGGCGCGCTGCTGCTCCTGGAACGTCTTCTGCTCCTGCAACGCGATCTCGCGATCGGTCTGCGTCTTGAGCAGCTCGCCGAGCGTCTCCTGGTTGCCAACATCACCGATGCGGACACCGGTGACGGTGACGCCGAAGTCGGTCATCGCCTCGGCGATCATCCTCGACGACTGGGCTTCCTGTGCCGATCGCTGCTTCACGTAATCGAGCGCCTTGACGTTCTCGGCGTTGTTGCGGAAGACGGCGCGAACGACGGAGTTGAGGCGGACTTCCAGCCTGGCGCCGTCATCCTGGAACGAGGTCACGACGGTTGCGGCGTCGCTGGGAGCGATGCGGAACTCGACGCGCACGTCCACGGGGAACTTGTAGCCGTCTGAAGAGATCACTTCGATCTCGCTCTGCTCACCTTGGGCGTCGGCGGCGGTGAAGCGGACGGTTTTTTCTTCCGTCGAGACCAGCGTGACCTCGAAGGCCTTGGTGTGCAGGTAGTACTTGCCCGGCTGGAGCGGCTCGCGCCAGACGCCGCGGTAGCCCTCGGTGACGATCGGGCTCGCTTCACCCGAATCGGGGCGCGAGCCGACGTTGGATTTGACCACGCCAACCTGTGCCGGCGCGACGTTGATGACCCTGGCTTTCTCGATCTGGTACAGCCTGGTGTTGACGGCGTACTTGCCCGGCGTGAGCACCGAGGTCTGGGGGCCCTTGACTCCGTTGCCGCTCGTTAGAAAGTGCTGCGCGTCGAGCATGTCGCTGAATTCGTCGTCGGTCCACTCCGGGGCGTAGACGTTGCCCGAGGGCATCGGCGCCCCATCAGACGCGGTGACCAGGGCGATCTCGTCGTCGGCGACGGTGACCCAAGGTTCGAGTTCGACGTTGTAGATCACCGGCCAGAGCCAGGGGTGCCAGCCGGGCATCAGGACCTCGGCTTGTGCGCCCTTCTCGCCATCGACGGCGATGACCTTGCCCTGGGGCAGGCTTTTGGCGCCGACGTTTTTCACGACGATGCCGACCTTGCCGTCGGGGACGAAGCGCACGGAGCTGAGGGTGACGAAGACGAAGAGCACGAGCAACGCGAGCACGGCGACGCCCGCTTTGGCGCCGTTGCTGCCGAGTTTGGGGATGGTGCTGAGCAACGCGACTGCGATTGCAAAGCCTACGAGGATGAGGATAGGGGTCATAAGCGTGTCTCCTTTTGCTGCGCATCACTGCGCTTCAACGGGGATCCTGCGCGAGAGTGAGTCGGGCCTCCTGCCCATCGGTTGATTGATCGTGACTCGGGGTGCGGGATCCCTTGGGCCTACATTGTTGGCAGCGCCGTTCGATGAATTGCACTTCTGGGGTGTCCGCGGCACCGAACAGGCGGGACATGAGCGATCGCTAACCGCTGGGATCGTTGTGACAGCCATGCTTTTGGATCAATGGGGACATCCAGAAAAAAACGAATATCGACTCGCGAAACGTGGCCTTCAGGCGCCGAAGTTCGCGATGAGGAGGCCAAGGTCCGCGGTATCAACGATTCCGTCATCGTTGATGTCGGCGGTTGGGTCGCTGGTTCCGAAGCTTGCGATCAGCGATCCGAGGTCTGCGGTGTCGACAGTGCCGTCGTTGTTCAGGTCGCCGACGATCCCGGCGGTAGCGCAGCCGATCCATTCGCCGGCCGAGTCGGACGCGAGAGCACCGATTTGTGTGAAGGCGCCCCCGATGAACAGCTGTGTTTCTGTTGCCGCAGTATTGCTTGCGATCGCGGAGACCTTGGAATCGGCGCCTCCGAATGCTTCGGTCCATTGCGCGCCGTCCCAACTGGCGAGCCTTTGTGCGCTGATCCCGTCGGCGAGCAGGAAATCTCCGCCTGCGAGGAGGACCGGTCCGTCGCCTTCATCGAAGACCGTGAGCGATCGGACGGTTGAGCCGATCCCCCAGGAGCCTGTGCCCCCTACCGAGGACCAGACAGAGCCGTTCCATTTTGCGACTCGTTTGGCCGGTGCGCCTCCTGCGGTGTCGAAGGCGCCTGCGGCGTAGAGCGCGGGGCCGGCGCCGTCGTCGAATACGGCGAGGGCACGGACCGCGCCGTCAACTCCTGCGCCCATCGGTGACCACGCAGCGCCGTCCCAGATTGCGATGTTGGATGCGAACTGCCCACCGGCGACGGTGAAGAGACCACCGACGGCGAGCATGGGGCCTGCTCCGATGTCGAATTCCTTGATCGCGTAGACCACCGAGGCTTCACCGGGGATGGTTACTCCAGAGCCGAGCGCGGACCACGATGCGCCATCCCAGCGGGCGATTCTTTTGGCGGTGGCTCCTCCGGCGTTGAGGAAGAGGCCTCCGGCGTAGAGTTCCTCTGCGCCGCTGACTGATGAGGTGGTCAGGGCGAGGATGGCGTTATCGGCGCCGCCTCCGACATCGTTCCATGCGGCGCCGGTCCATCGTGCGATGTGCGGCGCGCTGTTGCCTTCAGCGGTTACGAAAACGCCGGCGGCGTAGCAGTCGTTGTTGAACATCTCGAGCGCGTTGACACGCTCTTCGAAGCCGCTCCCGAGCGGCGACCACGAGGCGCCGTCCCAGCTGGCGATGTTTTTGAATGAGCCGGATCCGATGGCAAGGAATTCACCGCCGGCGATGGCGTTGTTGTTGGTGTCGATGGTCCATGCGAAGACCTCGCCGTTCGGGCCTGGGTTCCCGATTGATTCATTCCAGTGCGGCGTGCAGGGATCGCCAGCGAATGTTCGGGCTGCGAAGATGCCGACCAGCGCGATCAGTGTGAATTGCCCGATTACTTCTTGTTTCATAGCGGGGACAGCATCGTGGAGACGTTCAATCAATGCAAGTGAAATAACCAATAACAGACCGTGAACCGTTATTCCGCCCCTGGTTCTGATTCGTGCAATCGGCAGAGAAGTCACAAGCGTTCCCGATCTAGTGAAACCCGCTCCGATAGGGACTTCTCGAAGGTTCTGCGGACTTGATCAACCGATTCCTGACGTGTCCCGGATTTCGCAGACGCTTCGCACTGGCCGAAGCGGAGTCCTTATTGATTGCACAGGAGT
This sequence comes from Phycisphaerales bacterium, assembly GCA_029260535.1. Lineage (GTDB taxonomy): Bacteria > Planctomycetota > Phycisphaerae > Phycisphaerales > UBA1924 > JACKHE01. The sequence goes on along the minus strand of JAJDDA010000248.1, from coordinate 7,674 downwards.
CACTCATGTCATTGCCCATCCGAGGTCGGACCGCACGCTTCGAATCGAACGGAGCATCCCGAATTACGAAGATTGCCTGCGGGCTGCTGCTGAGCGCCGGCTGGTGTCTGGGCTCGACGACCCCTGCGCTGGCGCAGTCGATCGCGGGCGGTATCGACGATGGGTTCTCCGCGTTTGCGGATAATGGCGCTGCTATTGCGAGCCCTGACATCGCGGTCGGCCCCGGCATCCTCGTCGCGGCGGTCTCCGGTGAGATCGCGTGGTACGACAAGCAGCAGACATTCCTCGGCAAGACGGAATTGAGCGGCCCTGACGGTCTGTGGACCGAACTGGGCGCCAGCGCGAACATCCAGACGCCGCAGGTGGTCTGGAACCAGGCCGGGAACTGCTTCTATGCGGCGGCTGCTGAGGATATGGCGGACGGTCACGAGGTCATCTTCACCGCGTTCACGAACACGGCGGATCCATCGGATGGATGGTCGGCGCAGCGGACGTACGTCACGTCGATCGGTTCGAAAGTGCACAACCTCTCGCTGGGCAATTACGGCGACGGGATCTTTTTCACCTTTGACTTTGACCCGGAACTCCAGAACCTCGGTTGCTGGATGGGCGCTGCCTCGAAAGAACGCCTGGAGGATCCTTCGCTCGGGGTCGTCAACTTCTCGAAGCTTTCGTCGATCCCGCGCGGGTTTGTCTGCAACGAGGCCAGCGGCGTTGGCACGCCTGATCTGATCTCGGTGACGATCAACTCGGGGGCATTCCAGACCATCTGGATGACCGGGCTGATCCCCGGCGGTTACATGGCGTCGAACTGGCTGAGCCTGCCGTGGAGGGTTGATCCTCCGATGGTGGAGCACTCGGGCCCGTCGATTGATATCGGGAATCGGGAGTTTTCGTCGTGCAAGATCGCTGGCAACTCGCTCTGGACGGCGCATTCGGTCAGCGCGGGCGATCGCTCCGCGGTGCAGTGGTATGAGATTGATCTTCGTTCATGGCCCGCGAGCGGCCCCAAGCCGATCCTGAAGCAACAGGGGCTCATCGATTTAGGCCCTGGCGTTCATGCGTTCATGCCTGACATCGCGGCTGATGTCGACGGCAACGCGGTGATCGTTTTCAATGTTGCCTCGGAAGGCGAGAACATCGCGATCGCTCGCGCGGTCCGCTTCTCGGATGATCCGGTTGGCGAATTCCAGGACCCGGTGGTGATCCGCTCGAGCGTGACGAACAACACTTCAGGTCTCTGGGGCGCCTACGTCGGTGTTGAGGCGGACCCGACCGATGCTGGTGTGTTCTGGTCGCACGCCCCTTACCACGAGGGCGGCTGGAAGACCTGGATCGGCAAGGTCACGCTGGACAACGTCGGCGAGCCGGAGGGCCCTTACCTTCGGAATCCCAACCTTGGCGATCTCCGTGGCACGATCTCGACGTTCAACTGGGATCCTTACTCGCTGGCGATCTCGTACCGGCTGACCATCTCGCTCGACCCCAGCTTCGAGGGTGTGGTGTATGACTCGGGCGATATCTTCGGGACGGAGCACGAGGTTGCCGCTGGCATCCTGTCCTGCAACACCAAGTACTACTGGCGTGTCGAGGCGGTTACTCCGCACGAGACGATGCAGTCTCCGGAGACCCGCTGGTTCCGGATCATGATGAGCGAGGACATCAATGTCGACGGCATCGTCGATAGCGCCGACCTCGGGCTGCTCCTCAGCGTGTACGGTTCCGCGGAGCCGGCGGCGGACTTCAACAGCGATGGGAGAGTCGATGCCGCTGATATCGGCATGCTGATCGGCGCCTTCGGCGATACGTGCAACTGACGCTGACCACAAGGCCTCAATTCTGATTCAAACTTTGAACCGGCGGGCCTGATGGCTCGCCGGTTTTCTTGTGCGGATGGGGAATCTGCACCGATCTGCGGTCGTGCTATCCTCTGCGGAACCACCAAGGAAACCGCACGGATGCCCCCGATGAGCCCACCCAAAACACGGTCAGGGAAGACCGGCGCCACGAGCACCACCAAGCGAGGCGCCGCTCCCAAACGAACAAACGCCACCGCCGAGTCGATGGCCGGGATGCAGCGCGAGATCTCCGTTTCGGAGTTCTTCGCGAAGAATCGCCACCTGCTCGGCTTCGACAACCCCCGGCGGGCGCTGCTGACGACGGTCAAGGAGGCGGTCGACAACGCGCTCGACGCGTGCGAAGAGGCGGGGATTCTCCCGGAGATCAGCGTCCGGATCGACCACCTGCCCAAGATCGATGAATCGCGCTACCGCGTGACGATCCAAGACAACGGTCCTGGCGTGGTCCGGCGACAGATCGACAACATCTTCGGGAAGCTGCTCTACGGATCCAAGTTCCACCGGCTCAAGATGTCCCGCGGTCAGCAAGGCATCGGCATCTCCGCTGCGGGGATGTACGGGTTAATGACGACCGGGCGCCCCATGGTGATCACGTCGCGCTCCAAGAAGGGCAAGCCGGCGCATCACGTCGAATTGGCGATGGACACGACGAAGAACAAGCCGGAGGTCTCCGTCGATATCGAGACGGAGGATTTCCCCGAGCACACCGGGACGAGGGTCGTCATCGAGTTGGAGGGCAAGCACCAGCGCGGGCGCGGCAGCGTCGATGCGTACATCGACCAGACCGCGATCGCGAACCCGCATGTGCTCCTGACGTACATCCCCCCCACCAGATCTTCCGAGGACGATGCCGACGAGGCGCCGCTGCTCGAAGGGGATGCCGGCGCTGTGGTCGGTGTTCCCGAGGACCTCTCGCACACGACGACGATCGGTGATTCGATCGTGTACCCGAGGACGATCAACGAATTGCCCCCGGAGCCGGCGGAGATCAAGCCGCACCCCAAGGGTGTCGAACTGGGCACGCTCATGCGGATGCTCAAGCAGACCTCGCAGAAGCAGCTCGGAGGATTTCTCACGAACGAGTTCTGCCGGGTGAGTTCCAAGGCGTCGCAGCAGATCTGCGACGGCGCGGGGCTGACGACCAGGACCTGGGTCACGAAGATTGCGCACGCCGAGGCGGAGGCGCTGCACAAGTCGATCCAGCGGGTGAAGCTGATGGGGCCCCCGCTGAATTGCCTCGCGCCGATCGGGACGCGGCAGATCCTTGCGGGTTTGCTCAAAGGGGTTCGCGCGGAGTTCTACACCGCCGCGACGAGGCCGCCTTCGGTGTACCGCGGCAACCCGTTCCAGATCGAGGCGGGGATCGCGTTCGGCGGTGATCTCAAGGGCGACGACACGGCGCGGGTGATCCGGTTTGCGAACCGGGTGCCGCTGCTTTATCAGCAGTCGGCGTGCAGCGCGTTCAAGGCGGTGGTCGAGACGAGCTGGAAGAATTACGGGCTGACGCAGCCCCGGGGGTCGGCTCCGCAGGGCGCGCTGGTGGTGATGATCCACATGGCGAGCGTGTGGGTTCCGTTTACGAGCGAGTCGAAAGAGGCGATCGCGGACTACGACGAGATCCGCAAGGAGATGCGCCTGGCGCTGCAGGAGTGCGGGCGGAAGCTGGGCACGTATGTCCGCAAGCGCGATCGCATCAAGCGCGAGGGCCAGCGGCGCGACGCCTTTGCGCGGTACATCGGCGAGGTCGCCAGGGCGCTGCACTCGATCGATCCGGCGCTCGATCCGGTGAAGGTTCGCGATGATCTTGAGGCTGTTGCGGCATCCAGAACGGAGATGGCGGACGTGACGCTCGACGAGGACGGCTTGCCGATCGACAAGACGCGCAACGTGCGCGTTGACGAGAACACGGTGATCCTGGATTCGCCGGATGCTGTTGCGATTCCTGAGGCGCCGGTCGCGAAGCCCGCCGCCCGGAAAACCGCGAAGAAGAAACCGGCGAAGAAGAAGGTCGTCAAGAAGACGGCGACCAAACGCAAGCCCTCGGGCGATCAGCAGGAACAGCTCTTCGGCGACTAACGCCTCGACCACTACCACGGAGCCGATCGATGGCGAAGAAGAAGACGAGCAAGAAAAAAGCCGTCAAGAAAGCAACGAAGAAGGTCGTCCGCAAGAAGGTGGTGACGAAGAAGGCCGCCCGGAAGAAGTCCGGGGCGAAGTCACGCCGCGCCAGGAATGTCGATACGCCGACCCGGATCAACGAGTTTGCGAACGATGTCGCGACGCTCGCGGCCAAGGGTGTTGATCCGTACCTGGATATCCCGACAAGGGCGCTCTCGAACGTCAGCTTCGAGAAATCGACCGGGCTGATCGAGATGGGTGACTCGACACAGCGGCGGAGCTTCTTCAACCTGGGGCAGGCGAAGAAGTTCATGCAGACGACGCTCATCGCGTCGGGGTGCTCGGAACTGCTCCGGCAGAAAAAGACCACCTCGATTCGTGATCTCTTCTACCACTGCAAGCACACGATTGAGGGGACGAGGGAGAACACCTTCGACGATCAGGCGGAGTCGGACCCGATCATCGAGGACCTGGAGGTGGCGCTGGCTTCGCTCCGCGAGGAGTTGGGGCTGTACGCGGAACCCAAGGGGGCGTTGGTCGGCCCGATGACGATCGTTGATCGCGGCGACACGATCGATCTCTCGAGGATGGGCTCGGGCGGGTATGCGGTGCCCTCGATCGTTGAAGACCACGTCATCCAGTTCAAGAAATGCACGGCGGATTTCATCCTCCTCATCGAGAAAGGCGCCGTCTGGAGGCGGTTCAACGAGGACCGGTTCTGGAAGAAGCACAACTGCCTGATCATCCACGGCGGCGGGCAGCCCCCTCGGGGCGTTCGGCGGTTGTTATGGCGATTGCACAACGAGCAGCAACTGCCGGTCTTTGTGCTCGTGGATAACGATCCGTGGGGGTACTACATCTACTCCGTGATCAAGCAGGGCTCGATCAATCTTGCGTTTGAGAGCGCCAGGATGGCGATCCCGGATGCTCGGTTCGTTGGGATGTCCAGTTACGACGCCGATGCGTTCGGGTTGCCCGCCGAGGTGACGATCCGGGTCACGGAACAGGACATCCGGCGAGCGAAGGAGATCCGGGATTATCCCTGGTTCGCCAAAAAACCCTGGCAGCGTGAGATCAATCACATGCTGCAAAAGGGTGTCAAGCTTGAGCTTGAGGCCTTGTCCAGCAAGGATTTCAGCTTCATAACGGACACCTACCTACCCAAAAAACTGAAGGATGAGGACTACCTCGACTGACACCGGCATTTCCAGCGGATAACTTGACTGACCAACAATTCCAGCGCATGCTTCGGGATTCTCGCGACTCGGAGAGGCTATCATGGCTTCCGATTCCGGCGAGAGCCGACCGCCTCTATGACTTTGAGGCCTGACAAAATTCAACTGACCCGCCTGCCGATGCCCTTCGCTCTGGATCAAACAGATTTGTGGGAGAGCGCTGATCGCATCGGCTTCCTCTACGTCCGAGACTTCCTATGAACACAACATCGCCCGTTGAAGAACGAAAAAACGTCCCGATCTTTCCTGATGACAGCGCCAACAAGAGCCCCCGCTCGATCCTGGTCGTTGACAGCAATGATCAGGCCCGCGAGTCGCTGGTATCGGCGCTCAAGGGCTTCGGGTACCGCGTTTCAGATCAAACCGCCAGCCCCAGCGATGCGGTCGAAATATGCAGGGAAAGCCACCCTGATCTCGTAATCCTGGCGACCCCTGACGGCGATGGCGAGACGCTCGATGCGGTCTCGGCGATCTGGAATTCGTCGCAATGCGCCGTATTCATCCTTTCTGACTCGCTCGAACCGGCGCACGTGCTGGCGTTCAACTCCGCCGGCGCCATCGCGGTCATCAGCAAGGAATCTCCCGACGCGTGCCTGCGCTCGACCATCGAATCGGCGTACTCGTGCGCCTACGCGATCAAAACGATGCAGGCGAGAATCGATCAGCTCGAGCGGAACCTCGTCCACCGCAGGCTCGTCGAGGAAGCCAAGTGGAAGATGGTCGCCGAGCACGGCATGACCGAGCCCGAGGCGCACACAAAGCTCCAGCACTACGCTCGGAGTGAGCGTATCCAGCTCGCGGTGGTTGCGGAGCAGATCATCTCCGGTGAGCTGACGCTCGACTGAGCGGTCGGATCGTCCGAAAACACTTTGAAAGAGCCAGAATCCGCGATCGGTGCGCTGTGGCGCTGCGCCAACGCGCCTTGTGCTGACGTGTCCCCAGAATCGCTGATCTGGGGCGGTTTATCGCGTGACTGGGCCCCCGCTATGGGGTATGTTCAGCCCCAGTCTCAGCAATGAGACCGCTCCACACACCGATCCTGTGGGCGTCGTCCTTTCCCCGCCACGTGTCCACCCTACGGACATGAGGGACTCGCGCCTGGTCAGGATCATCACGGCCCGGTTGATTGCCAAGGAGCGGGCAAACAGCCGGTGATCGTGCCAAGCAAAGCGGACCGACTCAACGGTCGAGCCGCCGGCGACTGGAGGAGACGCCGGCGATACTCCCCGAGGGTCGGCCCGCTTTCTTTTTTGCCTAAGTCAGAGGCCGACCATCGCTGAAGCGGCATCGGTAGACTGCGCCCCATGTCATCCATCGCTCAACATCTCGGAATGGACCAGCCCCTGATCGGGATGATCCATGTTCGCGCGCTCCCCGGAACGCCATTCGCATCGATGCCGCTCGAGGCGGTGATCGACAAGGCTGCTGAAGAAGCGGAGACGCTCTTTGATCTGGGGTTTGATGCGCTGTGCATCGAGAACATGCACGACCGGCCCTACCTGCTCGGCGAGGTCGGGCCGGAGATCGTCGCGGCGATGACCGCGGTCGGGGTCGCGGTCCGGAACGCGGCTCCGAGTGCGCCGCTTGGGGTGCAGATCCTTGCGGGGGCGAACGTCGCGGCGCTGAGTGTGGCGCAGGCGATCGATGCGCAATTCATCCGGGCGGAGAACTTCGTCTTTGCGCATGTCGCTGACGAGGGGCTGATGGCCACGGCGAGCGCGGCCTCACTTCTTCGTGAACGCAAGCGGCTCGGCGCGGAGCACATCGCGGTCTTCGCGGATATCAAAAAGAAGCACTCGGCGCACTCGATCACGGCGGATGTCTCGCTGGCGCAGACGGCGCACGGGGCGGATTTCTTCGCCGCCGACGGGCTGATCGTCACGGGATCGGCGACCGGATCCCCTGCAAACGCCGCGGACCTGATCGAGGCGAGGCAGGCGGCGCCTGATCTGGCGGTGCTCGTCGGATCCGGCGCGACCCCCGACAACATCGCCTCGATGTTCGAGCACGCCGACGGGATCATCGTCGGGTCATCGATGAAGACCGGCGGGGTCTGGTCCAACGAGATCGACCCGGCGAGGGCGGCGGCGATCGTCGAGGCGGCCAACATCGCGCGGGGCTGAGCCCCACCCGGTGCGCACGGCGCGGTACGCTGTGGGCATGGCAAAGAAAACAATCATCAAGGGCGGGACCATCCACACCGCATCTCAATCGTTCGTCGGCGACATCGCGATCGAGGGCGAACGGATCACCGCGGTGGGAACGGATCTCAAAGGCGCCGCATCGGCGACGGTCATCAACGCGAAGGGCAAGGATGTTATTCCTGGGTGCCTGGATGTGCACGTGCACCTGGCGCTGCCGTTCGGCGGGTCGGTGTCGTGCGATGACTTCGATTCGGGAACGAGGGGCGCCGCGTGCGGCGGGATCACGACGGTGATTGACTTTGCGATCCCGAGCAAGAC
>JAJDDA010000247.1 GCA_029260535.1 Phycisphaerales bacterium | reverse complement strand
TACCTCGTGCAGGTCGGGCGGTTCAGATCGGTCCGCGATGCCAAAGCAGCGCAGATCCGCACCGGCATTGGCGGGATCGTCACGATGGCGTCGGTCAGCAACCACACCGGCTGAGAAGGGATTAATCCCAGCCATCCCCGGTGCGGACCGGGGGCTGTTTGCTCACGATCGCGTCGAGCTGCGCCTGCTCTTCGTCCGTGCAGTGTTCCGGCGGGATGATCTTCGTCACCGCGAAGAAATCCCCTGCTGCGCCCTTTTCGGGTTCGATTCCCCGGCCCTTGACGCGGAGTTTCGCGCCGCTGGGCGCCCCAGGCGGGATCTGCAATTCGATGTTGCCGGTCGGTGTCGGCGTGCTGATCGTGGAGCCGAAAGTTGCTTCCGCGATGGTCAGCGGGAGATCAACATAGATGTCGAGGCCTTCGCGTCTGTAGATCGGGTGCTTGCCGACGTTGATCGTGATGATGCAATCGCCCGGCTTGCCTCCGGCATTGCCCGGCTCGCCGGCGCCGTTGATACGGAGCTTTGTTCCGGTGTCGGCGCCCTTGGGGATGCGCACCGAGTAGGTCTTCGCCGCGCCTCCACGGGAGATGCGGACATCCTCGGTCCCCCCTTGCAGCGCGGTCATGAACGTGATGCCGATCTTCTGCTCGACGTCCCGGCCTCGTTGAGGCGCGGAATGCGACCTGGCGCGCGAGCCGAAGGGTGATCCGCCGCCACCAGCGGTTCTGCCGAACCCGCTGCCACCGAAGAGGTCGGCGAAGAGCGATGCGACGTCCTCGCCTCCGAGATCGACGTTGAACCCGCCGCCGCCTCCACCGCTCCAGCCCTCGTACGGGTTCCGGCCTTGGGCGGCGTTGGTCGCGCCCCGGGTGAACGATTCATGCCCGACCTGGTCGTAGAGCGATTTCTTCTTCTCATCGCTGAGGATGTCGTACGCCTCTTGCACCTCGCGGAACTTCTCCTCCGCGTCCGGGGCGTCGCTGACGTCGGGGTGCAGCTTGCGGACCAGCTTGCGGTGGGCGCTCTTGATCTCGTCTTGCGAGGCGCCCTTGGTGATCCCCAGGATCGAGTAGTAGTCTTTGGTCGTTGGCATCGGGTGGTCGTATCGGGTGGAGATCAGGAATGGAAGGGATCGGCCTGCGCCCACGCATCGAGCGCCGCCTGTGCGTCGGTTTCAGGATCGATCGCGTCACGCAAATCCAGCGCGACGGCGCCCTTGAAGCCGGCGACATCGAGCGATGAAGCATAGCCGAGCGGATCGATGACCTCCTCCGGCCTGCGTGATGCGTAGGACCATCGTGCGGCGGCTGGTGGGAGCTGCGATGCCGCCGCGATTGCGATGGGATCATCGCCGGTACGCAGGATCGCCCGGGGATCGAGCGCGACGCCGATCGGGGCGTCGTCTGTGGATTCGCGCGGCGGCCAGGTGGCGCTGGCGATCGTGATCTCGGCTCGGTGCGCCGATTCGATGACGGTCGCAATCGCCTCGTCAGCGTCTTGCGGCGGCAGTGTGAGCGTGAGCGTCCGATCGGTTTCGACGAGCGCGGCGAGTTCGGCGAGCAGGTCGATCGAGGAGAGCACCGCTGATAGCGCGCGCTCAGCGTGCTGGGTTGATGCGTAGTGCTGGGGTGGGATCCAGAGCTCGAGCCCGGCGAGGGTGAGTTCGAGCCGCCGCAGCGCAGAGGCGAGCCCCCTTCTGGCGGAGCGATCGAGATCCCTTGGACGGATGCCGGCCCTTGCGCTATCGAGGAGGATTCCCCGGAAGCCGGCGCCGGACGCCCACTCGATGACCTTTTTCGGCGGCAAAGAGGTCGAGACACTCAGGGTCGAGAGCGCGAGGTGTGGCGGGGTCGTGAGCATCGGTTCGATACAGTACCCGACTATGTTGGCATCGTTCGCACATCCATTGATTCCGATGATCGCTTCGCAAACCGCCGGCGCCCACACGCCGACCGGGCAGGCGTTCGTCACGAACCTGCTCATCGTCCTGATGACCGCGGCGCTCGTCGCGATGATCGCCCAGCGGCTCCGCATCGCGGTGATCCCGGCGTACCTGCTCTCGGGCGCGATCGTCGGCCCCGGGATCCTGGGGCTGGTCTCCGAACCCGATTCGCTCGGTGCGATCGCGCGGCTCGCGATCATCCTGCTCATGTTCGGGATCGGGCTGCACCTGGATCTGGCGACGCTCAAGCACAACCTGGTCAAACTCGTCGGGGGCGGCATCGCGACGGTGCTCCTGTGCGTCGGGATCGGGACCGTGACCTGTATCGCGTTCGGGTACGGGATCGCCGAATCGCTGGTGGTCGCGATGGCGCTGAGCCTGTCGTCCACCGCGGTTGTGCTTCGGCTGCTCTCGGATCGGCGCGAATTGCACCAGCCGACAGGGCGGGTCGCGGTCGCGGTGCTGGTGCTCCAGGACTTGGCGGTTGTTGCGATGCTCGCGGTCATCCCGGCAATCGCGATGTGGCGCGAGGGCCAGATCGATCCTGGCGCGCTGACCGATGAAGGCTCAGCGATGGGCATGCTCTCTCGAGGCGGGCTCCGCCTTGCAGGCGTTGCGGGGCTGATCGTTGTGGGGCACATGGCGCTCCCGAGACTGCTCAAGGAGGCGGCGCGGGCGAAGTCGACCGAGGTGCTCGTTGTGCTGTCGGTCGCGATCGCGCTGGCGGCATCTGTTGCGATGCACATGCTCGGATTTCCAGAAGAGTTGGGCGCGTTCCTCGCGGGGTTCCTGTTGTGCTCGACACCCTTCAGGCATCAACTCAGCGGGCAGATCGGTCCGGCACGGGATCTGTTCATCGCGGTGTTCTTTACGACGATCGGGATGACGGTGGACCCTGCGGCTCTGGCTCCTGTCTGGCCCCAGGTTTTGCTGGCGACGGTGCTGTGCATCACGCTCAAGGCAATCGGGATCTCGCTCGGCGCGTGGCTCTTTGGGATATCCGCTTCCGTCTCGGTGGCTGTCGGGATCGGGCTGGCGCAAGGCGGCGAATTCTCGATCGTGCTGCTCCAATCGGCGCACGAATCGGGGCTGCTGTCCGATGCGTGGCTGCACTCGACAACCGCGGTGGTCGTGCTGACGCTCATCCTGACCCCCACGATGCTCATGGTTGGCAGGCTTGCCGCGACGAAGCTGCGGGGCCTCCCGACTGCTCCATGGACGGGATCAACGAGCAACGATTCGCTGGAAATGCAGGACGAGCAGACGAGGGTGCGTGTGGTCATCGGGGGGTTCGGGCCGGTGGGGCGTGCCGTTGCGGAAGAACTCGAGAAGCAGTCGATCCCCTACTCGATCATCGAGATGAACCAGGACACCGTCCGGAAGCAGACCAAGCTGGGCCGTCGGATTGTCTTCGGTGATATCGCCAACCCCGACGTGCTCGAATCCGCAGGGCTCGGCAGCGCCGATGCGCTGGTGCTGACGATCCCCGACGCCACGTCGTCCATGCTCGCGAGCACGGTCGCGAGAACGTTGTCAGCCGATCTCTTCGTCGCGATGCGCGCCGGGATGAGCTCGCACGCGAATATCGCGCGGGGGATCGGGGTGGACCTCGTCGTGACCGATGAGCTCGCGGCGGCGCACGAGATGCAGCGAGCGGTGCTCGATCGACTGAAAGATCAGGAAATCGCTACGCCGAACGCGTCATGAATGCCCGTTCGCGGCGAGCCAGCGCTCGGCGTCCAGCGCCGCCTGGCAGCCCATCCCCGCCGCGGTGATCGCCTGGCGGTACTCGTGGTCGGCGACATCACCCGCTGCGAAGACGCCGGGGATATTGGTGGCGCTGGTGCGCGAATCGAGCCTGATGTAATTGTTCTCGTCCATCTCAATACCGCTGCCCTCGAGGAACCCGGTCGTCGGGGTGTGCCCGATCGCGACGAAGAGCCCGGTGAGATCCATCGTTGAATGCTCGCCGGTGACGGTGTCCTCGAGTTCGACACCGGAGATTTTTTCATCACCGAGGACATCAACGACGGTCTTGTTCCAGAGGACCTCCGCGTTGGGTTGGCTGATGAACCGCTCTTGCATGATCTTGCTCGCGCGGAGCTCGTCGCGGCGGTGGATGACATACACCTTCGAGGCGAACTTGGTCAGGTAGGTCGCTTCTTCCATCGCGGTGTCGCCGCCACCGATGACGCCGAGCGGCTGATCGCGGAACATAGGCAGCGCGCCATCGCAGACGGCGCAGGCGGAAACGCCCCCACCGGATCTTGCGAGGCGCTGCTCGTTCTCCTGGTTCAGCCAGTTGGCGGTCGCGCCGGTCGCGATGACGACCGAGTTGGCTTTGATCTCGTTCCCGCCGCTGGTTTTGAGCGTGAAGGGGTGCGATGAAAAATCACACGAGACGATGTCCTCGCCGACAACGCGGGTACCGAAGCGTTCGGCTTGCTCCTGGATCTTGCCCATCATCTCAGGGCCGGTGATCCCGTCGGGGAAGCCGGGATAGTTCTCGACCTCGGTGGTGAGCATGAGCTGCCCGCCGGGGAGGACAGGGCCCGGGTCCTGCTTGGGCACACCGACGTAACAGACCGGATTGAGCTGGGCCCTTGCGGCGTAGATCGCTGCGGTCCAGCCGGCGGGGCCGGACCCGATGATGACGATTTGTTCGGTAGCGGTGCTTTGGTCAGTCATTGGTTGTATAGATCCGTTGGCGGGCGAGAATTATTCCAGGGCGCAGGATCGCCCGTCATGGGATGCGGATTCGTTGCGGTTGGTAACAGGCTTGGCGGGATTAGTCGTCCCAGGCGGCCATCGGCGGTTCTTCTCGGAGTTCGGACCGCAGGAGCGTGAGCACCGGGGGCCAGACGAGATAATCCGCCGCCTGGGGGCCGACCTCTCGCGCCCAATCCGCTCGGCGGTCGGTGCCTCTGGCGAAGATCACGAAGACATTGTCGCTCAGCTCAATATCGAAATGATCTGGACCAAACGAGGACGGGGCGAGCCGGCGGATCAGGTTGTTCATGGACTGAATGCTGGCTTCAAGCATCGCTCTGATTGCCGGGATCGCGTCCTCTTTCCGAATTCGATCCCCGCGGCGCACGAGGCCGAAGGCATGAACAAAGTCGGCCGATTCGAAGAGCAACCGCAGTTCTTCGATGGCCAGGTCCTCGTAATCTTCATCGGTGAGTTCGGACGGGAGCCCGGCCATTTCGGCGAGGTTCTGATTCTGTGATCCCGGCGCCTTGGGTGACATCCCTGCGAGGATCTTCCTCGCGTCACCATTCCTGATCTTCGCTTTGTAATTTGATCGGGTGAACCCTGCTTCGACCAGGGGTTCTACAACCGCTGCAAACGCCTCACTCGCCGTGTTCCTTCTGCTTTCCTCGAACGCGGCGATGATCAGGTCGATCGCGTCATCGAGCATCGCGAAGTCGAACTCGATCGGTGCGGAATCCAGGTTGCCGAAAATGTTTCCGGCTCGAAAAACCCGCATGGGGTGCGGGTGCGGGTCGACGCGTTCGGCAAACTTCTGATCCCGGATGGGAACGAAGTAGTTGATGATGTCGAACTGTTTGATGAATCGGTCGCCGCCGTCGTGGTAGGGATCGATGTCGATGTTGTCGACGAACGTTGGGCGCAGCGCCGCTAGGTCTGAGGGCCAGACGCCCTTGCCCTGGCGGTACCCGATCGTGCTCAGCGCCATCCTGGCGCCGGCCATGTCCGCACGGAGCGCGAGCCGGTCCTCGAATATGGGATACAGATCCGGTGAGAACTCCTCGATCAGGACGAACCGCGCCGGATCGATCAGGCGCCGTTCCATCTGCTGGGTCCAGATCCGGTCGTAATGCGGGACCGCCCATCGGCGTTCCCAATCGTTGTAGATCGCCTCGATGGTCTCGGTGGTGTCGAACCAGTTGGCCTGCTGTTCGGCGACCTGCTGGAAGAACGCGACCTCGCCGAAGAGGTCGAGCGATCGCCCCTCGGTGCTGACCGTTGCGAGCACCGGACCGAACGTCGATGGGTTCGGACCGCGGCGTTCGATGTACGTTGCGGCTACGAGTTCCTCCATCGCAAGCCGGTCTGCGTAGGGCGGTCCGATCCGTTCGACACGGATTTCGCTTTCCTTGATCTCTCGAACCAGCCGGACGATCTCGCGCTCGGTCATGAGTTTGGGGTTGAGCGCAAAGAGGTCGAGCAGGCGCATCACACCGAGGCGCATCGATCGGATCCCCCACCCTTTCTCGATCGAGAGCGGCTGATCAGCGACCATCCGCGCCAGCCTGATCCATTGGATGAGCTTGTACGCGGCCTCCGGATCGGAGTCCTCCGCGAGCCTGGCGGCATCAATCGAGACCAACGCGAAGAGTTCGTCGAGCGCATCGAGGTAACTGAAATCACCGTTGACGAGCAACGGCGGGTCCCCGAGTTCAACCGCCAAGCCGGTCTGGGCGATCGCTGGCGGCGTGTTCGCCAATCCATAGGGCAGCGCAAAGATGTGCGGGTTCGATGGGTT
>JAJDDA010000246.1 GCA_029260535.1 Phycisphaerales bacterium | reverse complement strand
CACGCCGCGACGTTGTGGGTATAGCCGCTGGTCATCGTCTGCACGCTGACCGGGGCCGGGGTTGTGGGGTTGCCCGCAGCGTCGGGAAGGCCGCCGCCGATGCGGACAAGGCCGACGCGGTCGTCGCCGAGGGTGATCTGTTTGGTGGGTCGTCTTGGTGTCACGGCAGATGATACGCAGGCGTACAAAGGGCCCCGGGAATCCGAGCTTCCCGGGGCTCTGATGGTAGTTCTACGCGTGAAACCGCCTGCTCGTTCGCCTGGTCAACATCCTTGGGCAAACGCGTCGAGGAACAGGAAGAAGTCCTCGGCGTCGATATCTCCATCACCCTCGAAATCTGCCGCCGGATCGCCCGCCGCGAAGAAATCCAGGTAGAGGAAGAAGTCTTTCGCATCGAGTTCGCCGTCCATCGTGAGATCCGCCGGACAGGCGACCGGCTCGAGCGCAAACGCTCGCGGCAGGCCGTCGAGCATCCCCCAGCCGACAATGACGCCGGTCTCAGAGATATCCTCGGCGTGCGTCAGCACGAAATCGCCGCGACCGCTCGTCAGGTCGTTGAGATCCCGCATCTGGCCATCAGCATGCACGAAAGCGCGGACCACGCCATCGCTGGTCCAGGAACTCCCGACGATCACGCCGTCATTGTTGATCGCCTTGGCGTGGCTGGTGCGTCCGCCGAGCGTTCCCAGGTCTTCCATCTGCTGACCCACCCCGCCCAGCCGGAAGGCATGGTTCTCGCCGTCGACGTTTCGAGACCAGCCGACGACGACGCCATTGTCGTTGATATCGAGAGCGGTCGAGGAGTTGCCGCCGAGGGTTTCCAGATCGGTGAGCTCGAGATCATCCTCATTGGCAAAGAACGCATGGTTGTCACCGGTGTTGGTGCGGGACATGCCGACGATCTGGTTGAACGCATTGAGACCGCTGGCGCTTGCAAACAGGCCATCGAGTGGCTCAAACTCCTTGGGTTCATTGTTGTTGCCGTCGATAAGCACGACATAAGGCCGGAACGTGCGAAGAGGCTGCCCGGCGCATTCGTCGCACGTGATCGCCGGATCCGCAAAGTCGCCGTCGGCCTCACCGACAGCAAAATCCTGCTCATTGATCTCGTGGGCTAGGCCGTTCTCAGTGCCGGTCAAGAACCCCCCCAGGAAGCTGAAGAGCGTTGGCGCTCGGCTTCGCTCGGAGGTCGCCGGTTTGTTGCAGATTCCGAATGAGCCGCATTGCTCCTCGCCCTGGCCAACCAAGAACCCGCGATCGTTGACATCAAAGAGCCAGGCTCGGGTCCGATTCGGAAAGCTCAGTGCCTCGAACTCAACGACGCCCTCGCTGTCCCACATTGTGCCGAAGACCGAGGGATTGGTTCCCGCGCCCGCATCGATCAGATCGCCCGAGCGAGAGCCCGCGAATCGATCGCCGGCGCTGTTGGTGCCCAAGGCGTAGGTCTCGCGATCGGGAAACGACGCGCCAAGATCGATCAACTCGTATCGTTGCGCCGGGGCTAGGCCGCACGCGGCGGCAAGTGTGATGACGGAGATTCTCGCCTGCATGGGTTTGCTCCCTAGTCGATCGGGGTGAGAACGATGGCCTCGCGAGTTCCGTTGAGCTCGCCGACCGCGGCGATCTGGCCTTTGTTGTTGATCGCGATCGCAGACACGACCGCCCAGCCGTCCGCGTCGACAAGCGCCTCGGTGAGATCGATCATCTGTCCGTCGATCCAGGCGAGTGCGTGGCTCTCGAACTGGAACGACTGCGTTGGATCGACGAGGTATCTTCCGATAATGTCGCCGCGTTCATTGATCGCAACTGCTTCACTGCGGTCCGCGTCATCCGGCACCGGCAGAAGCGTTGGGTTCGCGTGGTCCCAGCGGACCGCATGGGACATGAACCAAGTTGGCGGCAGCCCGTCTACGTTGATGGTGCGGAACTTGCCCGTGGCGCTGGCTCCAACAATCACGCCCGCGTCGTTGATGTCCAGCGCTTGGCCTGAGAAGCCTCCGATCAAGTCGAGCTCGACGAACCCGAATCTCGGATCAAAGAGAATGGGTTTGTCGAAGTTCTTTGCTCTGCTCGCATTACTGACCCACGCGCCGTGGTTGTTTACCGCGGTAGGAGTGTGTCGGCGAAACCCGGGAGGATTCGCGAGCAACTCGGCCTGATCCCCACTAAAATCCGCCGCGAGCAGCGTAAAGGCGTTGGGGCCTGCCTGGACATCCAGAATGCCGACAATGTGCTCTCCCGAACCGCTGGCATCGGTGATGTTAGATGTTTCGCTATCCATATTGGGCAGCGCCACTGGATCGACTTCACCTGACGCCCACCGCACGGGGACCGGATCACACACGCCGCCGGATTCGCCGAAGATACTCCCGTCGTCGGAGAACGCAACCGCCCGCACGCGCTGGTGATCCGGGAGCGGGTTGAGCTGTGTGAGCGAGCCATCGAGCCAGATCCAGTCTTCATCAATGGCATCGCACCCCGATCCCTGAGAGGTCCGTCCGCCGACGAGCACCGCACCATCCTCGCCGATATCAGCCGGCGTGATGCTCCCCAAGCTTGGCGGCGGGTCAATGACGGTCAATCTGTATGTCTGACCGCTCGCGGTGCTCACCATTGCTCCGACGAGCAGGGATGTGCTGAGCAGAGTGCGCATATGTCATTCTCCTTGATCTGTCGTCTTGGCTTCCCAATGGGAGTGGGTGGCTCCTGTGTAACAGGGTGGACCCTCCGCCGCATTGGGTTGCATATTCTGGAGATCCTCGATCAGGCTCGACTGCTCCAGGGTTTGTGTTGGTTTTGCCGGGAGCAAGCCGGTCGGGCCCAGGCCCCTGACTGATCCGTGGCACAATTGATACGCCTTGCGACACCATTGGATGCGGCTAGGCTCATAAGTTCTCGTGATTCCTCCTGGTCCGATTGTTGCTGCATGTGCTGGTATCCCTTTCTTTCGTGATTCTGCTCCCAGTTCGCAAGAGCTGCGCTACCTGGGGCAACGATGTTGAAAAGAAGCGGCGGACCAACGGGCCCGCCTCTTCAGATCCCTGGGAGAGGAACCGGTTTCATGAACCTCTAGCCAGCAACTCAACCACACCCGCCCGCAAACGCATCAAGGAACAGGAAGAAATCCTCGGCGTCGATATCCCCGTCGCCCTCGAAGTCCGCCCTCGAATCACCGGATGCGAATAAGTCCAGGTACAAGAAGAAGTCGTCGGCGTCCAACTCGCCATCCCCGGTCAGGTCCGCCGCGCAATCGACCGGCTCTAGGGCAAACGCCCTGGGCAGTCCATCGAACATTCCCCAGCCGACGATCACGCCGCTCTCAGAGATATCCTCGGCGTGAGTAAGCAGGAACTCGCCGCGCCCCGAGGTCAGCTCATTGAGATCGCGCATCTGGCCGTCCACGGCCACGAACGCGTGCACCTCGCCATCGCTCGTCCAGGAATGCCCAACGATCACGCCGTCGTTGTTGATCGAGGTCGCTCGGCTTGTGCGTCCGCCGAGTGTCCCGAGATCTTCCATCTGGCCGCCGGGCCCATCCATGCGGAACGCGTGGTCTTGGCTCTCAGCGGTGCGGGCCCAGCCGACGATGACGCTGTCATCGTTGATATCCTCGGCTTCGGACGCATCGCCGCCGAGCGTGCCCAGATCGCTGATCTTCCCGCTATTGTCGTTGCCAAAGAAGGCGTGGTTCTTGCCCGCATTCGTGCGAGAACCACCGACGACCTCGTTGACCTCGTTGAGCCCGTTCGACCAGGCAAACTTCCCGTCCAGGGCCTCGAACGTGTGAGGCTCCACTGCGTCGTCCATCGGCCCGATCCACGCCACCATCGTCGCGATCGGCTGGCCGACGCAATCCACGCACGTGACCGGTGGATCGGTCAGATCGCTCTCGGCGAACCCGACGGCATACCCCTGCTCGTTCACCGAAGGCATGCTGCCATTCTGTGTCGAGGTCATGAAGACCGAATCAAACGGATTGAATACGTCCGGCGCATCCTCAGCGTTGGACTGGAACGGGCGATGAGACTTGCACCCGAGAAACCCGCCGCAGATCGTCTCGGCGATTCCGCCAACCTGGCCCCGGTCATTGATATCAAATGCCCACGTCCGAACCGAGAGCGGGTGCTGATAGGCCTCGTACTCCGCGATCGCGCCAAGTCGATTCCATTCGACGCCAAGACTCTCGAGATCGGTCTCGTTGAAATCAGGGTCGACGATGATATCTCCCGATCGAGAGCCCACGAAACGGTCGCCCGAGGCGTTCGTGCCGAGGCCATACGTATCGCGCCCTTCAAACTCGCTACCGAGATCGATCAGTTCGTAACGCTGGGCCTGTGCGCCGCCAGCAAGTGCCGCGAGCGTCATGATGATGAGTCTACTGTTCATGATTGAACTCCTAACTGATGTGTATGTGTGCTGCTAAGTTAGTCAGTGGGATCGAGCACAACCGGCTGCACCTGATCGTCCCGTGAAGCGAGAGCGAGGATCTGTCCGGCGTCGTTGATCGACACCCCAAGATGGACCGTCCACCCATTGGCATCGACGAGCCGATCAGTCAGTTCGATCATCTCATCGTCAACCCAGATGACACCTGTAGAAGGAAGATGGTCGAAGTATCCGGGATCGGCGCGGTGATACCCAACGATCACGCCGTCGTTGTTGAT
>JAJDDA010000245.1 GCA_029260535.1 Phycisphaerales bacterium | reverse complement strand
GGTTTGGCACCTCGATGTCGGCTCATCACATCCTGGGGCTGTAGGCGGTCCCAAGGGTTCGGCTGTTCGCCGATTAAAGTGGTACGCGAGCTGGGTTCAGACCGGCGTGAGCCAGGTCGGTCCCTATCTGCTGTGGGCGTTGCAAGTTTGAGAGGATTTCTCCCTAGTACGAGAGGACTGGGAGGGACCCACCCCTGGTGATCCAGTTGGCGTGCTAACGCCACCGCTGGGTAGCTAAGTGGGGCAGGGATAACCGCTGAAAGCATCTAAGCGGGAAGCCCCCCTCAAGATGAGACTTGCTTGTTTTAATTAACGTGAGACCCCTGGAAGACCACCAGGTTGATAGGCTGCAAGTGTAAGGACCGAAATGTCCTCAGCTGAGCAGTACTAACGGTCAAAGGATTCATCACACCAACCAGGTATCGCATCCGGTTCGCCGGCCGATCCTGATTGGTGACGCGTGTCCGAGTTCATCATTCTTGATGACACTCGGTACATGAATCTCCATTGCTTCGTCATCGTTTCCGGTCCGTCACAGGACCGGGCGCTCTCGAAAGAGGACGCCCCGGTTTTTAGACCTTCATCGCTCGCCAACGCGATCGATGAGGTTTGTCGGTGACTAGAGGTCCGGGGCAACACCTGTTCCCATTCCGAACACAGCAGTTAAGCCCGGGCCGCCGATGATACTGTTCTGCGGGAAAGTAGGTCATTGCCGACTTTTGAGCCCCTCGAGGTTAATGCTTGGGGGGCTCACTTTATTTTTGAACCCCTTCATCTCTCCGCATTCATTGACGATCCATATCCAGTGATAGAATGCCTCAAGCAAGCAGACCTTGGGGCATGTGTCCGGTCGTTTTTAGCAGGAGATCCGAATGACCCCCGCCGCCAAACCTACCAAGACCACCGATGTCCACCTCTACGACGGCGACGGTGAGGCCCTCATGCACACCGAGCAGGCCATGGACCGTGTCACGCTCCTGCCCAACACGCCGCCCAGTATGTGCCCCGACGAGCGCGACACCCTCCGCATCCTCTGGGGCCAGCACATGCTCCACGACATCCTCGAACACCGCTACCGCGCCGTCGTCTGCGGCGTCAACGATTCCGACAACTCTCACGGCATCATTTCACAGGTTGTCGACCTTATCGACACCAGCCAGTGGACATCAAATACGGTCACGTCGTATGCCAAGATGTTCCACGACTCAGTCACCCTCCAGGCGGAAGATGACCGCGAGCCGCACATCCTCAAGATCGATCTCGATTCCGTGCTGATCCTCGCGATGCTCCGGCCCCGTGGTCAGGATCACTTCACGCTGAACGATCTCTCCTACGGCTTCAAGACCATCACGAAGATGCTCAAGGGCCGTCGCGAGCGCCTCCCTGTTGCGAGCGTCTCGTTCCTCGGTGCGCGCTCCAACCGCCTGATCGATTCCGACACCGGCGCCGAGCCAAGCTTCGAGACGACACTTCGCACCATGTTCGAGGCCGGCTACCGCGGCGATGTGTACCCGTCGTCCGCGATGTGGGGCCTCGGCGATGTCGGCGTGTACCCGAGCTACCCCTTCCCGGCCGGTCTGCAGCGGATGCGCGAAGGCGGGTTCTAAGCAGATTGTGTGAATGAGCGAGGACAACGCATGTCCATGCGCGCCAGATTCCTGTGGGTCTTCATCATCGCCCTTGCTGTCGCTGCGCTGAGCGCGACGACGGCGCTCGCGATGCCGAGCCTTGGAAATCTGAGCTGGGACATCTTCGGATCATCGCTCTCGTTCGCGGGCTATCTCTTCGGTGCGATGCTCAGCGCGATCGTGCTCGAGCGTGGTCGGTTTAGGGTGCTCATGCTCGGATCGATTGCGGGGTTCGCGATCGCGTGTCTACTCGCGTGGGTGATGATCTGGTACCCCTTCAATTATTCAGGCGCATGGGATGTACAGGAATTCATCGGCAAGCTCCTGCTTTCGTTTTCGCTGGCGCCAGCGGTGGTGACATTGATCGGCTTGCTTCGGTTGATCAAACCAGCAGGGAGCATCGTCAGGTACGTACGCGTGATCACCGAATCGTTGAGTGGTGCGTTCTGTGTGTTTTCGCTCCTGATGTTCTGGGAGGTCTTTGATTCGTGGTTCTTCGGGCCTTCCGAGATCGAGATGCGTGTGTGGAGCGGTCTGTTGATCCTTTCCATCGCCGGGCTGTTGGGGACACCCGCGCTCCGCGCTGTTGAGATCGCCCGACGCAAAGACGCCGCCGAATCCGGCCTGCCCATGCACATCAAGATCGGCATCACCTGCCCACGTTGTGAGCATCAGCAATCGATCGACACCGGCGGAGCGGCCTGCGCCAACTGTGGGCTCTCGATCAACGTCCACATCGAAGAACCCCAATGCTCAGGCTGCGGCTACTCGCTGGCGAAATTGGATGCGGATGCCTGCCCCGAGTGCGGCGTCGATTTGATGAGCTCGGTGTAAACTCCGGTCATGGAAGACGCCGTATTCTCCAGGATGATCGATCGGATGAACGCCTTCCCCGGCGCCCTCGCGGCGCTGCTGGCCGTCGTCAATGATGATGATGCGCACTGGAAACCCCCGCACGGCGCCTGGTCGATCGTCGAGATCATCAACCACCTCGTCGATGAGGAATCCGAGGACTTCCGCACGCGCGTTCGGCTGACGCTTGAGGCGCCGGGCAACCCATGGCCGTCGATCGATCCGGAGGGCGCCGCGACTGAGCGGGAGTACAACAAGCGGGGTCTCGTCGAATCGCTTGAGAGATTCGCATCAGCCCGAGCCGAGTCGATTCTTTGGCTGCGGTCGCTCGACGATCCTGATTGGTCGAAGACCCATACACATCCGAAGTGGGGGGAGTTCCGGGCGGGTGATATCTTCGCGTCATGGTGTGCGCACGATGCCCTGCACCTGCGGCAGATCGCCAAACGTCTCTACGAACTCACGCAGCGAGATGGCACTGGGTTCAGGACGGCGTACGCGGGAGACTGGTGAGCCGTTCCGTCGCAACACCGATCGCCTTTGCGTCAATATCGCTGCCGATCACGCGGCGCCCGAGAGTTCTACCCGCCACCAGCGTCGTCCCCGAGCCGCAGCACGGATCAAACACAACCCCATCCGGCGGGCAGCACGCGCCGATGAGCATCTCGAGCAGCTGCAACGGCTTCTGTGTCGGCCAGCCAACGCGCTCCTTCGCCTGATTGTTCAGGCTCGGGATGTCGAGGACGTCGGTCGCTTTTTTAAGTTGCCCCGCCATCCGCCGGCTCGTCGCCGGGACCATGGGGGGCTCGAACCAGTACGCATCGGGGTCCACGCAATAGAAGAGGATGTCGTCGTGTTTCCTGGCGAACCGCCTGGGGGATGAGCCGCCTAAGCCGTACGTCCAGATCAGGTGATTGACGAACCGGTCCTCGCCGAGCAGTTCATCGAGCACCATCCTTGCCCGGTGGCTCGTTCGCCAGTCGAGATGCAAGAGCAGTGACCCGGTGGGTTTGAGCAGGGGGACCGTCGCTTCGAGCCGATCCCGGAGCCACGAAACGAAGTCGTCGAGGGTCGGCCACCGGTCGCCGAACGCCCCGGCCTCGCCCCGCTTGGTCGCGCCGGTATTGAAGGGCGGATCGACGTACACCAGGTCGATCGTCCCTGCCCCGAGCGACCTTGCAGCGTCGAGCCAATCGCACTGCGCAAGCGTGGCGCCCGGGCCGATCTCGGTCCAGTCGATCAGGGGCGCGGTGTCGATCGGGGCGGGCATCCGGGCAGTGTAAGCCCGGGCCGACTTCGCGCCTTGGGTGGCCTCCCGGGCATCGCCGGAATCATTGACAAAGCGGGTTTTTTTGCTTTGGGGTCTCTACACTTGTCACCATGACCCCACCCACAGAAACAACAATCGAAACACCCGCGGACACCACCGTGAGCAAACGCAAACTCAAGAAGATCCGCGACCGCGAGGAGCGTGAGAACGCGCCGACCATCGCGAATTCGGTCGACCGCCACGTCCTCTACCAGAACTCCGTGCAGGACGTCGAGTCCGAGATCGATTTCGTCGATGCGAAGTTCACAGAGCTGAGAGGCCGCGAGGCGAAGCTCCTCCGCGAGGATTTCTGCGGCACCGCGAACACCTCGTGCGAGTGGGTCCGCCGGCGCCCGACCAACCGCGCCATCAGCCTGGACATCGACACCGAGGTCCTCGCCTGGGGCGAACAGAACAACGTCGCCTCGCTCGACGAGAGCGAGCAGAAGCGCGTCAGCCTGATCGCGCAGGACGTCTTCACCGCGCAGACCGAACCGGTGGACATGCTCCTTGCGATGAACTTCAGCTACTGGCTCTTCACGACACGCGAAGACCTGTGCAAGTATTTCAAGAGTGTCCTCGGCGCCCTCAAGGATGACGGCATCCTCTTCCTCGATGCCTACGGCGGCTGGGAAGCGCACCAGACCTGCGAAGAATCGCGCGAGTGCGAAACCGACGACGGCTTCCAGTTCGATTACGTCTGGGAGCAGGTCGCGTTCGATCCGATCACCTCGCACATGGAGTGCGCTATCCACTTCGTGTTCGAGGACGACTCGCAGATCGAGAACGCCTTCACCTACCAGTGGCGCCTCTGGTCTCTCCCGGAGCTGCGCGAGCTGCTCCTGGAAGCCGGTTTCAGGAACGTCCGCTCCTTCTGGGAAGACGCCGACGACGACACCGGTGAGGGCAACGGCGAGTTCGCCGAGGTCACCCACGCGGAATCCGATCCGGGCTGGATCTGCTACATCGTTGCCGAAAAATAACATGACCACCGCGCCGGCCCAGTTCAAAGGCCCGGTCCTCGACCTGGCGGATCGCCAGGGCGAGCTGGGGGAGATCCTGCGCGAAAGGCTTGCGGCAACGGTCGAAACATTCGAGCGCGAACTCGCGCCCGGTTCAGCGCCGATGCGCGATCTCGTGCGCCACGTCGAGCGCTACCGCGGCAAGATGCTCCGTCCCACGCTCGTGCACCTCGCCGCGATGGCGGCAGGGGGGCACACCCCCGAGCACGACAAATTCGCCGCGGTCGTCGAGACGATCCACCTCGCGACGCTTGTTCACGACGATGTTCTCGACGAGGCGGACACCAGACGACAGGGCGCAACGATCAACGCGCTCCAGGGGAACGAAGCCGCGGTAATCCTCGGTGATTACCTCATCGCGTCCGCATTCCATCTCTGCTCATCGATCGATGACCAGAGCGTGGCGCTCCGTGTCGGCGAGGTGACCAAGACGCTCTGCGAAGGCGAACTGCTCCAGCTCCACCACCGCGATGATTTCGATCTCGCCGAGCCCGAATACTTCAAAATCATCGAGCGCAAGACCGCATCACTGATCGAGCTCGCCGCGGAGCAGGGCGCCCGTCTCGCCGGCGCCAACGAGAAAATCTGTTCGGCTCTCGCCGGCTTCGGTCGTGAGCTCGGGATTGCTTTCCAGATCCGCGACGACCTGCTCGACCTCGTCGGCGACCAGCCGGTCGTCGGGAAGGATCTCGGCAAGGACCTCGACAAGGGCAAGGTCACGCTCCCGGTCATCCACCACCTCAAGCAAGCGACCCCCGATCAGCGATCGGACACCCTCAAGCTGCTGAGCGATCTCGCGACAGGCAAGGCCCACGACCGGAACCCGATCCAGACCGCCCTGCACATGACAGGCTCCATCGAGGCGGCTCAGCACGCCGCCGCCACGCGTTTGGAGACAGCCAGGGCCTACCTCGCGGAACTCCCCGAGACGCCGGCCAAGGCCCTGCTCGACGACATGGCGATCGAGGCCCTCAAGCGGGATCACTAAGAGCCCGGAACCCCCGTTTTCTGGTGGCGAGCCCCGATTCTCGCTCCTACACTCACCGACTTCAGATTCACCACCACCGTCGCTCCGGATCAACCCCGGGGCCCAACGACCAAGACGGAGACCGATCCAGATGGGCAAGAAAGAATACGCTCCCCGATTCACAGGACCCCGACCCAAGGCCACCAAAGAGAGCGGCAAGGGCGTCCGGTTTGTGGATTACAAGGACACCGAGAACCTCCGCCGCATGATGACGCCCAACGGCAAAATCTACGGCCGCAAGCGCCTGAGCCTCACGGCTCACGACCAGCGCATGGTCGCTCGGGCCATCAAGCGCGCCAGGTACATGGGCCTCCTGCCCTACACCTCCGCGACGCTCTGATTCATTGATCCAGCATTCGAAGAACGACATGGCCTCGGTTCTCCGCGGCCATGTTTTTATGCGCCCCTCTTGATCTGAAGCCGTCTGTATGTGAACATCCACATTGATCGACGGAGTCCTGACGAACCATGTGGAAACTCATCAAAGCATACCTGTGCCTGGGCATGGGCGTCTCGTACGGCGAGGATGACGACGCCGAGGCGAGGCGAGTTGCCAAGGTGCGCGAGCAACAGAAGGTCGAGCGAGAACGGCAGCGAGAGATACTCGAGCAGGGACAGGTATCTGATGAGGAATGGGCCAAGCGCCCGGGGCAGGCGGATTCGTAGACCTCACTCTCGTTCGGCGAAGAGTTCGTCGAGCGTGAGCTTCGCGTGCCGGAGGTGGGGGATCGTGATCGATCCGCCGACGATCATCGCGACATTGAGCGCATCTTCGATCTCCTGGAGGCTCCACCCCAACTCGACGCATTTCTCAAGGTGGTAGTCGATGCAGTCGTTGCACCGCAGCGCCGTGGATGCGATCAGCCCCAGCAGTTCCTTCGTCCTCGCATCGAGACCACCCTTGTCGGTCGCGTCGCGGTACGCGGCGGTGTCCAGGTTCATGAACCGCTTCAGACCCAGGTGCTCGGTGTCGAGCAGGCGCTCCTGCCCGTGGCAACGGTCCTTGCGGAATTGATCGATGGAACGGTGGGGCATGTCGGTTTCCTGAGGGAAGGACGCACCGGCTCAGGTCGAAGAGCCGACCGGCGTATCTTCTCGACTCTCGGTGCGGGTCGGCTTGGGTTTCTTCCCAGAGCCGTTGCGTGATCGTGCGGCGGTCGCCTTGTGCGCCTGCTCTTCGATGATCTTGATCCGGGCGACCTTGATCGCGGTCACCAGGATGAACGAGGCAACGACCAACGCGAGCACGTACGCCAGCCTCGCCCGGCCAAGGCTCACGACGATCCCGAGGATGCAGAAGCAGGACGCCATCCCGTAGAGCACAAAGACCGCGCCCTTGACGCCCAGCGAGCGCTTGAGCAGGTGGTGCAGGTGCTGCGCATCAGGGGCGCTCATGGGCAGCCCCGACATCTTCCGACGGACGATCGCGAGTGTCGTATCGATGATCGGTAACAGATAGATGATCAATCCAGCGACAACGAGCGGGGTCTTGCCGGTGTCACCGAGGCTCAGCACCGCGACAATGGAGCAATACCCCAGCAGCAGCGATCCCGCGTCACCGAGGAAGATCGTTGCCGGATTGAAGTTGTGCGGCAGGAACCCGAGGCACGCGCCGAGCAGCGCCATGCACAGGATCACCCGGCTCGAATCCAGGATGCCGTCGTCCATCGCCGCTAAACCCAGCGCCAGGAACAGGAACCCTGCCGCGGCGATCGACGTCACACCGGTCAAGAGCCCGTCGAGGCCATCGATCAGGTTGCTCGCGTTGCACCCGCCGAGCACGAAGATCGCGATAACCGCGGTCCCCGTCCAATAGATCAGATCCAGCGTGAACGCGCCCTCAATCCCCGGGATAGGGATCGAGTAGATCATCGATTCATTGCCCAGCAGTGATCCGATCGGCTCCATCACCCCGGCGGCAACCTTCACGCCGATGTCGTTCATCGCGAGCGCCGCGGCAGCAAGCAGCATCCCGGCGATCTTCAGCCTGGGGTCCAACCCGATGATGTCGTCGAGCAAACCCGCGAGCATGATCAGCGTCATCCCGAGCAGGATCGAGAACGGGAAGGCCAACTGCGGGTAATCGGAAAGATGCGGCTGGATGATGTCCAGCGGCGTCAGCATGCTGATGTAGCTCACCGCGATCCCGGCGAGCAGCCCCAGGTACACCGCCACACCGCCCAGGTAGGCGATGGGCATCTTGTGCTCTTTCCTGGGATCGTTCGGGTGGTCGATCACCCCGTTCTTGATCGCCAGACGGCGCATCAGCGGGGTCGCGAGCATCGTCACCAGGAACGCCGCGAGGAACACGCCGATGTAGCCGTGAAAGACCGAGAGCCTCGTCACCGCTTCCACCGCGACTTCGGCGCCCTGTTGCGAGAGATCACCAAGCGGGTTGAGAGCGATCGATTCCCCGGGCGGGACGATCATCGGGTTGAATGGTGTCGCGGTGGGGTTCATTCGGGGGTTGCCTTGCGGTCACTGTACCACCACGCGCCCCTGGCGTGCGTCACGATTCCGGAATCCTTCGATGAAAAAACGGGGTGGAACCTTCGCTCCACCCCGTCAGAGTGCTATCTGAATGGGCAATCAATCGCGGCCGGCGCCGACTTCCTCGTGCTCGCGCTCCGGCATGTCGTCCTTGCCCTTCTTCGTCTTGCGCTTGCGCTGCTTGACCGGCTTCGGCTCCGTCGGGTTGTTGTACTCGTGCGCCACCTGGAAGTTGCGCTTGAAGTACCCACCGGCGGACGATTTCACCGCGTTGATCACCACGCCGAGGAACTCGGAGTTGGACTCATCGAGCTGCCTCCGGACCCTCGCGATCAGGCCCCGCTTCTCGTGGTACGCCCGGACGACCATCAGCGACGCATCGCACCGGTTCGCCAGGTTCGTCGCGTCGTTCGAAACCACCGCGGGCGGGGAATCCACCAGCACGATGTCGTAGTGATCGGAAGCATCCACCAGCGCCTTGCTCATCGCGTCGGTGGTCAGGCGTTCGTACCCCGTCGCGTCAGGCGTCCCCGAGGGCAGGACCTCAACACCCGACACACCGGTCACCATCGCGGCATCGGAGATGTTCGAGGCGCCGGTCAGCACGTCGGTCAGGCCGGGAGCCTGCGAGACCCCCATGACCTCGTGAATCCGGGGCCTGCGGAAGTTCGCGTCAATGATGAGCACGCGCTTCTCCGTCGCGGCGAAACTCGCCGCGAGGTTGGCGATGATCGACGTCCCACCGGAGTCTGGCATCCCGGTGGCGACGAGCAGGGTCTTGTGACCCCTCGACGCCATCCGCTTGCCGACGGTGTTGCGGATCTCACGGATCGATTCGCTGATGATGCCCAGCGGCTGATCTCGGACGACAGTCTCGATCGACTTCACCCCCGCCGGATCTTCTGAGATGTCGGGGATCATGCCGATGACCCGCAGCTGCGGGATCAGCGAGGCGTCCGCGGCGCTGCGGATGCGCTGCTCAAGCAGCTCACGCAGCACGATGATGCCAGAGACAAGCCCGACAACGAGCAGCATCACCATCGGGACCATCACGTAGATGATCGGGAATGAGGGCTCGTCCGGCTCTTCAGGCTGCGAGAACACCGAGACCCGGGTTGACGCCTGGCGATCGCCGATCGAACGCTGCTTGCTGATCCGGTCCGCGGTCTCCGACTCACGCTCGGCGAGGCTCTCGGCTTCATTCTCTAGGGTCTTGTACTGCTCCTGAAGCCGCTCGATGTCCGCCATCTTCTGCGAGGCTTCGTTCATGTTCTCCATCATGTCCGCATCGGCGGCCTCGAAGGAGCTGATCTGGAGCTGCGTTGTTTCGATCAACCCGTTGAAGGTCTCGGCGAGCAACACCTGACGCTGCGCATCCATCTCGGATTCAACACCCTGGATCTGTTGATCAAGACGGCGGACCTCGCGGTGGTTCTGCCCGAGGCTCTCCATCGAGGACCGTCGCCCCGCCTTGAGGCCGGCGATCTGGTACTTGAAGTTCGAGATGATCGGTCCCTCGTCAACGATCTGCCGAACGATCTCGGGATAAGTCACGCCGCCGGGGCTGTTGAGCTGCTCCTGGTACGAGTCGTACTGCTCCCGGAGCATCTCCAGTTCCTGACGCGCATCGGTCAGCTCGAGCGTGATCCGATCGATCGTGTGCTGCTCAACGGTTCTCGATGCGTCCAGACCGGGGAGATCCGACTCCGTCCAGAGCCGGTCCATCTGATCCTCGATCAGCTTCTTCTCTTCCTGGATGCCCGCGAGCGAACCCGAGAGCACCTCGAGCACGTCCGAGCTTTCGATGGTGCGTTCACTGCGGACCCGGTCCATGTACGCCCTGAGGATCGCCTGGCAGATAATCGCCGAGTCGACCGGGTTGGGCGTGGTCACCGATAGCTTGGCGAACGCGGTGTCACGGATCGAACGCGCCCTGACGATCTCTTCCAATTCAAGGAACGCCAGGTTCGGGTCATACGTCCCGTCGGTGACAAACTGCTTCTGCCACTTGGTGTCCACGCGAACGCTCGAGTCCTGCACCGCCTGCATCAGGATCGGGCGCGAAATCATCTTCTGGGTCTCGGTCGCGATAAACATCTCGGTCTCGGCCAGCGAACCGGCGCCGATGCTGTTCTGCACATCATCGATCTCCATGATCAGACCGGAGAACTCGAACATCGCGGTTGAAGTCCAGCGCGGGGAGAGCCGCAGCAGCGCCACATGCGTCACGACGCCGAGCACACCGCCAATGATGACCGAGACCATCAGCAGCCACATGTGCTGACGGAGGAGTTTGACCGGGTTGATGTTGACGTTCAGCCCGCCACTGCCGGCCTGCTGGGGAGCGCCGCCGGGGCGAGGCCCGGGGCGGTTGCCAGGTCGTTGATTTGGTGGTGTAGGTGTGGGCATGGTGTCAATCTTCCTGACCGAGTCCGGTCATCACGCTGTCGTGCTTATCGTCTATCCGAACCGATGATCGCGATCGGAGCCCAACGGTCAGGCGTCCGGATAACTCGATCACCGCGAATCCTTCATCGAGTGCTTTCGGCTTCCTCAAGTTCCTTCATCAGTTCGATGAATTCCTTACTGAATTCGACGCCCAGCGCCGGGTTCGTATCAATGATTTTCTTCGCAATATCCGCGTATTTTCGGGCCTGCGGGCGATCACCCTCGGCCAGCAGAATCTGGGCCATGTGCAGATTGGCGCCGCCACGTTCCACCGGGGTCACCGCGTTCTCCATCGCACGGCTGATCTTGGTCTTCGCCTGGGAGAGCCGGCCGAGCCTGTAATAGATCCAGCCGAGCGTGTCGAGCGCAGGCGAGTTCGCCGGCGCCAACTTGACCGCCTGCTCCGCCGGAGGCAGTGCGCCCTCAAGATCGTTGAGGTGCTTCGCCAACGTATACGCCAGGTTGTTGTTGAACTCCATATCAGTGGGCACGATCTTGACGCCCTCTGAGAACGACCTCGCCGCCTCAGCGTACTGCTCCATGCCGTACTCGAGCTGCCCGAGCACGCGGTAAAGCGAGACCAGCGTAGCCGCGTTCCTGTCGCCTTCAGCGAACTTCCTGACCGCCGCTTCAGAGGCCCGGAGATCCTGAATGATCTGCCCGCGCCGAGCGCCGTCGAACGCCCTGAACGCGCTGGCATGCACAATGTACGCCGGCATCAATTCTTCTGATGAATGCATCCGATCGACGAACGCGATCATGTCGCGCTGGTCGTCGAAGAGCGACTCCATGTGCTGGAACCAATGCCGCAGCTCGTTCACGTCCTGCGCCGCAAGGATCGAACGCTCCGCGAATTCAATCGATCCCTCATGGTCGTTCATCTCGTTGACGCACCTGGCGCGGAGGATCAGGAGCTGCGAATCGGTATCCACAATCTCACCCTGCGCCATCAGCGCCGAGAGCGCCGATTCCGGGTTCGGCTTGTCCTCATAGAGGTAAGCGTTCGCAACTCGCAGCGCGAGGATCTTCGACCGGTCGATCTCGTACGCCCGGACGAAGTACCCGCGAGCAACCGTCCAGTTGTTCCTGAGATTATCGTCCTGCGAGGCAATATCGCCCGCGACCATCAGCCAGACCGGGTTGCCCTCGTTCGCGTCGATCGCTTTTTTCGCTTCGGTGTGCGCTTCATCCTGATGGCCCGACGCCCAGAGTTCCTGGATCAACAGACGGCGGAGTTCGTTGGTCTCGGGGACCGAATCGATGCCCCGGCGGAGCTCCGAGATCGCCTCAGAACTCCGGCCGTGGCGCGTGAGCAGGTTCGCCCGCATGATCCTCGGCTGCACCGATGTCGGTTGCAGGCGGATCGCCTGCTGCAGGTCGCTCAGGACGAAACTCAGACGCTCATCATCGGTGAAGTCCAGCTGGGCTCTGCGGATGAATGGCTCCGGCTTGTTCGGCGCCGCTTCGACCGCTCGATTGACCAGGTCATGCGCCGTCCGCATGTCGTTCCGACCGACCGCGATGTCGGCGCGGAGCAAGAGCGTCTGCATGTCGTTCTCTTTGCCCGCCGCGACCTTGTTCAGGGCGACCTCCGCGTCGTCCCAGCGCTCAAGACGCTGGAGTGTCTCGATCGATCGCTTGGCGACGATGCCAGTCGCGTCGGCGCCCGAATCAATAACAGTCTGGTAGGCCTCGAGCGCCTCTTCAAAGTTGCCGGTGCGGAAGAAGTGATCACCCAATCGGCGGCTCGCGGCCATCCGCTCCATCGACTGGTGCTCGGCGCCACGCCTGAGTGCGGCGATGCCCTCTTCGGACCGGCCGTTGTTGATCAGGAAGTTCCCGAGAGCCATGAACGGCCTCTCGTTGAGATCGCTCGGCTCGAGACCCGCGATGTACGTCTCGATCCGTTGGATCCCCTGATCGAGGTCACCCTGCTCTGCATACCATCGGGCCTGCGTCACGGTCAGCCCGAGATCAGCCTCGCCCTCGTTGATCGATTGCTCGATCAACTCGCCGGCTTCTTCGAAACGGCCCGCCGCGGTGAGTGTCGTAATCAGTGCCTGCGTATTCGCGGCGTCATCCGGATTCGACTCGTGAATCGCCATGCGGTGCTCGATGGACACCGACGCATCGCCGACCTCGGATTCCAGAGCAAGCCACATCTCGTTCAGCGGCGTGTCGTTCTTGATGAACCGTCGCGCGGACCGAACAACAGTCAGTGCGGCGTCATAGCGTTCGAGTTGAATCAGCGTTGACGCGTAAGTCTTCGCGATCTCGGTGTCATCCGGCTTGTACTGGTACGCCTTGGCAAGCGATTCGACTGCGTCCTCGATCCGGCCGCTCCGCAGCAGCACCTGCCCGTACAGGCGCCACGCCTGCGGGGAGAAGGGGGCCTTCTCGACCGCGCGCTCCAGGTTGCTCAGCGCCGCGGGCAGCGCATCCTCTCTGATGTTCACCCTCGCCTGGTAAAGAAGCCCGTCACACTGGTCGGCATTCGCCTCGGCAGCCTTTGCGGCAACCTGACGCGCCGCCGGCATATCGTCGGACTGGATCGCACGAACGAACTGCGCGTCGAGCACCGCAGGGTGCAACGGGAAACGCGACACGGCATCCGCAAGCATCGCGTCCGCGTTGTCCTGTTCGTCAACCTGCACATACAGCGCGTACTTCTTCACGAGTTTCACCGGCTCCGTGTCATCGCCGCGGTCGATGAAATCAATCGCCGCCTGGGTCCGATCACCGGTGCGGAGCATCGCGATGTAGCGGTTGAAGACATCGTTCCCGGGGAGCAGCTCGAGCCCGCGCTCCGCGTACCGGAGCGCGCCCTCAACATCCCCAGACCTGGCGGTGAACTCGACAAGCATCGTCAGCGGGCGTGCGTCATCGGGGTTCGCCTCGTTGATCTCGTGGAGGATCTCAAGCGCGGCGCTCATGTCGCTCCCCGCCATACCGGCCAGGGACTCAGCGCGCATCATCGCGGCGACCACCGGGTCGCTCGCCACAACATCACTGTCGCCCCCCCGCGTGGCGATCATCATGGTGTTGAGTTGGGTCTTGATGAATTCGTTGTCCGGGAGGATCAGCAAGGCCTCTTTCAGCCGCTCGATCGCCTTGTCGGTGTCCTGCAACCGAAGGTCGATCTGCGAGGCTTCCATGAGCGGTTGCGCATTCATCTCGTCGAGATCGATCCAGCGTTCGTACTGCACCAACGCAGCGCCGTGCGTGCCCTGCTCCGCGAGCGACTTCGCCAGCAGCCGGATGACCTCGACATTCGAGCCGGTCATCTTCGTGTCAAGCTCCTGGAGAAGGCTCACCGCATCGGAGTAGCGCCGTTCAGCCATCGCGAGTTTCCCGCCGATCAACAGCGGCATCGCATGGCTGGGTCCAAACTCTTCCTGCAGCTTGGTGTAGAGCGCTTGAATACGGTCCAGCGTCTCCGCCTTGTCCTGCTCGCCAACGAGCG
>JAJDDA010000244.1 GCA_029260535.1 Phycisphaerales bacterium | reverse complement strand
GTCGGCCCGAGTACTTGCATGCGAAGCCCGTGCTTGCGCAAACTCATCGACCCGTCCGCCGCCCGCTTCGCGGACCGACTGCAACTGCTCGACCCGTTCGTTCCAGACAGCCACGCTTTCGTGAAGGCTGTCCTCGTGCTGCTGATGTGCCGCGAGCAGCGGCTCGAATGTTCCGAACCGTGCGTCGAGACGCTCGATCTGGGCAACGGCATCAGCGAGTTGCTGCTGCATCTCACGCCATGCCGGCGAATCGAGCAGGTACAACGGCTGACCCGCTTTGACGTGATCGAACTGCTCGACGAGTAACTCAACCCGCCCGGGCACCGCTGTGCGGTACTCTCGGCGTGCAGTTGGCAGGTACTCAAACCGGCCTGGCACCCGGAGCGTGTGTTCGACACGCCGGCGTTCTGCTTTCACAAAGCTGATGCCGAGGTTCGATCGCACAGCAGCCGGAATGGCCACGCGGTCGGAATCCGTTGCCATCGCCTCGGTTTCCGTGGAGTGGTCGTGCCCATCCTCCTCGCCGTGTTCGGCCTCGGAGGATGCGTTCGGGGATCCGCCGCCGCAGGCGGCCATTGTCAGCGGCATGATCGCCGCGAGAGCGATCGTGATCGCTCGTTCCATACTGTTCATCGGGAATCCTCCTCGGCGGGCGTGCTGCCTCGTGCCGCGGTTTGTGCTGTGTCGCTCGTCGCGGATTGGTCATTGGTTGATTCGACTGGCGCAGGCGATTCAGGCTTGTCCGGACCAAGAAGCCGTGCGATCTCAACGGCCGCATCGATCTCGGCCTGTCGCAATTCAAGAAGACGGCTCTTGGCCTCGAAACGATGGGTGACGGTTTCAAGCAAGAGCAGGGTGTTGACCTCTCCCAAGTTGATCAGTTGCTCCATTTCCGACGACTGCTCGTCGAGCATCGGCACCAGTTCATGCTCGAAGGCGTCTCGCTGAGCCCGGGATGCGTCGAGTGTCGCACGGGCGATGGCAAGCTCGCGTGCGAGCCGTTCAAAGGTGGTCTCGGCTGCGGCACGGGCGACCTCGCGTCGCGCCTTGGCCTTCGCGATGCCTGCTCGGTTCGCATTGAGGATCGGGATTGGAACGGACACACCCAGCAGGAGGCGATCATCATTATCTTCACTCCCATAACCCGTGCCGATCGTGATGTCCGGGTACTGCTTGCGGACCTCCAGGCGGAGCGTGTCCTCGGCGACTTGGTACTCGGCCCGTCGAACGGCGAGCGTCGTGTTCGACTCGATGAGCCGGGTGACGGCGTCATTCAAATCGATTGTCGATGCGGGTGGGAGCGCTGGCAGCAGCTCCACAACCGCATCTGGCGGGAGCCCCATCAGACCGAGCAGCGTGACCCGAGCCCGAGCCTCATCGAGTTCGGCCAGCGAGATATCCGCTAGCGTCTCCACCCGTTCGGCTCTCAATAAACGGGCCTCGACTCGGGTGATTTCACCAGTAGTTTCGAGACGGTCGGTGATCGCCGTGATCCGCTCGACCTGGCCGAGGACCTCCCGAAGCAGCCGAAGCCGTTCAGACGCGGTGGACCAAGATGCCCAAGCAGAGCGGACCGAGGCTCGGTTGCTCCACTCGGCATCGACTACCCGACGGAGTTCAGCCTCATACGCCGCTCCAGCCCGATCTTTCTCAACACCAAGCCGCCCCGAAACCGGGATAGTCAGGCTCAGCGTCAAGCCGTACTCGAATGGCCCTCCAGGTGAGAGGATTTCGGCTCCATCGAAGCCGAACTCGGGGTCTTCCCAGAGACCTGCGGTCTCGTAGTTCGCCAATGCAACGCCAGCATCAAGACGAACGAGCCGGAGGTCAGGGTTGTAGAACAGCGCAAGCACCTCACCCTCGGCAGGCGAGAGCCCGTCGCTGGGATCAAACCGTTCCGGCGTAGCGGAGTTGTTCTCCGAAAGTCGATCTACAAAACGTGCGATCGATTCCGATTCGTCGAGCCGCGCATCGAGCGCGACCCGGTGGTCTGCCAATTCCAGTGGCGCCCGCTCATACGACTGGCAGCCTGCCAGCATCATGAAAGCGGCAGCCGAGCCGAGCTCTAGCAGCGCCGCCCGCGCTCGACGCGGACGTTTCAGATTGTCCATGGGTCATGATTCCTGTCTGGGTCCAATGCGATACCAGCCGCGACGGACAACACCGGCGCGGCACGCGTGGAGATACAGACAGATTTCAAATATTCAGACGAACGCTCGTCACGATCTCGAGCCGATGGACACCGCCGTGATCAATCCAATGAGATTGCATGGGCGGCCCGCGGCGGCCAAGACCTGAATCCGCCACAACAACACCCCAAACCGGGGCAAAGACTATAACCGGTGAGATAGCGCTCCCGTCATCGTTGCGGGGCAGCGCGAGGAGATCGGAGAAGGTGAACTCGATATCGTTGCAGTCGCAGTCGCAGTTGTGCTCGGAGCTGTACACCTGTAGGGGCAGTGGAACCGAACCATCGTGGCTACATGCCAACTCGCATTGCTCTTCCTCAGCCGGGGCATGCTCGTGCCCGCCTCCTAGGCAGAGAACAGCCGAATCGCCCGCGCCGCCAGCAAAGGCGTGAATCGCGATGATCGCAATGAGCAGGATGGCGAGTGGGCGGTTCTTCACGGCTTGAGTATACCTCGGCTACTTGCAGGCGTTGCATGAGAACTAACGACCCAATAATACCAGACTCAGAAATAGAGATGCTCATGGCAATTTGTAGGAATTCCTCAGGCGCCGGGGATATTTTCGCCGCATCAAGGAGTTTCCCTGCAATTTAGGCACTGTCGGCGACTCTCCAAATCTGCATTCCCCCGCGAACAACGACCACGGCGACAATCGAGCCGACCACCAGATCGGGGGTCCTGCTGCCGAGGATCATGACGAGCACTCCGGCGATGATGACGCCCGTGTTCGCAATCACATCATTCTTAGAAAAGATCCACGACGCACGCATGTGCGCGCCGCCTGTACGATGCATTGAGATGAGCCAGAGACAAATGAGGTTCGCAATGAGAGCGACACAGCCAACTCCGATCATCAGTTGACTGATTGGATCACTCCCAAACAGTGCGCGGCGAAAAGCCTCAGCCAGCACGCCAAGACCTAGTAATACCTGAAGGACACCGCTCACTCTAGCTGCGCTTTGCTGCGTGCTGCCAGACTTACGAACTGCGTACAACGCGATGCCATACACCGCAGCGTCCGCCAGCATGTCAACCGAATCGGCAATGAGGGCCGTCGATTCTGCCACCCATCCCACTACCACCTCCGCGACGAACATCGTGGCGTTGACCGCAAGCAGAATCCGTAGCGTTCTGCGCTCAAGGCCCGCTACGTCATCCGAGCACGTGCAGCCAGTCATGTCTACTCCTGCTCGGCGCTTTCGGGTTTCGGTCGCCGCATGAACACCGATCCAATGGCGGGCAAAACGAAGAGCGTTAGGAGTGTCGATGTGATCATCCCGCCGATGACCACGGTCGCCAGGGGGCGTTGAATCTCGCTACCAACGCCGGTTGCGATAGCCATGGGAATGAAACCAGCGATATCGGTGATTGCGGTCGCAAGCACCGGCTGTAGACGTGTCTTTGAGGCCTCGACGATCGCGTCCTTCGTCGACCGTGATGTTCCGAACGCGTCTCGGATTGCACCGATGAGAATCTGGCCATTCAACACGGCGATGCCCGAGAGGGCGATAAACCCGACCGCCGCGCTGACACTGAAAGGGATGTCTCGCCACCACAGGGCAAAGATCGCACCAACGGCCGCGAACGGGATACAGGTGTAGATGATTACGACATCACGGAGGCTCTTAAGGCTGAAATACAGCAAGAAGAAAACCATGAGCAGAACGGCAGGCACGACGATCGACAATCGGATCCTCGCCCGTTCCAGATTCTCGAACTGTCCCCCCCACTCCAGCACATAGCTCTCTGGCAGTTGGACGCGATCGTTGATGGCGGCCCGCGCTTCTTCTACGAACGAAGCCGGATCACGACCGCTCACGTTGCATTGCACACGTATAAGGCGCCTGCTCCACTCACGGTTGATCGTCGACGAACCTTCAGAGAGATCGACCGAGGCAAGCGACGAGAGAGGCACCGCGACGCCACCCTCGGTTGGAATCCGAACAGAGGACACCGCCGCAATGTCCTCGCGGAATTTCGGCGGCAGTCGAACGACTAGCGGGAACACACGCTGGCCTTCGAACACTTCTCCGACGCGGGTCCCTCCGATCGCTTCGACAAAATCGAGCACTTCCTTCGCCGCGACGCCGTAGCGGGCAGCACGCGACTGATCGAGTGAGACAGAGAGCGCTGGCTGGCCGGTAATCTGATCGACCGAGATGTCCGACACGCCTGGGATATCGAGCAGCACACGCTGAACATCGTCGGCCAAACGAAGCAGCTCCTCGAAGTCATCCCCGAAGATCTTGATGCCGATGTCGGACCTGATGCCCGAGACCATCTCGTTCATCCGCATCTCGATCGGCTGGGTAAAGACCATGTTGACACCCGGGAACTGGGAGATTGTCTTCTCCATCTCGTCCACCAGGCCCGACTGCGTGTCCGCCTTCGTCCATACTCGCCGTGGCTTGAGCGTCAAGAAGATGTCTGTGAGTTCGATCCCCATCGGATCGGTCGCCACCTCCGCGGTTCCAATACGGCTCCAGATGTGCTCGATCTCATCCGGAAACTCGTCGAGAAGCACTTCTTCGATCCAGCCGTCGGCTCGAAGCCGATTTCAAAGCATCGCCTCCGAACGTTTCCAGGATTCGAGAAGGGCGTCTCCTACGAGATTCGAGTTCGTTATGATGCGAGCGAAACTGAAATGAACTTCGAGATCGATGGT
>JAJDDA010000243.1 GCA_029260535.1 Phycisphaerales bacterium | reverse complement strand
GTCGGACGGTCAAGTGCAAGAACTGCGGGACGACAGTTCGGATCCCGGTGAAGGCGACGATCGCGGCGCCTGTTCGGGACGAGGGTGAGGGCGAGGCTGATGCGGCGGCGTGAGTTCGTCGGGTTGCCGTTTAGTCG
Organism: Phycisphaerales bacterium; assembly: GCA_029260535.1. GTDB lineage: Bacteria > Planctomycetota > Phycisphaerae > Phycisphaerales > UBA1924 > JACKHE01. The sequence goes on along the minus strand of JAJDDA010000243.1, from coordinate 19,310 downwards.
TCGTCGTCAAGATCGATATCAAACTCGAAGACGGATGATTCGTCGTTGCTCAGTGCGCTGGTGGCGCGGGCGATGAGGTCGGCGATGTCTGCGGCGCTGTCGTCTGCGGCGTCGTCACCGGCGGGGGCGTCGAGGAGCGGGGGCTCGACGTGTTTGGGTTGACCGTCGATCTGGATCGTGAAGATGATGGGACCGACGGCGATGCGGTCGCCGGGCTCTGCGGTGGTCTCACCCTTGATCCGTTTTTCGTTGACGAAGACGCCGTTGCTGGAGTTGAGGTCGCGGACGAGGCAGGCCTCGTCTTCGATGACGACTTCGCAGTGGTGTCGTGAGACGCTGGGGGTGGGGACCTGAAGATCGCAGGCGGCGTCACGACCGATGACGCACTTGCCACGCTTGATGTGGAACGAACGCTTGGCGCCGTCGTCTTTGAAGCGGATGAGTCTGACGTCCATCGTGGGGTGTGGGTCCTGGTGGTCGCGGAATTGATTGAATCCAGCCCGGGGTATGGGGGGCGCCTACGGTGACAGAGCGATAGGGAGACGCCGATGGATGAGCGTATCGCCCTGACGGTTTCGGGGCAAGAACAGACTGCGGCTGGGGTGCTTGACGTCGGCGGGGAGCTTGCCCGGTCGCTGTACGTGCATGTGCCGTTCTGCTTCCACAAGTGCCATTACTGTGATTTTTACAGTGTGGTGGATTCCGGTGATCGGCAGGGTGAGTTTACGGATCGGCTGATCGAGGAGCTGCGGTTCGTGTCCCGGTTCGCGGCGCCTTTGGAAACGGTGTTCGTTGGGGGTGGGACTCCGACGCTGCTGGGGGTTGCGCACTGGCGGCGGTTGTTGGTCGCTTTGGGCGAGTGCTTTGATTGTTCGTTGATATTGTCGGGGGATGGGGAGTTCACGGTGGAGTGCAACCCGGAGACGGCGAGCGCGGAGTTGATGGATGCGCTGGTTGCGGGGGGTGTGAACCGGGTGAGCGTTGGGGCGCAGTCGTTTGATGAGCGGCATCTCAAGACGCTTGAGCGGTGGCACGACCCGGCCTCGGTCGGTCGGGCGCTGGGGATCTGTGCGGCGGCGGGGATCGGGAGGCGGAGTCTGGATCTTATCTATGCGATCCCGGGGCAGACGCTTGGGGAGTGGGAAGAAGATTTGGAGATCGCGCTGTCGGTTGATTCCGGCTTGGAGCACATGAGTTGTTATGCGCTGACGTATGAGGCGGGGACGGCGATGACGGCGCGGTTCGAGCGGGGTGAGTTTGAGTCGGCGCCTGAGGAGTTGGAGGCGGCGATGTATCGGCGCACGGTCGAGCGGCTCGGGGAGGCGGGGTTGGCGCGATACGAGGTGAGCAACTTTGCGCGTGGGGATGCGGGGCGCTCGCGGCACAACCTGGCGTACTGGCGGAATGCCTCGTGGCTCGCGGCTGGGCCTGCTGCGGCGGGGCATGTGCGTGCGGGGGCGTCGGGGGGGTGGCGGTGGAAGAACGTGCCGAACGTGCGGGTGTGGATGGCGGGGGTCGCGGCGAGCGGCGGGGCGAGCCCTGTGATTGATGTGGAGGGGCCTGACAGGGCGAGGGCGCTGTGCGAGCGGATCATGATGGGGATCCGGATCGATGAGGGGCTGGAATTCGAGGGTTTTCTTGAAGAGGCGGGGCGGCTGGGGGTTGGGGCGGCGATGGCGGCGGCGGTGGAGGAGCAGGTGGGGCTGGGGCTGGTGGTCGTTGAGGGTGGACGCGTTCGGCTGACGGACGAGGGGTTTTTGTTTGCTGATGGGGTGGCGGGGGCGCTGATGGGGGCGGTCGGGTAGGTCGCTGTCGTGTTATGATTACGGCATGCATGTTGAGCCAACGATGGTTGACTGGGAACTCTCCGGCGCTGACGGGGAGCGGATCCTTGGGACGGCGCACGCGTGTGCCTCGGGAACGCCCCGCGCTTGCGTGCTGGTGGCGCACGGGTTCAAGGGCTACAAGGATTACGGATTTATCCCGGTGCTGACCGGGTGGCTGGCGGCGACGCTCCCTGTGGTCGCGCACCGGTTTAATTTTTCGCATTCCGGGATGAACGAGGATGTCACGACGTTCGGTCGTCCGGACTTGTTTGAAAAAGACACCTGGGGGAAACAGGTGCTTGATCTCGGCGCGTGCATCGACGCTGCTGTCGATGGGGCGCTCCCCGAGACGCCTGCCGACTTGCCGGTGGTGGTGATCGGGCACAGCCGGGGCGGGGTGTCCTGTTTGCTGATGGCGAGCGAGCGGTTCAGCGAGGCGGGGGCGAACACCCCTGCGTGCATCGTGACGATTGCTGCCCCGAGCAGGGCGAACACGATGAGCGAGGACGACCGCGATGCGCTGCTTGAGACAGGGTCCATCGGGACGCTGTCATCGCGGACAGGGCAGACGCTGCATATCGGCAGGGCGTGGTTGCAAGAGCAGCTGGATGATCCTTACGCCTTTGACGTGCTCGCGGCGTGCACTGGGATTCCTTGTCCGGTGCTTGCGGTGCACGGCGAGGCGGATTCGACGGTGCTTCCGGGCGCGGCGATGATGATCGCGGATACCTGCCCTGAGGGCGAGGCTTATCTGATCCGTGAGGCGGATCATGTGTTCAACACGCCGAACCCGGCGGATCCGCACACGGCGCCTGGTCCTGCGCTCTCGGAGCTGGTCGGGGTGGTGTCGTCGTTCGTTACGGCGCATGCGGTCCGGTCGTGAGCGGTGCGATCAATTCGTGGACGCTCGCGGGGGCTGACGGGGAAACGATCCGGGGTGTGACCGAATCACCTGCTGGTGGCGTGGCGCCGACGGCTGTTGTGATTCTGGCGCACGGGTTTACGGGGCATATGGAGTTTGGTTTTATGCCGGCGCTGAGCGGGCTGCTCAAAGAGCGGCATGGCTGTTCGGTAATTCGGTTTACGTTTTCGCACGCGGGGGTGACCGGGGGCGACGGGATCCGGGTTGATCGGCCTGATCTGTTTGAGCGCGATACGTGGGGGAAGCAGGTCTTTGATTTGGGGGTGGTGTTTGATTGGGTGCGCGCGGAGATGGGCGCGGGGGTTCCGGTGGTGATCGCGGGGCACAGCAGGGGTGGCGGGGTTTGTTTGCTGCTCGCCGGGCGGCGGTTTGTGGAAGGGGGTGCGGCGACACCGGATGGGGTTGTTGCGATCATGGCGCCTGACCGGCCTGGGTCGTTGAGTGATGAGGATTGTGCGCGGCTGGTTGCCGATGGATCGGTGGGGATCACGGCGCCGATCACGGGGCAGCGGCTGGTCATCGGCGCGGCGTTCGGTCAGGAGCGGCTGGATGACCCGGCGGCGTTTGATGTGCTGGGGTTGTGCGGGTCGATCGGATGCCCGGTGCTGGCGGTTGGGGGTGGGGTGGATCGGCTTGTGCCGGCGGTGTGCTCGCGGCGGATTGCGAGGGCGTGCCCTCGTGGTGAGGTCGTTGTGATCGAGGGCGCGGATCACATGGTGAATGTGCGCGAGCCTGCGGGGAGCGGCGGTGGGTCTGCGCAGGTTGAGGAGTTGGGGGATGTGATGGGTGGGTTTATTGAGCGGCTTTGCGCGGGCGGATGCTGAACCCTTCTCCCCGGCCCTCTCACGGGGGGAGAGGGGGGCGGATATCCGAGCCTTCGCTGCGCTCAGACTCGGCGTCCAAGGGATGGAGAGGGAGGCGGAAGGGGATGTCGCTGCGCGACGGGATTAATCTGGACCCCTCACCCGTTCCGCTTTGCGGATCGACCTCTCCCTCGAGGGGAGAGGTTGGGAGCACGACCTAGCGGAGCTAGGTCGTGGCACGGGAGGCGGATATCCGAGCCTTCGCTGCGCTCAGACTCGGTGTCCAACAGAATGGGACAGTTATGCGGTTGGTTCGGCGCTGGGTTCTTCGGTTCGCATTGCGGCGAGGCCTGCGCGGATGTTGCGTTTGGGTTGTTCTTCGGCGATCGGCTCTTCGTCGGTTTGCTTGAGGGCGCTGGCTTTGAGTTTGCCGTCTTTGCCGACCTGGTCGAGTTGGACACGGACTCGCTTGGAGACGCCGCGTTCCTGCATGGTGACGCCGTAGAGGGCGTCGGAGGCCTGCATCGTGCGCTTGTTGTGCGTGATGACGATGAAGTGGCTGTTGTCGAGGAACTGACGGACGACGTTGCAGAAGCGTTCGACGTTCGCGTCGTCGAGCGCGGCGTCGACCTCGTCGAGGATGCAGAAGGGCGAGGACTTGCTCTTGAAGATCGCCATGAGCAGGGCGACGGCGGTCATGGTTTTTTCGCCACCGGAGAGTTGGCGGATGGCGCGGGGCTCTTTGCCAGGGGGTTTGGCCATGATCTCGACGCCTGATTCGAGCCAGTCGATCTGACCGGTTTCGGGGTCGGGGATGAGCTTGATCTCGGCGCGGCCTCCGCCGAAGAGTTTGCGGAACATGCCGTCGGGTCCGGCGAAGTTGGCCTGGATGGTTTCGAAGGTTTCCTTGAAGCGGTCGCGGCTGGCGGTTTCGAGCTGGGCGATGAGCGCTTCGAGGGTTTCGCGGGCCTCGTCGAGGTCGCTGACCTGGCTTGCGAGGTCGACGTTCTTCTCTTCGAGTTGCGATTCTTCGTCGATGGCGTCGAGGTTGACGTTGCCGAGCTTGCGGATGTCGGTGCGGAGCGAGTCGATCTCGGCGGCGACCTCTTCGGGGTCGATGCGTTCGACGTCCTGCTGGGAGATGAGTTCGCGGTAGTCGCGGTGCTCGTCGGCGAGGTCGAGCGCGAGGTCTTCGAGGGCGCGGGTTTCGACGTTCTCGCGTTTGACCTCGACCTCGCGTTTGGAGATCTCGATGGATTGCCAGTCGCGCTCGATGTGCCCGGCGTGCTCGCGCGAGGTGTTGACGCGCTCGCTCGCGGCGGTGACATCGTCGATGGCGGCGTTCATGTCGGCATCAATCTCGCGGAGGCGGGCGATGGCGGCGGTGGCGCGCTGGCGGGATTCTTCGATGCGGGTGGACGCGGTTTCGATCGATTGGGTGTGCTCGTCGAGTTTGTCTTTGCCTTGCCTCAGGTGGTCGGCGACGGTGTGGCGGCGGCGGCTGACGGCCTCGGCGTCGCCCTCGACGCGGTTCAGGTCGCGGCGGGTGGACTGGAGTTTTTCGTTGTGCTGACCGAGCTCGACGCGGATCGCGGTGAGTTTTTCGGTGGCCTCTTCGAGATCGCCCTGAGCGGATTCGAGCGAAGCCTCGGCCTGCGATGCTTCGAGGGACTGGTCGGCTTCGAGGCGTTCGAGCTTGTCGGCACGCTCGGTGAGCTGCTCGCGGTCGGTTGCGATGGCGGTGGCGCGCTGGGCGAGGTTTTCGAGTTCCTCGTCGAGGCGCGGGATCTCGCGGTCGATTCTTGATTGTTCGGCGCGGAAGCGCTCGGCGCGCTGTTCGTCTCCTGCGAGGGTGCGCTCGAGCCCTGCGAGTTGGGCGCGGTGCTCGTCGCGGTCGGTGTCGAGGGCGGCGGCGCGGGAGTCCATCGCGGTCAGCGCGGCGCGCTCGGTGGTGATCGCGGATTCGAGGGAGGTCAGGTGCTCGGTGAGGGAGGTGAGTTCGGCGCGGCGGGCGAGGAGGCCGACACCGGCTTCGATGTTGGTCGCGCGGGGGCCTGCGATGAGGGCGCCGTCGGCGGTGACGATCTCGCCGGTTCTGGTGACGATGGTCTGCCAGAAGCCGGTGGGCGCGGTGTGCGCAAAGCGGAGGGCGTCGTCGAGCGAATCGACCAGGCGGACGCTCCCGAGCAGGCGGTCGATGACCGGGCGGACGTGGTCGGGGCAGCGGACGAGCGCGGCGAGTGTGTTCTCTCTGGGTTGCGGGTCGCTCGGTGATTGGGACGCGGTTTCGATCGGGAGGATCGTGACGCGGCCGGGGAGTTGGGCGAGGGTGTTGCGCTCGGTGATGTCGTCGATGGAACGGACGACGAGGGCCTGGAGCGAATCGCCGAGCGCGGCTTCGACGGCATCGGCGTTCTCGGCGTCGGTTTGGATGAGGTCGGCGAGGGCGCCGAGGATGGGGGCGAAGGGGCTGTCTTCGCCTTCTGCTTCGCGCTGCTGGAGGACCTGGCGGACGGCGTCGCCTAATCCTGCGCGGGCCTCGTCCATTTCCTGCAGGGTCTGGCGGCGGCTTTCGATGCTGACCCGGCGTTGCTCGAGCTTGTTGAGGGACTCGGCGAGCTGGCGCTGGTCGGTTGCGAGGGACATCGCGGTGTCGTCGAGGGCGCTGAGTTTGCCCTGCTCATTGAGCATCGCGGTGCGGCGGCTTTCGATGGCGGCGGCGGCTTCGCTGAGGCTGGACTGCGCGGCGTCGCGTTCGGCGGCGAGGCGCTGCCTGGAGTCTCCGGCGCGCTGGCGTTCGAGCTCGATGGACTCGGCGCGTGCGGCTTCGGATTCGATGCGTGCGACGATTGCGGTGCGCTCGCGGTCGATCCTGGCGGCGGCGGAGCGTTTCTCTCCGGCGGTCTGGCGGAGGGTGGCGATGCGCTGCCTGGTTGTGGAGGCGGCCTCGTTGACCTCGGTGTGGTCGAGTTGGGCGCGCTCGACGTAGACGGTGAGGTCGTCGATTGCGGTGCGGAGGGAGTCGGCTTGTTGGGCGAGGGCGCCGACCTCGGCGTTGAGTTCGCTGAGGGTTGCCTCGTCGCGCTGGATCTGGGCGGTCGCCTCTTCGTGGGCCTTGCGCGTGAGTTCGATGCGCTGGATGCCTTGCTGCTCGTCGTGTTGGGCTTGTGCTTTTTCGGCTTCGGTTTCGCGCTGGGCCTCGTGGAGGTCGTGGCGGCGGAGCTCGGCTTCCTGCTTGGCTTCCTCGGCGGTTTCGAGATCGGTTGCGGCTTGTGCGCGCGCGCCTTCGAGGTCGGCGAGGCGGCTTGTTAATCCGTCGAGGCGTTCGAGCAGGTCGTGGTGCTCGTCGAAGAGGGAGGCCATGCGGAGGCCACGGAGTTCGGTGGTCAGGCGCTGGAAGATGCGTGCTTTGGATGCTTGTCTGCGGACGAGCTTCAGGCGGCGCTCGGTGGATTCGAGCTGCTCGCGGACGCGGACGAGGTTGACCTCGGCGCGGTCGAGTTTTCTGGTTGCTTCGATGCGGCGGGCTTTGAAGCGGGCGACACCGGCGGCCTCTTCGAAGATGGTGCGGCGCTCGGTCGGTGAGGACAGGAGCATCGCGTCGACCTTGCCCTGCTCGATGATGGAGTAGGCGTCGGCGCCGACACCGGTGTCCATGAACATCTCACGGATGTCGCGGAGGCGGGCGGTTGTGCCGTTGATGATGTACTTGCTGTTGCCGTCGCGGTCGAGTCTTCGCTCGATGGCGACGGTGTCGGTGTCGATGGCGAGCGGGCGGCGCGGGCGCTGGGCGCCGTCCTCGTCCTTGTCGAAGAGCCCGTCCATGACGGGGTTGTCGAAGGTGAGTGTCACGCTGGCCATCCCTGAGGGCTTGCGTCCTGCGGAACCGGCGAAGATGACGTCGAGCATCTCCTTGGATCGGAGCGACTTGGCGGAGCGTTCGCCGAGGACCCACTTGATGGCGTCCACAACATTGGACTTGCCGCAGCCGTTGGGACCGACGATGCCGGTGACGGGTTCATCAAATGTGAACTCGGTGCGATCGGCGAATGATTTGAACCCTGCGAGGGTAAGTTTGGCCAGCCTCATCACTGGAGCAGACCTCCGTGTCTGTCTGAAATTGGGTGGGATCGGGCGAACGGTGGAAGGGGCAATGATCGCCCGGCTGTGGGATCCCGGAGGGCGCTGCATCCGATCAGCGAGGGCTCGCGGGAGAATGGCTGAGTATCACCGTTTTTGGCAAGGATTTCCAGTGTTCAGCGGCTCGGGGCGCGTTGAAAGGTCACTTCCTGCTGGATTTGGGCGGGATCGGGACGACAAACGTGCGTTTGGCGGGCGGATTGGTCTGGTTCGGCTGGTCGACGCCGAACTGGACGACGCTGGGCATCTCGTCCGGGTTGTCCGGATCGGCGGGTGCGACATCCCCTGTGTCGCCCTCAAATTCGGGTCGTTCGGTGACCGAAGCGCCCTCGATGGAGTGGAGCAGTTCGGCGGCGAGGACGTCCTGTTCGGCGATGAAGGGGGCCGGGAGGGCGCCTGCGACGGCGATCTCGTTGAGGGCCCCGACGGTCTGGGAGTAGGTGAGGCCGAGCCCTGGGCGGGGGCGTTCGGGGGTGGTTTCGTGGGCGAAGAAGTCGACGACATCGGCGAGGTTGGTCGAGACGGCCGCGGTGGTGGATTCGTCGGTGATGTGGTCGAGGTAGTAGACGTCGAGCTCGTCGGTCTGGTACTGGGCGTTGAGCATCAGTCGGCTGGACCAACCGGAGATGAACGTCGGGGTCTCGATGGTCAGGTTGGATCCGAAGAGGACGATGCGGGGGACGTTCTGCTGGGTGATGTACACCATGGGCTCGTTGGCGGGGACGAGATCGAGGACGAACTTGTCTTCGACGTTGCGTCGGCTGATCGAGGGGTCGTTGCGTTCGACGAGCGCTTCGTATGCGGCGACGCGGATGTCCACGTCGTCGGCGTCGATGAGCTGCCTCAGGTGGAGGTTGATTCGGGGGTCGGCGTCCATCCCGGCGAGGAGGTTGATGGCGTCGGCGCGGATCGAGGCGGGGCCGTTGGCGGCGAGCTCTTTCAGGTGGGGCGCTGCGAGCGCGTCCTGGAGTCTGGCTCCTGCCTGGAGGGCTGCGAGCCTTGGTCCGGCGTCGGGGGTGTCGTAGAGATCGCGGAGGCTCGGGAGCGCGGCGCGTCCGAGCGCCTGCATGCACCAGGAGAGATCGGTGGCGAGGTGGGGCTGGTCCTTGAGCGCTCTTGCGTAGAGGCCTGATGCGATCTGGGGGACCATGTTGTCGAGCCTCGTATGCATGACGAGGTTGAGGAACTCACCGGGGTTGTTGGCGTAGCGCTGCGGGACGTGGAGCTCGATGACATCTTCGGAGACGCCTCGTGCGGAGGTGTCGCGGTCGCCTCGCGAACGTGGGAACTTGCTGTTGATCGCGGCGGTGATGGCGCGGGCTCTGGCGAAAGAGGGCACGTCGAGGAGGAGGACGAGGTCGAGGGGTTTGTTGACCGAGCCTCCTGCGAGGACCCTGCCGGTCATGGCGCCGAAGCCGGAGACTTCGCCGTTGGGGTCGGTGAAGGGGTTGACGAAGATCGGACCTGCGGCGGAGGCGAGCGCCTCGGTGACGGGGCCTTGCGGGTTGATCTGTCCTTTGAAGAGGTCGGTGGACCAGAGGCGGCCGCCTTCGATGCTTGTGGTGCTGGTGCCTGGCGCGATGGTGACCATCGCGTCGAAGCGGGCGCCCTCGACGCTTCCTGGTGGGATGACGGCGCGCACGAGCACGACGGCGGTGTTGGGATCGTTGAGCATCTCGGTTGGGGAGATCCAACCCATGCCTTTGGATTCCTGACCGACGCCTCTGAGACCCATTTCTCTTTCGAGTCGATCGCGGACGGAGATCGGGACATCGGACGAGCCGGTGCCGTCGAGCCCGACGACGATGCCGTAACCGGTGACGAGCAGGGGGCGGTCACCACGGACCGAGACGTACGAGCCGATGGTGTTGCGGAGGACCCTTGGGACATCGCGGAGTGCGGCGGTGTCGGGCATCACGGCGCGGGCTCGGCGCTTCATGGAGTCTTCGCAACCGGTCGAGAGGGCGCTTGCGATGAGCAGGGCGCCGAGGGTTGCGGCGAGCAGGGCGGCCTTGCGTGCGCGAGATGTTGGCGTGGGTTGTTGCTTGGGCATCGGGTCTTGCGGGAAAGGGGTGTGGGCGGTGGGTGATTGGGGCGGTGTTACCGAGAATCTACGGTTGTACAGGGGTTTGGGTTCCCGCGGGGATCAGGCTGGGGCGCCGGTGGAGGCTGCCATGGCGAGGGTTTGCTCGACCATTTGGCCTATACCCTCGAAGACCTGGTGGATCGGGGCGTTGCCGTGCATGTAGGCGGGGGTGGTGATGAGGTGGTTGGGCTCATCGGTGACGGTTTGGGTGACGGTTGCCTGCTGGTGGGTGGCCCCCATGGTTTCGGCGGCTTTGGAGGCTTCGGAGTCGTCCCCGAGGGTGAGCGTGACACCGCCTGATTTGCCGAACGTTTTTGCGGCGATGACCGGTGCGATGCAGCACATGCCGATGGGTTTGTTTGCGTCGTGGAACTCGTTGAGGACACGCTCGACGTCGGCGTTGACGGTGCAGTCGGGGCCCTTGTCGGCGAAGTTGCAGAGGTTCATCGCGGCGCCGAACCCTCCGGGGAAGAAGACGGCGTCGAAGTTGTCGGCACTGCATCCGCTGAGGGGTTTGACGTTGCCTCGTGCGATGCGTGCGGATTCGACGAGGATGTTGCGATGGTCGGGCGCGGGCTGACCGGTGAGGTGGTTGACGACGCTTGGTTGATCGGTGTCCGGCGCGAAGCAGTGGACGTCGGCGCCGAGGCGGCTGAGGTGGATGAGTGTGCTGACGGCTTCGTGGATTTCGGAACCATCGAAGACGCCGCACCCTGAGAGCACGACTGCGACTGTTTGTTGCATTGCTGACTCCTTCCGATTGGACTGGACGGGTCCGTTCGTCCTTTGCTGTTTGCTGATGCGGGATTCTACGCGATCGGGAATCGGGGCGGTGCGGCGGATTGCCCGGTTCGTGTCCTGTTGGTACAAACGGCGCGTCCGGGTGTTTTTGGCGGCTTTCGGCGCTGTAAGCGGTGATTGTGGGTTTGATGATTATTCGAAGGGATCGCGATGTTCAATGCAATCGTTCTTGGCGCTGGGATGGTGGGTTCGGTGATGGCGCGGGATCTGGCGCAGGATGCGGAGTTCGACGTCACGATCGTGGACCGGTCGGCGGATGCTCTGGCGCGTGCGAAGGCGCTCGATCCTGATCGGATCAAGACGGCGGTGCTGGATCTGTCTGATCTTGACGCAGTGAAGGCGGCGATCGCGCCTTGTGACATCGTGCTGGGCGCCGCAGCGAGCCACCTTGGGTACGACCTGCTGCGGACGGTGATCGAGGCGGGGAAGAACTACGCGGACATCTCGTTCATGCCTGAGGATGCGATGGATCATGATGAGTTGGCGAAGGCGAAGGGTGTGACGGCGGTGGTCGATTGCGGCGTTGCGCCTGGGATGAGCAACCTGCTGTGCGGGCGTGCGGTCGCGGCGCTGGATGAGTGCGATGAGTTGGAGATTTATGTTGGGGGATTGCCGGTCGAGCGGCGGTGGCCGTTCGAATACAAGGCGGGGTTTGCGCCGGCGGATGTGATCGAGGAGTACACGAGGCCTTCACGGATTGTTGAGGGCGGCGAGGTCGTGGTGCGCGAGGCGTTGAGCGAGCCGGAGTTGATGGATTTGCCGGGGGTGGGGACGGTCGAGGCGTTTAATACGGATGGGCTGCGCTCGATCGCGGACACGCTCGAGATCGAGAACATGAAAGAGAAGACGCTGCGCTACCCGGGGCATATCGAGATCATGCGGGTGCTGCGGGCGATGGGGTTGTTTTCGAAGGAGCCGATCGAGGTGGGCGGGCAGATGGTCGTGCCTTTGGAGGTGACGCAGAAGCTGATGTTCCCGATGTGGACGTACGAGGAGGGCGAGGCGGACCTGACGGTGATGCGCGTCAGCGGGTCGGGAGTTCTGGACGGGATCGAGACGAGGATCACGTGGGACCTGCTCGACTATTACGACGCGGCGACGGGCGCGACGAGCATGTCGCGGACGACGGCGTTCCCGTGCGCGATCTTCGCGCGGATGATCGCGCGGGGTGAGCTGCAACGGCCCGGCGTGGCGCCACCGGAACTGTTGGGGCACGACAAGGCGCTGGTCGAGCGGGTGCTGGGGGAGTTGATGGAGCGGGGGGTTCGGTACGAGACGGTGATTGAGTCGGTGGGATAAGACTTAAGCCGTATCGATAATCATGACCTCTTCGAAGGGTCTTCGGTCGAGGGCTTTCTTGGGGACCTTGCAGTCGTCCGCAGGGTAGCCGACCGGGATGAGCAGGAAGGGGCGTTCGTTGTCGGGGCGGTTGAGGGCTTCGCAGAGGAACTTCATGGGGCTCGGGGTGTGCGTGACGCTCACTAATCCGGCGTGGTGGATGGCGGCGAGGAGCATGCCCGATGCGAGGCCTACGGATTCGGTGTTGTAGTAGACCGGGGAGCCGTCGTCGCCCTGGGCTAATTTGAAGACGATGATGAGCCAGGGGGCGTCTTCCAGGAATTGCTTGTGCTCGTCGGTGCCTAACGGGGAGAGGTCGTCGAGCCAGCGGTCGCTCGCTCGGCGTTCGTAGAACTCGCGTTCTTCCTGTTCGGCGGCGGCGCGGATTTTCTTTTTGAGTTCGGGGTCCTGGACGCAGACGAAGCGCCAGGGTTGTTTGTTGGCGCCGCTGGGGGCGGTGGTGGCGGCTCGGACGCACCACTCGATTGTTTCTTTGGAGACGGGCTGTTTGGAGAATTCGCGTACGGTTCTGCGCGTGCGCATGACGTCGTAGAACTGCTTTGCGGCTTGCTCGGGGGTGGCGGTGGGCTGGTGGCGCGGGGGGAGGGGGACCCAGGTTGGTTGTTCTCTGTTGGTTGGCATGGTGGCATGATGGGGAAAATGGAGCGCCGCTGCGCGGCGGCTTGGTTGAGCCCCTCTCCCCGGCCCTCTCCCGGGGGGAGAGGGAGGCATGGTGGGAACGCCGCTGCGCGACGGCTGGATTGAGCCCCTCTCCCCGGCCCTCTCCCGGTGGGAGAGGGAGGTTCAGGACAGCGCGAGCTGTGCGAATTCGGCCATCGTTGTGACGGTTAAGTCAGGATGGATTGGGGTTGATGGGGGTTTGGTTGCGGTCGCGCCGGGGCAGGTTGGGGGGCGGTTGATGTGGGCGGTGGTCATGCCCAGCGCTTTGGCGGGTTCGTGGTCGTGGTAGAGGGATTGGGCGACGTGGAGGATGCGCTCTTTGGGGACGGCGAGTTCGGCGCAGGCTTCCCAGGCGGCTTCGAACATGCGGCGGTCGGGTTTGTAGGCGCCGACTTGTTCGGCGGTGACGAGGGCGTCGAAGTCGGTGTCGAGGCGTTGTTGTGAGCCGTCGAATGATTCGGCGTCTACGTTGGAGACGACGACCAGTTTGAATCGTTGTTGGAGGGCTTGGAGCGCTTCGTGTGAATCGGGGAAGGCGGGCCAGTCGGGGACGCTGTTGGCGAAGGCTTCCGCGTCGATCGCTGAGGGGTCGGTCTCGAACAGGCGCGCGAGCTCGGCGTGGACGAGGCGGAGGATGTCGCGGTAGGGGGCGTTTGGGTTGGCGTGCTCGACTGCTGGCTCGGCCTGGGCGAATGCGGCGAGGAGGGCGGCGTCGGTTGTTCCCGGGATCGCGCGGTCGGCCCAGGGGCGGAGGGCGTCGAGGATGCCCTGCTCCCAGTTGATGAGGGTGCCGTAGCAGTCGAAGGTGAGGGCGTCGAAGTCGTTGAAATTGATCATGGTTTGAATCCTGGGATTCGTCCGTCACGGCGGACACATCCCAGGCGTGGGGGATGGTGCGCCGCTGCGCGGCGAGCTTGTTGGAGCCCCTCTCCCCGGCCCTCTCCCAGAGGGAGAGGGAAGAAGAAATAGTTCAGGCTAGGTTGGAGGTGATGAGGACTTCTCCGGAGAGGGAACGGTGGACGGGGCAGCGGTCGGCGATCTCGGCGAGTCGGGCGCGTTGGTCGGCGTCGAGGTCGCCTTCGAGGGTGAGTTCGGCGCGGACCTTGAGGATGTGGCCCTCGTCGGATTCGCATTCTTCGCAGTCCTTGGCGTGGACGTGCTCGTGGGCGAGCGCGACGGTGACGCCGGTGAGGGGCCACTGTTTGCGGTTGGCGTACATGCGGAGGGTCATCGCTTTGCAGGCGCCGAGGGAGGCGAGGAGGAGGCCGTAGGGATCGGGGCCTTTGTCGGCGCCTCCGACGCGGATGGGTTCATCGGCGGTGAGGGCGTGGTTGCCGGCGACGATGGTGGTGGTGAAGCCGGTGGGGCCGAGTGTTGCGGTGACTTGGTTTGATGCCATGCGACGATGATACGGCGCCGCGGTTTGGTTTCAGGGGCAAGGGGTTCCGAAGTCGGCGATGAGCATCCCGAGGTCGGCGGTGTCGGTGATGCCGTCGTTGTTGATGTCGGTTGGTCCTTCACTGGCGATCCCGTATGCCGCAATCAACAGCCCGAGGTCCGCAGAATCAATGATGCCGTCATTGTTGATGTCGGTTCCGCAGAGGCTGACGAGGAAAGCCGCGCTGGGAGCGGTGGCCTCGTTCGCCGATCGGTTGTTCCCGATGAGCGCGGTGGCGCCCTCAATCACAATTATGGTTCCGAACCGCTCGAAGGCGTCGCCTTCATCAATGAGGAATCGCTGGTCCATTGCCCAGGCGGTCCCGGTTCTTTGGTAGATGTATGTTGCGCCCTTGAAGACGGTGAAGGGTTGGGATTCATCGACGAAGTTGTGTCGATCGCACGAGATGATGGTGTCGCCGCTGATGGCGACCTTGTAGCCAAACGCGTCATCGAGTGGGAAAGGCTCCGCGAAGGCCTCTGCGCCGGCCATCAATTCCGCTTCCTTCGTCCAGCCGGCGCCGTCCCTTCGGAAGACATATACGAAACGGTGATAGTAATTACTTGTTTCTTCGGTGCCGACGACGATCGTGTCGCCGTCGATGTCCACGGACCACCCGAATTGTTCCTGTGGCAGTGTCGTGCTCCCATGGAGCGTGGCCTCTTCTGACCAGACACCGTTGTTTCTGCGGAGGACGGTGACCGCACCGGACGAGCCGCCGAGGTCGCTGTTTCGGTAGTCGCCGATGACGGCGACCTGGCCGTCAACAGCGATGGCCGGCCCGCTGGTGAACTCGTTGCTCAGGAAGGCAGATTGGTTGATTATGTGTTCCGGAGACCAGGAGGAACCGTTCCAGTGGTAGAGGATGGCCGCCGATGTGGTGGGTGTCAGTGGGTCGAGGTCAAGGAATATTGATACCGCGAGGACGTCCCCATCGAGCGAGAGCGAGGTTCCGAGGCGGCGTTGCCCAGTCGGCAGGCTGGGGTTGAACCGGTTGGTTTCGATCCAGTCCGCACCATCAAATTCGAATGTGTACACCATCCCGACGCCGACATCGAGGCGGAAGGCCCGGATCGCGGTGACGACAATTCGGTTTCCCGAGATCGTGACCGCTGTGCCGAACTCGTCATCCTCGACGCCATCGCTGGCGAACAGCTTTGCCTCCTGTGTCCACTCTCCGCTGATATTCCGGTACACAAACACTGCACCGGCGTCGGCGCCGAGTTCGTCATCGAACGGGGCGCCGATTACGGCGACTTCGCCGGAAAGATCGAGCGACCTCGCAAACTCGTGTTCGGGGACAGTCTCCGCGGGCAGGAGTTTGGCGATCTGGGTCGGGGTGGCGCCGGCGCTGGTGGCGGCTGGCGCCATGCTCGTGAGCAGGGCGAGCGCGGTGGCAAGGGGTCTTGGGCGGATCTGCATGGTTGCCTCCGGAAGAATATGGTTCGTCATCTTATTCGTTTGGTTTCGGTGTGGGGTTCCGGTCTTTCGGGCGGGCGAATTGGCTGTTGCGGCGGGCTCATCCCTCGCGCCGGGATCGGTACACTGGTCGGGCTGGCGGATTTGCTGGCGGAATCACGGAAAACCATTTGAGAACGGAGTTTGACGATGTCTGAGACGAACGACCAGATCACGATCATCGGGGCTGATACCCGGATTTCGGGCGAGATGACCTTTGGCGGCGCCACCGCAAAGATCCTCGGCTCCTGCGATGGGAAAATCACGGCCAAGGGCGAACTGCAGATCGCCTCGGGCTCATCGTGCAAGGCGGAGGTGAACGCCGCTCGGGTCGCCATTGATGGCGTCGTCGAGGGCAACATCACCGCGAGCGAGCGGGTGCAGCTCAACGGGAACGCCAAGATGACCGGCGACCTCGTCGCGACGACGCTCGTTGTCGAGAGCGGCGCCGCGTTCAATGGGCACGTTCGCGTCGGGACCGATGCGGTCAAGGGTGGCGGCGGCGGCGGATCGAGCGTCTCCGAGCCCAAGGTTGTGTCCGTGAACCAGGGTGAGAAGGTCGGCCAGAAGAAGTAAATCGACCGGAGGGTGTTTGGCTCGGTAGCCGCGCGCGGGGTGTGCGCGCTGTGCTGTTTGATCATGGCGTCGTGCGGCGCCGGTGATCCGTCAAAGACCGGTTGATCTTATGGGCAAATCTCGCTCACCAGCTATGACATCTGCGCGTGCGATCCGGTGTTACCACTGCCGGGAATCGTTCGAGGTTTCTGCGCGCGCGATGACGGTGGGCTGCCCGAAGTGCGGCAAGCAGCTGCTCGTTGATGACATCGTGGTCAAGACGACGCAGCAGGTGCGGAAGCTGCAGACGTGCGGGCGGATCATCGTCCAGCCGAAGGGGCGGGTCGTCGCGGACCTGGTCGAGGCGCACGAGGGGATCGAGTGCCGGGGTCTGGTGCGGACGAAGGGCTACCTGGGCGGGCCGGTGCTGATCGGGGCGAAGGCGACGTGGCGTGGTGATTGCGCGGCGCCGACGTTGTCGGTGGAGGCTGGGGCGAAGATTGAGGATGGGTTGTTTGCGGTTGGTGTTGGGGAGGGGATCGAGGAGTCGGCGTCATGACAAAGGGAACACAATGATCGAGTGCAACAGATGCGGCGTGGCGATGGAATTCACCGGTACGAAGCGGTTCCACGAGGGGACCAACTGGGGCTGGGTCGGCGAGATCGGCGAGTTCTTCGTGAAGAAGGAACGCTTTGATGTGTACGCGTGCCCGCGGTGCGGGAGCGTGGAGTTCTTCGTTGATGGGGTTGGTGAGGATTTGCGGCCGCATTGACTCTGTCAGTCGAGTGCGGGATCGGGTTCGCGGACAATCTTTCCGCACTTTGAGCATTGTTGAGTCTGACCTGTGCGCGAGAGTTGGCCACCGCATTTTCTGCAGGGGAATGCGGTGCCGGCGATGGCGAGCATCGCTGCTTTGGTCATGAGTCGCCAGCGGAACAATGCTCCGATCGCAATCAATACGAACAAATATAACAAAATAACTGAGACTAAGAGGTTCTTGTCAACAATGAACTGAATCAGATTGGAATATGCCAGGGATGGGGCTCCGATCGAGTGTCCCGATGACCAGTCATGGAGCAGGAGTATCGGAGCAAAAAATAGGATGAATAACAGGGGGATTGAGATGTCATTCCATTTTTTATGAATCTTCAGCGGTGTCCATAGTGCAGTTTGTCGCTGTGCGGCGCTTGAGCAGAACAAGGCAATCGCGCTGACCGTCCCGTACTCGATGAGATCCGGGCCATTGAGGTGATTGGATTTTATGTAAGCGTAAATGCCGGATAGCAATGCGAATGCTGAACACGCCATCGGCGCAATGAAGGCATCGGGCAACGCAAGACTCCCGAGTGTTCCATTCTTGAAGGCGATCACTGCGAAAGCGCCACAGAATCCAGCAACAATGAATAGCGCTGCCGCGATTGTCCTGAGCAGTGTGGCGAACGCACGGTCGGATTTGGCGTAAAGAGGTTCCTTCATGGCATCCCGATTAAATTGTAGTCTATGATCGCAGCGGAACACTAAAAAATGACCACCTTCATCTCCCACGGCATCGACCTCGTTGACATCGCTCGGTTTGAGCGCACGCTCTGCGACCATCCGGATCGGTTCCTTGAGCGGTGTTTCTGTGATGGGGAGCGGGAGTATGCAGACTCTCGGCCCAAACGCCGGTCGCAGCATCTGGCGGCGCGGTTCGCGGCCAAGGAGGCGGTGATGAAGGCGATCGGGACGGGGCTGGCCAACGGGGTGTCCTGGCAGGAGATCGAGGTTGTGCGGCTGCCCAGCGGGGCTCCCGCGCTGTCGGTGACGGGGCGGGCGGGGGAGATCGCGCTGGGGCTGGGGATCACGGGATGGTTAATCTCGCTGAGCCATACGGATTCGCAGGCGATCGCCTCGGTGATCGGGGTGGGGGAGTCACAACCGGCGCCATCACCTTGAATGGGGTGAATCAGCCAAAATTTGCTCATTTCCGCGAATCGTTCGATAATCATTCCACATGGCTTCACCCCGCAGACACACGACGCTGATTGAACTGATCCGGGATCGGTCTTCGGATGTCGGTGACTTGGCTCCGATCCGGGTGGACCGGGTGAAGCCTGAGCCCGTTTCGAGGAGCGGTGGCGGTGGCTTTGATGTCTCGTCCGCGGCGAAATGGTTCTCGGCCGGGCGGCGGTTGAACATGCCCATGGGGTATGTCTTCATCGCGGTGGCGCTGGTGATCGCGTCGTGGTTCGGGATGTACACGATCGGGTATTCGCGTGCGGCGGGTGTTGTTGAGAATGATCGGATCGCGGAGCTGACCTCGACGGCGGATCCGCTGCTGAATGACGCCGCTCCTGGAACAGCCAATCGGCCAAGGCAATCGACGACATCCGGGCCGGCTCGGACGCCAAACGCTCGTCCGACGCCGCAGGTTTCATCGAGCGGGCCGACGGGGACGGGGCTTCCGATCCGGAATAACTCTGCAAGACCCCGGACGGCTTCGGCGATGCAGTCGGGATCGGTGCTGCCTTCGGCGGACTTTGAGTCGGGTCTGAACTATCTGGTGATCGCGAATGATCATCAGGATGAGGCGCAGCGGGCGGCGGCGTACCTGCTTGATAACGGGATCAGCGCCGCGGTGATTCAGAGCAGCGGCGCGTGGCGGGTTGTCGGGTTGCGTGGATTCACCGGCGAGCAGATGCGCGCGGGCGAGCACCGGGAGTATCGCGACACGGTCGAGGCGCTGGGGCGGACGTGGGAGCGGGATCACAACGGGTCTGACAATTTCAGCGGGATGTTTTTCCGGAAGGAAAAAGAGTAAGCCTGCTCTGCGCAATGGCATAGGGCATGTCTTTGTCTGTGTGCGCAGAATTACCTGTCAATTCAATTCATTGCAACTCAGAAATTGTTATTGAAACAGGCCACAAAGGTTTTGTATTGTGTGGGTTACATTTTCTGCATGACAATGATGCCTCCTGGTTCGCATCTTGGCTCGCTTTGTATTTAAAAATCGGATCCACGAGAGAGAGACGAACAATATGAACAGTTGTATCAGCCGCTGGTCCCCCGCCGCCATCCTCGTGATCACAGGCTCGACGCAATCGCTTGCCGCCGAGCCGTTTGCTGCGACGCTTGAGCTTTCCTCCCTGAACGGGACCAACGGTTTCGTCTGCAACGGGATCGACGCGTACGACCAGAGCGGCCGCTCCGTCTCCTCCGCCGGCGATGTCAACGGCGACGGGATCGACGATCTGATCATCGGCGCCCGCGCCGCCAACCCGA
>JAJDDA010000242.1 GCA_029260535.1 Phycisphaerales bacterium | reverse complement strand
CAGCAGGAATACATGCAGGCGCTCGTCGAAGATCTCACGCCTGAAGACATGGTGGAGCAGCCTGTTCCGGGGGTCATCATGAATCACCCGGCGTGGTTGATGTCGCACCTCATCGTCTATTTCCCGGTGATGACAACGATGCTCGAAGGCGGTGTTCCCGAGGACCCGATCGATCACGAGCACGGGCGCAACAGCGCACCAATGCCTGATGCGAACGATTATCTTCCCAGAGATAAGTTGGTTGAGCGGTACATGTCGCTGCACGAGGCGACCGCAAGGACGTTCCGGTCGGCGACTCCTGAGATCCTGTCGATGCAAACGCCGATCCCCCGTTACATCGAAAAACTCCCGACGATCGGGCATGTCACGTTGCACCTGATGTTCAAGCACGAGGCGACTCACCTGGGGCAATTGAGCGCCTGGCGGCGTGCTGGCGGGCGGCCGATGGTGACGCCCTGACTCGCCGAATTGCGCATGAATACGATGATCAGATACGAAAAATTGCTATCGATATCGCCCTGAGGGCGTGTCAGGGGCAATCCGTGGCTTGACGTAGCGTAAACTCGGCAGTTCGGGAAGGCTTTGGTGAGCAAGTTCGAGTCCAGATTCAGGAGGTCGTTTGTTGACCCAGGCATCCACACAACTGACGGCGGGTGAGGCGAAGCTCCGGGATTTCCTCGTGCCCAGGCACGAGGCGATGGTCGCGGATCTCGCTCACCACGTGTCGATCCCGACCGGGTTGGGGCACGATCCGGGGCTCGATGAGTACCGGGGGATCGTGCTCGATCGGCTCCGAGCGATTGGTGGCGTGGTTGAGATGCGTACGGGTGAAGCGAGGCCGACATGGCTCGACTTTGGGAGCCAGAGCGACGATGCCCCTGCAGTCCGGATGCCGCCGCCGACTGCGGTGGTGACGTTCCCCGGGAACGAGGGGCCTGGGATCCTGATTGCCTGTCATCTCGACACGGTCTTCGATCCAATCGGCTCGTTCACCGCGATGACCATCTCGAGCGACGACAAGACCGCGGTGGGTCCTGGTGTCGTGGACATGAAGGGTGGGGTGCTGATCACGGTCAACGCCCTCGAGGCGCTCGCGGAGGCGGGGGAACTCCCCAACATCACCCTGGCGCTGACCAGCGACGAGGAGACCGGCTCCTACGCGAGCAGCCAGATCCTGCGCGATCTGTCGAAGGAAGCGGAGATCGGGATCGCGACGGAACCGGCGCTCCCTGGTGGTGAGTTGGTCGTCGAGCGGTTCGGCAGCGGGCAATTCCGGGTCGAAACGCGAGGGAAATCCGCGCACGTCGGGAGGGCGTTCGTGGATGGCGTCAGCGCCGTCAACAAACTGGCGGATGTGATCACGAAGATCAGCGCGATGCCGGACGCCGAACGGGGTCGGATCCTGAATATCGGACCCTTGCTCGGAGGCGCGGCATCGAATGCGGTGCCCGATCTTGCAAGGGCGTGGGGGAACGTGCGATTCCCGACGAACGAGATCGCCGATGAACTCTTAGCGATGCTCCGCGAACTCCAGACATCCCCTGAATCGATGCCCTCGGTGCGCGTCGACTGCTCGTTCAACCGTCCGGCGAAGCCGGAGACGGGGGCGGTCACGCGGTTTGCTCAACTCGCCAGGGGCTGCGCCGAATCGCTCGGGCAACAGATGCCGTTCGCCAAGACAGGGGGCGTCTGCGATGGGAACATCCTTCAGGATGAGGGCCTGCCGACGATCGATACGCTCGGCGTTCGCGGCGGCGGATTGCACACGAGCGATGAATGGATTGATCTTTCGAGCCTCGTTGAGCGGAGCCAGCTGATGGCGGTGCTGCTCCACCGGCTCAAACAGGGCGCACTCACACAGTAAGTCGGATTTACACCTGCACTTGATTACGAAAGCAGAACGACGATGACCACGACCACACAACAATCCGGAACGCTCGGGCCGCCGTACCTCAACAGCGATGTCGTGACGAGTTCGATCGACATGATCATCAACGAGCTGCGCTCCAGGCGGGCGCTCATCACCGAGCCGAAGGGCCCTGACAGCGAGAGCCGGGTCCAATTCGACGAGCTTGCCGCGATGATGGCCAAATCGCGGGGCCGGGGGTTGTATTACGACTACATCGCCTCGGGGCTCGGCAACGGGGCATTGGTCGAACTGGTCGATGGCTCGGTCAAGTGGGACATGATCAACGGTATCGGTGTCCACTTCTTCGGGCACAGCGAGCCGGAACTGGTCCGCGCTGCTCTTGAGGCGGCGACTGGCGACACGGTGATGCAGGGCCACCTGCAGATGAACGAGGACGCGATCCGCTACGCCGACACGCTGGTGAAGTACGCCTCGCGCACGAGCGATCTGGCGCACTGCTTCTTCTCGACCGGCGGCGCGATGGCCAACGAGAACGCGCTGAAGATCGCCTACCAGAAGCACCAGCCGGCGGAGCGTGTGCTCGCGTTCAGTCACTGCTTCATGGGACGCACAACGGTGATGGCGCAGATCGGCGATTCCGCGGCAGGGCGCGACGGCGTGCCGTTGAACATGCACATCGATTACATGCCCTTCTACGACGAGGCGCTCGACCGCCTGATGCGCGCGGGGGATCACTCGGCACAGACGCACGCGATCGATGGCGCGGTCAAGCAGCTCGAAAAATTCATCACGCGGTACCCGAAGCAGCACACCTGCTTTGTGTTTGAATTGGTTCAGGGCGAAGGCGGCTTCAACACCGCGCCCCGCGAGTTCCACAAGGCGCTCATGGAGGTCTGCAAAGCGAACGACATCGCGGTCTGGGCAGACGAGATCCAGACGTTCGGACGCACCGAATCGCTCTTCGCCTTTGAGGCGATGGGTCTCGGTGAGTACATCGATATCTGCACCGTCGGCAAAATGACACAGGTCTGCGGCACGCTCTATTCCGAGCGGTACAACCCGAAGCCCGGCTTGCTCAGCGGCACCTTCCTCGGTGGCGCGGCGCCGCTGCGCGTCGGGCAGCGGATCGTCGAGCGGCTTGTCGAGGGTGATTACTATGGACCCGATGGCCGGATCGCGCAGCACCACAAGGCGTTCGTCGAGCAGGTCGAGGGGCTCAAGTCGCGGCATCCGGATTGGTTCCCGGAGGTCCAGGGGGTGACGTCCACCGCCGGTGGGTTCGGCGGCATGCTCCGGTTCACGCCCTTCGGCGGCGACAAGAAGAAGATGATCGATCTGAGCAAGGCGCTCTTCGAGGACGGCGTGATCGCGTTTTACTGCGGCCACGGGCCTTTCCACATCCGGATGCTCCCCGCGCTGGGGGTTTTCAAGATGGAGGACTGGCCGAAGGTCTTCGAGATTGTGGAGCGATCGATGGCGCGGGTCGCCGGCTAAGATCATCGGTGCGACGGTAGCAGGTCGCGTGGTTGTGCAGTGCAGCAATGCCGAAAGGCAGGAGCAAGCCCCTACATGTTTCTGATCCGACAGTCCAAACCCGATGATCTGGCGATCTTCATCAAGCTCGCCAAGATGGTGCACTTCATCAATCTCCCGCCTGACAAGGATGTCATCGCGGACAAGATCCGGTGGACGAGGCAATCGTTCCGCGCGGTGCGCAAGGGTGAAAAACTCGAGGACGTCTCGCAGGCGCGCGAGGTGCACAACCTCGGAGGAGCGGCGGGCAAGTCGCCGCTGTTCATGTTCACCGCGCAGGATGCGATGACCGGCAACGTCGTCGGGACGAGCGCGTTGATCGCGAAGATGGGCAGTGTCGGTTCGCCGAACGTGGTCTTTGAACTCAACAAGAAACATTTCTTCTCCGAGGACCTCCAGCAGGGCACGACGCACGTCACGGCTAAATTGGTTCTCGATGAATCGGGCCCCACCGAGATTGGCGGATTGATCCTCGGTCCGACGTACCGGGGGCATCCTTCGCGCGTCGGCAAGCAGCTGAGCCTGATCCGGTTCCACTACATCGGGCTCCACCGCGAGCGGTTCCAGGATCACGTGCTCGCGGAGATGATGGCGCCGGTGACGCCTGACGGTCGGAACATCTTCTGGGAAGAGTTCACGAGGCAGTTCATCAACCTGAGTTACGACGAGGCGGACAAGTTCTGCCAGAAGTCGCGTGAGTTCATGACCTCGCTGCTGCCGCACGAGGAGATCTACCTCACGCTGCTCCCGGCGATGGCGCGGGCGGGGATCGCGCAGGTCGGGCACGACACGCTCCCTGCGCGGGCGATGCTTGAGAAGATCGGGTTCAAATACAACAACCGTGTGGACCCGTTCGATGGCGGGCCTCACCTGCACGCGACGACCGACGAGATCGACATGGTGCGTGACACTCGCGCCATCGAGGCGCAAGGCGGTTTGCAGTACAAGGACGCCGAGACGATGTGCTTTGCCAGTTCCGATCAGCGCGATGGCGGTGACGGGCTGTTCCGCGCGGTGCTGGCGCCTTGCAAGGTTGACGGGGACAAGGTCAGCATCTGCGATCAGGCGATGCGGGTGCTCGAGGTGAGCGAAGGCGAGACGATCGGGTTCACCCCGCTTCCCCATGAGCGGATGTTTGATCCCACCGCGATCGATCGGAACAAGAAGACCAACGACAAAGAGAAGGTATCCGCGTGACGACAACCACCGACCCACTCGCGGCGCTCAAGCACGCGCCCTGCGCTCTGATCGGGAATGACCCGGTCCTTATCGCTGGCGACTCCATCCGGTCGCATTACCCGGCGCATCCCGAGACGATCGTCTGGTCCGGTTCACCCGACGCGGCGCATGTTGACCTCGCGGTTGCCGCTGCAAAGTCGGCGCAGTACGAGTGGGCAACAACCCCACGCGAGCGCCGGTTTGAGGCGCTGCGCCGTTACCAGGAGATTGTTACGAGCCGGGTCGATGAGATCGCGGCGATGATCAACGCCGAGACCGGCAAGGCGATGTGGGAATCGAAGGGCGAGGCGTCGATCCTCGCGGGCAAAGTGGACATCACGCTCGACGAATCGGCGCACGGGTCGATGGCGCGTGTGAGCGATTATCAGATCGATATCACCGAGACGCGGCAGGGGGTCTGCCGGTACCGGCCCCACGGCGTGATGGCGGTGGTCGGGCCGTTCAATTTCCCGGCGCACCTGCCCAACGGGCACATCATCCCGGCGCTGGCGATGGGCGACACGGTCGTCTTCAAGCCGAGCGACAAGACGCCTGCGGTGGGGCAGCTCATCGCGGAGATGTTCATCGAGGCGCTCGATTCGATCGGCGCACCGAGGGGTGTCCTCAACCTCGTCCAGGGCGGCGGCGATGTCGCGAGCAGGCTCGTCACGCACCGCGACATCGACGGCGTGCTCTTTACCGGGTCGTGGCCTGTGGGCCGGAAGATCATCGAGGCGAACCTCGACAACCCCGGTCGCCTGATCGCGCTCGAGCTCGGCGGCAACAACCCGGCGATCGTGATGGACGACGCGAACCTGCGGCAGGCAGTGGTCGAGTGCGTCAGGGCGTCGTTCGCGACAACCGGGCAGCGCTGCACCTGCACGCGGCGGATTATCCTGCACGAAAGAATCGCGGACCGGTTCATCGATGCGATGGTCAAGGCAACCAACGCGATCGAGGTCGGCGACCCTCGGCGTGAGGAGCCGGTGTTCTTTGGGCCTCTGATCCGTGAGGACTCACGGCAAGCGGCGCTGCAGTACCACGAGTCGCTCGTTAGCGCCGGTGGCGAGAGCCTTGTGCAGCCGAGAGCGATCGACAATATCTCCGGGTGCGAGGGTGGGCATTTCATCACCCCTGGTGTCGTGCGTGTGGACCGGTTCGTGGCGGATGACGCCGGCGGTCCGGGGCGCGACGCTGGTTGCGACATCGAGGTATTCGGACCCATCGCGCGCGTTTGCGTCGTCAAGAATTACGAAGAGGCGATCGAGCAAGCGAACGCGACACGGTACGGGTTGGCGTCGGCGATCTTTACGTCCTCGAAGGAAACCGGCGAGCGGTTCATGATTGAGTCTCGAGCGGGTTGTGTGAACATCAACGCGGGCACCGCCGGCGCGAGCGGGAAGCTCCCGTTCGGAGGGCTTGGCTGGTCTGGCAACCATCGGCCGGCGGGGTCGTCGAGCGTGGACTACTGCTCGTACCCGGTTGCGAGCCTCGTCGAAACAAGCGACGCGGCGCCGTTGAGCCCCGGGATGTTGTTTGAGGATTCGTGGATCTAATCGACCTGCTG
Organism: Phycisphaerales bacterium; assembly: GCA_029260535.1. Lineage (GTDB taxonomy): Bacteria > Planctomycetota > Phycisphaerae > Phycisphaerales > UBA1924 > JACKHE01. The sequence continues at coordinate 568 of JAJDDA010000242.1, read as the reverse complement.
TGCTACAGCGTCCCGAGCAATTGCTGTACGTAGGTGTTCGCGTCGAGCAGCGAGTTCTCGACCGCCGGTAGCGCCCAGTTGTCCTGATTCACGAACCAGATCCGGTCGTCGATCGGGCGCTGGACGAGCGCCGCTTTGCCGCTGGCGATGAAGTTGGGTTCCGAACGCGGCATCGCGTGGCCCCACTGCGTCATGCGGACCTGCACAACGTCCTCGACCGCCATGTCGATCAGTTTGAGCATGCCCGGCAGTTGCTCCGCGAGGCGTTTGGCGTAGTCGTCGAATGAGCCCTGACCGCCGACGAGGGTGAACCGGCTCGAACCCCAGGGGAGCGGCCAGTAGAGCGTGAGTTCGCCGAAGGCGCCCGGGGGCGTGTTGTAGGAGCCCTGCGTCATGTCGATGACGTGTCGCTGGAGCGAGGCGTCGGTGTCGTTCGTCGGGAACTCGCCCTCTTTACCGAGCAGGAAGACGTCGTAGAAATCCTGCGGGATCGGCCGGCGCAGCAGCACGTTGACGACGAGGTACGCGCCGTAATCGATCTGGTCCATCGCGTCGAGTTTCTGCGGAT
>JAJDDA010000241.1 GCA_029260535.1 Phycisphaerales bacterium | reverse complement strand
CTCGGTTGCGAGGTCGCCGTCACCAGCCGCCACCTGTGGAAGCTCGACAAGGCGACCGAGCTCGGCGCCGATCACGCCATCCTCGACGAGGGCCAGCAGTGGTCCAAAGACATCCGCGCCTGGACCAACAAGCGCGGCGTCGAATGCGTCCTCGACTCCATCGGCGATGCCGTCCACATGAACTGCATCGCCTCCCTCGCCAGAGGCGGCGCCTTCGTCACCTGCGGCGCCACCTCAGGCCCCGTCACCAAAACCCACCTCGGCAGGATCTTCTGGGGTCAATTAAGGCTCCTTGGCTCAACCATGGGCTCCAACAACGACTTCGCCGAAGTCACCAGCCTGATGAACGCCGGCCACATCGCCCCGGTTGTCGATTCCATCCACGACTGGACCGACGCCGACCAAGCCTGGGCCCGCCTCGAATCCGGCGAACAATTCGGCAAGGTCGTCATCAAGTGGGACGAATAGCGATGCGACGCCCCGCTAAGCAGGCAATCCACTCAACCACCATTTCCGCTAAACTGATTCCCATGACCGCACTCCTCCAAGGCAAGACCGGACTCGTCTTCGGCGTCGCCAACGACCGCTCTTACGCCTGGCACATCGCCCAATCCCTCATCGCCAACGGGGCCAACTGCGCTTTCCAGTGCATCCCGGGGGAGAAGAACGAACGCCGAACCCGCCTCGCCTGCGAAAAACTGGGCGGCTCGGGCGATCTCTGGCTAAACCCCTGCGACGCCTCCAAGGACGAGGACCTCGACTCGATCTTCGACGCCTACACCAAATCCCACGAGCGTCTCGACTTCGTCATCCACTCCATCGCCTTCGCCGATCGCGAGTGGCTCGCCTTCGGCAAGTTCACCGAGACCCCCCGCGAGGCCTACCTCAGCGCCATCGACATCTCCGCGTACACCCTCGCCGCGATGGCCCACCGCGCCACCGAACCCATGAAGGCGTCCGGAGGCGGCTCCATCCTCGGCATGTCCTACTACGGCTCCGAAAAAATCGTCCCCGGCTACAACGTGATGGGTGTCGCCAAAGCAGCCCTCGAGTGCACGGCCCGCTACCTCGCAGGTGATCTCGGCCAATACAACATCCGCGTCAACACGATCTCCGGCGGACCGCTCAAGACCCTCGCCAGCAGCGCCGTCGGCGGCATCGGCACCATGCTCGACAAAACCCCCGAACGCGCCCCGCTCCGCCGCAACGTCGAAGGCGGCGATGTCGGTGGCGCCGCCGCTTTCCTCGTCAGCGACCTCGCCAGCGGGATCACCGCAGAGAACATCTACGTCGACTGCGGCGTCAACGCCGTAGGCGTCTGAGCAAGCCCGGACGCCGAGTCTGAGCGCAGCGAAGGCTCGGGTATCAAACCACGAGCACGACAGATAACACCTGATATCAACCCCTCTGTGCCGCCTGCGCCACCTGTGCGCCCCTACATCCCCGCCTGAGAAAATTCACCACGATCCCCCGTCGCACGACCGCGAGTTGAATCGGAATGTTCAATTGGCGACCGATGCCGGCCGGGGTGGTTTGTGCATCGGGGGCGCTATACAAAGGTCGAAAAATATGAAAAACAGCACCAACCGGAAGATCACCGCTTCGTTCGTCTGCGCACTCGCGCTTACCGTCACCGCTGCCAGTGCGTCCGCATCTGACGGCTTCTACGATGACTTCGAATCGGGATCCCTCTCCAAGTGGACCGGAAAATCCTTCGGCGCCCACGACGCACGCATCGCCGTTGATCCCCTCGATCCGACGAACCACGCGCTTACATTCGACACCCTCGAATCCGCCGGTGAAATCTTCACCGCGGAGATGATCGATTTCAACGATTCGGGCATCGCCTTCGTCAACTTCGATTACCTCGGGTTTTCAAGGGGCGGCTCGTCATTCAACAACTACGGCGGCTTCGCCGGCTTCGCCGCTGCGACCCCCGGCGAGCACCACTGGACCCACGGCACATTGGGTTCCTCGACCACCAGGATCGACATGAAAGACAACAACAGGTGGCACTCGTACTCCTTCGAGATCCACCAGCGCACCGTATTCGGCGGTGACGCCCCCGGCTTCTTCCTCATGTTCGAGGATTTCGCAGGCTCCGGTGGCGTCGCCGGAGATGTGTACTTCGACAACATCGTCGTCAACAACATCCCAACACCGGGCGCCGGCGCTCTTGTCGCGATGAGTTTCTGTCTCGGCATGAAACGCCGACGCGAACTCGCATGAACAGTGAACCAGCAGGTTCCTGAACCAATCAACCCTTGGCGATCTCAGGGCGATTCGCGGATTCATTTTCGCGGGTCGCCCTGTTTAATTTTGCATACTTGAAATCCCAACGCCCGGGATGAGCAAAGCAAATCCCATGATTCTCCGCTAAGGATACTCACGCCACGACCTGGGCTTTGCTAGGTCGTGCTCCCAACCTCTCCCCTTGAGGGAGAGGTCGATCCGCAAACCGGATCGGGTGAGGGGTAAAAAAACCGCCGCGCAGCGGCGCTCCCCAACTCCTCCCACCCTCTCCCACTACGAGAGCGCCCTCCCTCAATACCCACTCACCAAAGGCAGCGTCTTCTCCAGCATCCCAAGCGAAGCCTCCAGATAAACCGGATGCCCCTCACGGTGCAAAAACGCCGGCACGCACGCGCTCAAAAGCACCCGCCGGATATTGGCAAGTTCGTTGTAATCGTCCCCGTTCTTCAGCCCCTGCGCCTTGCGCGCCCTGGCGAACGATTTGACCGGCTTCGTGCCGCACAGCTTCTCAGGATGCGCCCAGTAAATCCGTTCAAGATAGATCGCGTCCTCAACCCAGTGCCCCAGACCGACCTCGGCGAAATCCAGCAACACACACCCCGCCGGTCCCCAGGGCGAACCCGCTGGTCGGAGCATCGCGTTGCCCAAATGCAGATCGCCGTGCCGCCAGGTGTGCGTGTCACGACCTCTCCAGATCGGCAGCAGCTTGGGCAGCAGCTTCTGCGTCTGCCTGATCAGATCATTCCAGTGCTGCTGGTGCGGGATATCGCTCTCGCGCGCATCATGCCTCGCCTTCTCCAGCAGCGCCGCCCAGTCGGTCTTCTCGGCTACTCCCTCAGGCCGGTGCAGTTCTGCCTCGACGCGGTAAAAGTTCGCGGAAGCCTCAGCGAGACTCTCGAACAATTCTTTACTCGGCTTCTTGTGCGAGAGCGGATTACCCGGGAGCCGCTCCATCACCAGCCACGCCAGGTCGTACCCGCCGAGTTCGACCCCGTGCGCCACCACGACCGGCGTGTGCGCATCGGTCTTCGATAATTCCGAGGTGATCCGCCGCTCGACCGGTCCTACCGGGAGCTTGATCATCACCTCGCGTGTGGATCCATCGTCTGCGCGCCATTCGCTATACGCCGTTGATGCACCGCCACGCTGCCAGTCCGCTTGGAACCAGCGGATCTCGCCGAGCCGGTCATCGCACTCCGCGCAGAGCGCAGGAGCCAGAGACGACCCCAGTGAGGCGAAGGCAATCCGATTCTCTTCCGGCGACTCTCCGGCCATAGAACCCCAGTGTACCGCGCCGATCGAAGCGTGCCACGACCGTGTTTCTACGCATTTCTGTCAAACAAACCGCGAAAAATCGAACCCCGACACCGTCTCACAAACGATCCGGAGCATCTCCTCCGCTGTCGCGTCATCCATCGCCGGCGCCGGGTTCAGGACCAGCACATCCCCGAGAGGGCGGATCATCAAACCCCGCTCGCGCGCCGCAGCGCACACCAGAGCCCCGACCCGATGGTCAGGATCAAACGCCGACCACGGACCGCGCCCCGCGACAAGCCGGATCCCGCACAGGACCCCGCGCAGCCGAACATCGCCGACATGCGGATGGTCGCCGAGCGCCTCGCGCAACGAATCGCGCATCTGCGAAGAAAGCGCGCGCGCGTTGGCAGAAATCTCATCCGAGATCAGCAGATCAATCGAAGCGTTCGCCGCAGCGCACGCGAGCGGGTTCCCGGTGAACGTATGCCCGTGATAAAGCGTCCGGTGTTCGGAAAGTTCCCCCTCGAACGCCTCAGCGATCATGTCCGTGCAAAGCGTCGCCGCCAGCGGCAGGTACCCGCCGCTGAGCCCCTTCGCGAGGCACAGGATGTCCGGCTCCACACCTTCATGCTCACAAGCGAGCACCGCGCCGGTTCGGCACAGCCCGACCGCGACCTCATCAGCAATCAACGGGAGCCGGTGTGCGCGCGCACGCTGCGCCAGCCCCGCCAGGTACCCCTCCGGCTGCTCGATTATCCCACCGGCGCCCTGCATCAACGGCTCGATCACCACCGCGATCGCCCGATCGCCGACCTCACCCAGCACCCGGTCCAGGTCCGCCAGCGCCAGATCGCGCGCGCGCTCACGCCGCGCCCGATCCCACGAGGGCCACTCCCGCTGGTGCCCGGCGCTCGGCTCATCCACCGAGCAAACGTCCGGCGCTATCGCCCACGCATTCCGAAAAAGCATCGACCCGAACGGCTTGTGCATCCGCTCGTCGTACCCAACACTCATCGCGCCAGTGGTGTCGCCGTGGTAGGCGCCGCGGACACCGACGAACGTATCGCGGTCGGTGCGCCCGTTGTGGTGATGAAAACCCGCCGCCATTTTGAACGCGAGCTCGGTCGCGGTCGCGCCGGCGTCGGAGTAGAAGACCTTGTTCAGGACCGTGCGCGCGCCTGGACGGTTGACCAGCTTGACCAACCGCTCGGCGAGCCGAATCGCGGGGACCGTTGACGACCCGAGCATCGTCGCGTGCGCGACCCGGTCGAGCTGATCACGGATCGCCTCATCGATGACATCCACGCGGTGCCCGTGCACGTTGCACCACAGCGACGAGTACCCGTCGATGTACCGCTTCCCGTTGGTGTCGAAGAGCACGAACCCCTCGGCCCGCTCGATGATGATCGGCTCCTGCTCGCGCCACTGCCGCATCGGGGTGAACGGATGCCACAGGTGCGCATGATCGATCGCGGCGAGCCGCTCGGTCAAGCCGGGAGTTGATGTTGATGCGGAATTCATGCGGCCATCGTATCGCGCCCCGCGCTCGCTACCATGGCTGCGATGCGGACAATCGTGCAGATCAAGGAAACACTCGAGGCCAGGGGCCTGACTCCCAAAAGGGCGCTGGGGCAGAACTTCCTGATCGATCAGAACCTGATCCGCAAGCTGATCGACAGCGCCGGACCCGCCGATGGCCGGCTCGCGTTCGAGGTCGGCCCCGGCGCCGGCGCACTGACCGAGCCGTTGCTCGACGCCGGCTGGCGCGTGGTTGCGAGCGAATTGGACGACGGCTTATGCGACTGGATCACCGACGAATTCGCCGGACATATCGAATCGGGTGATCTAAGTTTGGTCCGTGGAGACTGCCTCAAATCCAAAAAAGAGATCGCACCGGCGGCGCTCGCGGCGCTGGGTGATGGCGAGTTCACGCACATCGCCAACCTCCCTTACAGCATCGCGACGCCGTTGATCCTGACATTGCTCGTTGAGCACCCGCGGTGCAAATCACTGCACGTGACGATTCAGCGCGAGGTCGCCGACCGCCTCGCGGCATCGCCCGGCTCGAAGACCTACGGCGAGATCTCGGTGATCACCCAGGCGCTGGCGCAGGTGAAGCTGATCGCGAAAGTCCCGCCGAGTTGTTTCTGGCCGCAACCCAAGGTCGAGAGCGCGATGATCTCGATCACCAGACTGGATGAGCCATTGACGGACAACCCGAGCGGTTTGGTCGAGTTCACGCACCGCGTCTTTGCGCGGAGGCGCAAGCAGTTGGGATCGATCCTGAAAGACGCGGTCAGCGCGGGGCTCGTATGGCCCGACGGGATCGAGCCGATCGATCGCCCGGAGCGGTTATCGCCGGAGATGATGATCGCGTTGTGGGATGCCGTTCAGGCGGTTGAAGACTGAGATCGGGGGCCGACAGCGTTGAAGCAGACGGCGCCGACGTGGCCGCCGAAGCCGGCGCTGGTGATGAGCTGGGCTCCTGGCGCGACCGGCTGCGGTGCTTTATTTATCGCAAATCCGCAATCGATCGGGTTGTCGAGCCACGGCATCGGGGGTCGCTTGCCGGTGTTGGCGATGGCGATTCCTAATGCAAGATTGACGAGCGCCGAGGCGCCGAGGGGGTGACCGAGCGCGCCCTTGCTCGCGTAAACCGGCGCTGCGGTTGCGTCCGGTATGGCTTGTGCGATGGCGCGGAGTTCTCTTGGGTCGTTGTCTTTGGTGCCTGTTGCGTGGGGTTGGATGAGTGCGATTGGTGTTCCACGGGGAACAGCGCGGTTGATGCAAGCGGAAAGCGCGGTGAAGACCGGCGCCGGGCGCACGATGTCGTGGGGTTCGGTTGCGACGGCTGACCCCAGGAGTTGGCCTCGGATGTTGCGGCCTTGTGCGCGCGCTGATGGTTCTGCTTCGAGCATGACGGCTGCGGCGATCTCGACGAGGGTGAAGCCCTCGCGGTTTTCGTCGAGGGGGCGCGGGCGGTGGGCGCTCAGCGGGTTGATGGGGGTGAGGACGCCGAGGCGTTTGTAAGAGTGCGCGAAGATCGGGTGGAGTGCGGATTCGACGGCGACGACGAGGACGCGGTCGTGCTCTCCTGATTCGATCTCGCGGCGCGCCTGGTGGAGTGCGCACGCGGCGGTGGCGCAGGCGGCGACGACGCTGGTGGTGTTGCCCAGGTTGAGGCGGCAGCGGAGTTGGTGGGCGAGCCACTGGTGGGGGCCCAGGATCGCGGCGCTGTCGCGGTGTTTCTTGAAGCGGTCGTCGATGAGGGTGAGGATGGCGCCCTTGGAGGAGGCGACGATCGTGCGCACGCCCATGATGTCGGCGATCGGCTTGCCGCCTGAGGCGTCGCTGGCGGCCTCGCGGATAGCGATGTCGGCGAGCTCGATGGCGGGGTCGTTCATCCAGGGGGCGACCCGGCCTACGGCGCCGACGGACTGGGTGAGGAGGTGGGGGTCCTGGGTGAGGGCGATGGCGGGGTGGAATGATGCTGGGCTCATTGGAGCCCCTCTCCCCGGCCCTCTCCCGGAGGGAGAGGGAGGAGGAGTTGGGGAGCGCCGTTGCGCGGCGGGCTGGGATGGCCCCTCACCCGATCCGCTTTGCGGATCGATCTCTCCCCTGGGGGGAGAGGTTGGGATGGGGAGATCCTGGGATTCGGGGGACCTCATCCCAGGCGTGGGGGAGTTGGTGGTTTGTTCGTCGATTTCCTGTTGGGCTTTGTCGAGGATGTCGGTGGTGGTCCGGGCGTTTAGGAGGGCTCTGGTGTTGGCCCAGAGTGATCTGCCGAGCGGTGATATCAGCCCTACGCCGGTGATCATGGCGGGTCGGGTGGTTTCGGGTTGTGCGCTCTGGGTTGGCATGGTGGGCGGGGATGGTATCCGGGACGGGTTCGTCAAAGAGAGCAAATCCTCGGCGGGTGTCTTGCCGATGGGAATGGGGGCTGCTACGGTTGTCGCCCCTGCTGGCCTTCGAGTGCTGGCGGTGTCAATTTCGGGCACTTAGCTCAGTTGGTAGAGCACGGCATTGAAAATGCCGGTGTCCCCGGTTCAAGTCCGGGAGTGCCCATTTGTCCTCCGGCGTCCACGCGCAGTTGGGCAATGGTGAGGTCTCGATTTCGATCGGGGCCTTTTCCATGCGCACTGGGAGCGCCGGGCGTCCTCTTGTGGATCAACACAGGAGGGCTGGCATGGCGGTTTACTTTGTGAATGTGAGTACGACGGCGGACCCTGATGTGGTGACGATCAAGGTCACCAAGGGGCTCAGCGTGATTGAGTTTTATGATGCTCCGGCGTCGGTGCTGACGGATGACAAGATCATCATGAACCTTGTGCGGCTGTCGAGGATCGGGGTGGGGCTGGCGCCGATCAAGGCGAAGTGAGGGAAGGAGAGGGGGCATGACTGAGTTTCCTCACCTGATCCGCTTTGTTGATCGACCTCTCCCTCAAGGGGAGAGGTTGGGGGATCCTGGGATTCGCTTTGCTCATCCCGGGCGTGGGGATTTTTTTGTAACTTGAAGAGCACGACCTAGCGGAGCCTAGGTCGTGGCACGGGGTTTTAACTCAGGATGGTTTGTTCGCGGTCGGGGCCGACGCTGACGATGCTGATCGGTGTCTGCGCGCTCTTTTCTATGAGGTCGAGGTACCGACGGGCATTGTCGGGGAGTTTCGCGCGGGTGCGGACGGTCGTGATCTCGTCGGTGAAGCCATCAACGGGTTCGTAGATCGGTTTGGCTCTCGCGAGGGTGTCGGCGTCTGGCGGGAAGTGCGTGGTGCGGTTGCCGTCGATCTCGTATTCGGTGCAGACGTTGAGGGTTTCGAAGCCTGCGAGGACATCGAGGAGCATGCAGGCGATCTCGGTGGCGCCGTTGAGTTTGACGGCGTAGCCGAGGGCGACGAGGTCGAGCCAGCCGCAGCGGCGTGGGCGTCCGGTGGTGGTGCCGAACTCGTTGCCTTGTTTGCGGATCTGGTCGCCGGTTTCGTTATTGAGTTCGGTGGGCATGGGGCCTCCACCGACGCGGGTGCAGTAGGCCTTCATGATGCCGACGATTCGGTTGATGCGTTGCGGCGGGACTCCTGTGCCGGGTCCGACGCCGAGGGCAGAGCAATTGGAGCTGGTGACGTAGGGGTAGCCGCCGTGATCGACGTCGAGGAGTGTGCCGTTGGCGCCCTCGAAGAGGATTGCTTTGTTGTCGTCGAGGGCCTGATGGAGGATCTGGAAGGTGTCGACGATGTGCGGTTTGAGGCGATCGGCGACGGCGCGGAGGTCGCTGGTGAGTTGGTCGGGGTCGTAGTTCGCGCCTGCATCGAGGAGCGGTTTGAGGGTTTGGTTTTTGAATTGGCAGGCGGCGCGGATTTTTTCTGCGAGCGTGTCGGGGCTCGCGAGCAGGTCGCCGACGCGGAGCGCGGTGGCGCGGTGGGCTTTGTCGGCGTAGGCGGGTCCGATGCCTCGCCTGGTGGTGCCTATCGCTTCGGCGGGGTTGTCTTTGGCGTCGTTGATGAGGGC
>JAJDDA010000240.1 GCA_029260535.1 Phycisphaerales bacterium | reverse complement strand
TCTCGCTCGGGATGAAGCAGTGCATGGAGGACCCCTACCAGACCGCGTCTGAAGGGGTCACCGTCGGCGAGACCATCACCGGCAAGGTCACCAAGATCATGGAGTTCGGCGCCTTCGTCGAGATCGCCCCCGGTGTCGAGGGCCTCGTCCACATTTCCGAACTCGCCTGGCAGCGCGTCAACACGGTCGATTCCGTCCTCAAGCAGGACGAGGAGATCCAGGTCAAGGTGCTCGAGGTCGATCCGACCAAACGACGCATCAGCCTGAGCCTCAAGCAGACCACCGAGGCGCCGAAGAGCTCTCGCGGCGGCAAGCGCAGCGACGAGGGCCAGTCCATCGAAGAGATCCAGAAGATCACCCCGAAGGACCGCAGGCTCCGCGAGGAATTCAAGAAGAAGCACCAGAAGGACGCCGGCCTCAAGAGCGGCTTAGGCGGTGGTGAGAATCTGGATCTGGGCGAGGGGCTGGGGTCGCTTACGCTGGGATAAACCGCGCCTTCAACCCTGCGTTATTTTCGATCTGCTCGATCAACTCATCGATGCGCGTCGTGTCATTGATTCGGATTGGCACCGGGTACATCAGATCCGGTTCGATGTACAAGAACATGAAGTGATCAGCCCGGTCAATCGCATGCACCTTTGAATGCGCGTAGGTTGTAGATTTTTCTGGATCCTCGAATGTCACACCCCGCTCGCTGACTTCGATAGCGCACAGTTCATCGGAGTATTGCCACGGACCCCCTCCGGTCATGGCCACTGAATGATCGCGGACTGCGACATCAGGCCTACAAATCCGAACCACGCACCTTAACGCATAGAAGAACAGCAATAGCGAGACAATCAACGAACCAACCAAGCCCCATCGGAACCATGCCGATGCCGGTTGTGTGATGAGTTCACTTTCGCCTGATGCCTCGCAGAGAAAATGAAGCGTCCACCCACCAACAATCGCAGCAAAAAAGACCGCAGCTCCCGCCGCAAAGATCGTGTTGCTCCGGCGTAGAGATGCCACAAGATCGGCGCTATACAGCCCGTACCTGCTCACGAACAGATAGGCATCGAACATTTCTTTACTGTCTGCCCTGAACTCAAGTCGCACGATGGTCCTCCAATTTTAATTTACTGTACACTTCCGCCCATTGTCATGACCCACGACCCCGTCCAAATTCTCCGCGAACGTTTCCTTGCCGCCATGCACGCCGCGCTCGGTGACGACTGCCCGGCTGACGCCGATCCGATCATCGCGCCGTCGCGCAACGCTGATCTCGGCGACTTCCAGTCCAACGCCGCGATGCCGCTTGGCAAGCGCCTCGGCAAGAAGCCGCGCGAGGTCGCCGAGGCGATCGTTGAGCACCTCGACCTGGCCGGGATCGCTGAGCCGGCGGATGCATCGAGCATCGCGGGGCCCGGGTTCATCAACGTCAGGCTCTCTCCTGACGCGCTCGCGGGGCTGCTCGACAACCTCGACACCCCCCAACTCGGCATCGGAACCCCTGCGAAAGCCGAAACAATCGTCGTTGACCTCTGCGGCGTGAACCTCGCCAAGCAGATGCACGTCGGGCACCTCCGCGCCACAGTCATCGGCGACACCCTCGCGCGGATTTTTGAGCGGCAGGGCCACAAGGTTTTCCGGCAGAACCACGTCGGTGATTGGGGCCTGCCCATCGCGATGGTGACCGCACGCATCGGCGACCTCGCGGCGAGCGGCGAGATCGATCTCGATGCGCTCACGCTCGACGACCTGGACAACGCGTACCGAGCCGCACAGAAGCAGTGCGCCCCCGATCGGCGGGGTCTCGACGCGGTCAACAGGTTTGATCTCGGTCCCAAAGCGAAGGCGGAGCTTGAGGAGCAGGTCGCCGGCGCTGAAGCGGCGCTCGAGCGTGCGAAGCAGACACTGATCAACTTGCAGTCCCACGACGAGGCAACCGTCGCGCTGTGGCAGCGGATCGCGGATGTCACGATGAACGAGTGCCACGCGGTGTGCGAGCGGCTGCACGCGACGGTCCCGCCGGACTCCGCCGCGGGGGAATCGACGTACCGCGACGAGCTCGCGGGAGTTGTCGACGATCTCATCGGTCAGGGACTCGCGGTCGAGAGCGACGGCGCGCTCGTGATCGAGCTCAAGGATGTTGGCATCAAAGAGCCGCTACTAATCCGCAAAAGCGACGGCGGATTCCTCTACGCAACAACCGATATGGCCGGGATCCGCCGGCGCGTGCAGAAGCTGGGCGCCGACCGGTGCGTGTACGCGGTTGATGCGAGGCAGGGGCTGCATTTCAAGCAGGTCTTCGCCGGCGCGCTCAAGGCGGGGTACGCGAAGAAAGCGGACGGGACTGACGCAAGCCTCGAACACGCCGCCTTCGGGACAGTGCTGGGAGAGGACAACAGACCATTCAAAACGCGCTCCGGTGAGAACGTGAAACTCGCCGACTTGCTCGACGAGGCGGTTACGCGCGCCGAGGCGCAGATCCTTGAGAAAAACCCGGGCCTTGCCGGTGATGAGCGGAAATCGGTCGCCGAGGCGGTCGGGATTTCCGCGATCAAGTACGCGGATCTTTCATCCGATCGTGTCCGCGATTACGTCTTCAGCTTCGACCGCATGCTGATGTTCGAAGGCGACACCGGGCCTTACCTGCTCTACGCATTGGTGCGCATCAAGAGCATCTTCCGCAAGGCGCAGGAGCAGTTCGGCGTCACGGCGTCCGACATCGCATCCATGCGCCCGGCGTTCGCGCTCGACGCACCTGAAGAGCGCGCGCTGGCGCTGACCATCCTTCAATACTCGAGCGTGATCGACGCGGTTGCTGATGCGCTCAAGCCGCATTTGCTGTGCAGCTACCTGCGAACACTGGCAGAGGATTTCAGTCGGTTCTTCAGCCAGTGCCCGGTGCTCAAGGCGCCGGACGAGGCGACGCGGAACGCGAGGCTGCGGCTGTGCGACCTCGCGGGACGCACGCTCGAAGACGGGCTGACGACGCTGGGGCTCGTGCCTGTCGAGCGGATGTGATCCAGGTACATTTATGTTGCTGCAAGCGCTGAGTTTAGAACCTTTCGGACTACCTGCGACCCGACGCCGCAGATAGCCAGTTCAATAAGCCAGGCCCCGCTTCATGACCGTTGATCGCCAGGCAGTCGATCGTCCCGATCCGCCAGACGCCGCTCGCGTCTCGGCGCCAGTTGAGTCTCCACCACGAGATCGTCAGGCGCCCATCACGAGGGGTGGCGCGGACGCGGAACAGTGTCGTACCGATGTTGGCGCCATCGATCGTCGCCTGGAGCCTGCTGACGCGCCAGCTCTCGATCAGTTCTGCCTGCGCCTGCACTTGCGAGAGATTCTTGATCCGCTCACGGCCCTTGTCGTCCACGGTGGATCCAGACGCGGCCAGCCCCGCGGCTTCCAGGATCAGCTCATCGAGCGCTTCGAGATCGCCATCGACCGCGGCCTCGACGAACGCGGTGGAACCGGATTGGATCTGCTCCCGGTCGGTCACGATGAGCGTCCCGAGCACGTAGACACCGATCGCGAGCACGATCAGAGCGGCGCCGACCGGGATCGCGAGTTTCGCCTGCTCCCGCCTTCGCAGCAGGGTCGCGGCGACAATCCCGGCGAGCGCGATCGCCAACGAGGCGGCAAGGGGCTGCTCGAGCAGCCAGACCGAGAGCCCCACCGGTTCGGTGAGCGATTGGGGTGTGTAGGTCATCGCTTGCATCGCGAGCGTTGCTGATGGCATAGGGGAAGCGAGCCTCGAAGATTTTTCACGCCGGGTCGGCAATTCCTGCGCCGTTCAGGGCCGATTATCCGATACATCATAAGGATACGCACGAACCAACCGCGCGGTTGCCGCGCCAACACATCGGACACCGGATCACGATGCCAACCACGGCTCAGACAACACAACCAATCGATCGCTCGGACGCGCCGTCGCTCGTTCCCGGCGCCTCCTCGATCATCGACCGCAACATCACAGCGCTCACGCTCCGAGCCCCAAGGCTCGCGAAACAAATCGCCGAGACGACGCCAACCCAGGAGATCGAGTTCATCGAGACCGGCGAGGGCGACGCGCTCAGCGCCGTGTACCGAGATTCGGCGCTGGCGAGCAGGCGCCGACCGATCACCGAGGCCGACCGCCTCGCCTCGACTGTCGATCTCGCGGATGTCGGTGCGGTGGTTGTGCTCGGGTTCGGGGTCGGGCATCACATCGCCGCGCTGACCAGGAGCGCGAAGGGCGCCGCGTTGATCGTGGTCTTCGAGCCCGACGTGGCGTTGCTCCGCACGGTGTTTGAGCGTGTGGACTGCTCGGGGATGCTCGCCTCGGGCAACGTCGCGATCTGCACGGAGGCCGGCGATCTGGGTGCGCTGACCGAGGCGATCCACGGCTCCGAGACGCTGATCGCGATGGGGGTCCGGTTCATCGAGCATCCCCCGAGCACCGCGCGGCTCGGCGAATCGGCAAGCACCTTCTCGCAGACGGTCGCCAACGTCGTCGCCACCGTCCGCTCGCAGATCATCACCACGATGGTGCAGTCGGAGATGTCGCTGCGCAACTCGCTGATGAACGCGAAGCACTACGCGAACGGGCTGGGCATCGCGGATCTTGAGGGCGCCGCGGCCGGTTCCCCGGCGATCGTCATCGCGGCAGGGCCCAGCCTGCGCCGGAACATCCACATGCTGCGCGATCCGATGGTGCGCGAGCGGTGCGTGCTCATCGCGGTGCAGACAGTGCTCAAACCGCTGCTGGCGATGGGCATCAAGCCGCACTTTGTGACCGCGCTCGACTACCACGAAATCTCCGCGCGGTTCTACGAGGGGCTGACGGCGGAGGATCTCGAGGGCGTCACGCTCGTCACCGAGGCGAAGGCGAACCCGGCGATCCTGGATTCATACCCCGGCGTGATCCGCTGCGTGGGCGACGAACTGCTCGACAGGATGCTTGGTAGCGCCAACACCAAAGAGCACGGAACGATCAAGCCGGGCGCCACCGTCGCGCACCTCTCGTGCTACCTCGCGAGGCATCTTGGGTGCGACCCGATCATCATGACCGGGCAGGACCTGGGCTTCACCGACGGGCAGTATTACAGCGACGGCGCCTCGATCCACCGCGTCTGGGCATGCGAAATCAACCCCTTCCGCACGCTCGAGATGTTTGAGTGGGAGCGCATCGTCCGCGGCAGGAGCATCCTGCGCCAGGCAACCGATCATCTCGGGCGCACGATCTACACCGATGAGCAGATGGCGTCGTACCTCACACAGTTCGAGCACGACTTCCTCAACGACACCGCCAACGGGCTCACCATCATCGACGCGACCGAGGGCGGTGTCCGCAAGGCGCACACGTCCCCGATGCCGCTCGCTGATGCGATCGACACGCATGTGCGCAAGGCGCCGACGCTTGATGCGAAGATCACTCTGATGCCCGATCGGCACAACCCTGCAGTGAAACAGAAGCGCTTGCAGGACCGCCTGACCGCGCTTCGCCAGGAGACCGTCCGCCTCGCGGGCACGACCAGTCGCACCGGCGAACTGCTCGACGAGATCAAGGCGTGCATCGACGACACCGCCAAAGCGAACCCGATGATCGAGCGCGTCCAGAAGCTCAGCGCCGAGGCGCAGGCGATCCAGCCGGCGTTCGAGGTTGTCGGGCGCATCAACCAGACCGGGGCCTTCAACCGGATCCGCACCGACCGCGCCCTCCGGCTCGAAGACGACCTCGATCCAAGGCTCGAACAAAAACGGCGGATCGAGCGCGACCGGATCAACCTCCGCTGGTTCACCGACGCCGCCGACAGCTTTGTCGAGATGCTCGAGACCACGATCTACGCGCACGAACAGGGCGAGGTGCGCACGCGCATCCCCAGCGCCGACCCTGTCGCCGTGCTCGAAGGCAAAGCGCAGAACAAAGCCCGGTGCGTCGCGTTCATCGACGCCTCGATCGGCTCGCAAGCACTGCTCGATGTGACGCTCGCCCGGCTGGAGCATTGCAAAGAAGTCGACGGGGTTGAGATCATCACAGGCGCCAAACCTGACATAACCAACCGGCTGCGCGCGATCCGTGCCGCGAGGCTCTTCTCTCCTGCCGCCTGGCGCGGCGGGATTGCCGGCTTGACCTGCTTTGACGAACTCTTCGATCCGCGCCGACTCGCGCAGACGATGGCGGCGCACAACGCCGATGCGGCGCTGCTCGTCGGCGCCGATTGGGCATTGGTCGATCCTGCGCTGTGTGATGAGATCATCCGCAGGCATCGCGAGCACCCGACCGAGCACCGGCTGACCTTCTCGCAGGCGCCCCCCGGCATCGCCGGCGCGGTCGTCGCGCGATCGCTCGTCGAAGAGATCCGCGATGCGCCGCCGACCGCCGGCGCCTTCGCCACGCTCGGCGGCTTGCTCGGGTACCTCCCGATGCGCCCGACGGCGGATCGCATCGCCAAGTCGGTGTGCGTCTCGATCCCTGCGAGCCTCCGCGACACGCTCGGGCGATTCATCGCCGACACCCCCTGCCGTGAGCGGTACATCCGTGAGCTCATCAACAACAATCCCGATTGGATCTCGACACCTGCCGACCAACTCATCGGCTCGCTCATCGCGACGGATGGCTTCCACACCGATGCCTTCCCGGCGCACACGATCTGCTCCGCAACGAACGCCGACGCATTGATCGATTGGTGCAAGACAATCCAAGTCGATCGCTCCGACGCCGCATTGACGCTGCAGCATCCACCTTTGGATTCGATCGGTGACATCATTGATGCGGCTCGCAACGCCGGGTTCGCGTCTATCCACGTTCGTTCGATGCTCGACGGACCCGCCGAGCACACCGAATCGCTGCGCAGCGCCAAACCCGACATCATCAGCATCGACATGCTCGCGACGACCTCGGAGGTGTACCGCGAGCTCACCGGCGCCGACCGCTTTGACCGCGTCATCGAGAACACCGAGCGCCTGATCGACACCCGCGAAAACTCAGGCGGGATCCCGTCGCCATGGATTGTGCCCCGCATCACCCGGCGCGACGCGGTGTACGAGCAGCTCGAATCGTTCTACGACTACTGGATCTGCCGGACCGGCGCCGCGGTGATTGATCCGTTGCCCGCGCCCATCGAAGGCGAGCGGATCACCCCGCTGACCACACCGACGCTCGCCTCTGCGTACGAGGCGATGACAACGCAGCGAATCGATCTGGACCGCGAGAGCAAGTCATGAGCGATGTCGTCGCGATCATCCTCGCAAGGGCCGGGAGCAAGGGCGTCCCGGGAAAGAACTCGGCGCCGGTCGCCGGTCGTCCCTGCGCAGGTTGGACGATCGAGCACGCAAAGAGCGCACAAACAGTCACGCGCACCGCGATGAGCACCGATGATGCGCAGCTGCAGGAGCTCGGTGTCGCGCTGGGAATCGACGTCGTGGCGCGTCCTGCCGATCTTGCCAACGACAGCGCGAGGGTGGACGACGCCGCCAGACACGCGGCGACGGCGCTCGGGATCGCTGGCGATGCGCTGGTCGTGATTCTCTACGCGAACGTGCCGGTGCGCCCTGCCGACCTCATTGACCGGTGTGTTGCGGCATGCATCGAGACTGGCGCCGATTCCGTGCAGTCGTACGCGCCGGTCGGCAAGCACCACCCCTACTGGACGTGCCGGCTCGCCGAAGATTCGGCGCAGGTCACGCCGTGGGAAGGCGACACGCTCAACAACGGCGTCCACCGCAGGCAGGACCTCCCCGAGGCGTTCATCCCCGACGGCGGCTGCCTGGTTGTGACGATGGCGAGCCTGATGAATCCGCTGCCAGGGCCGCACGGTTTTTTTGGTTCAGACCGCAGGGGCGTGCGCACGAATGAGGGCGAGGTCATCGACATCGATTCGCCGATTGATCTGATTGTCGCCGATGCGATCCTGTGCGAGCGGAGCATGGCCGGATTTCCTCAGGATGCACTGCGATGAACTCCTCGCTCACCATCGGCGGCCGGTTGATCGGCGCGGGGCATACTCCTTACGTCATCGCCGAGATCGGCGTGAACCACGACGGGGATCTGGATCGGGCGCTGTCGCTTGTGCACGATGCGCACCAGGCGGGCGCCGACGCGATCAAGCTCCAGCGATTCGATCCGGACCGCCTGCTCGCCAAGTCCGCTCGGCTCGCGTTGTACCAGAGCAAAGCCGGTGAAGCCGATGCGCACGAGATGCTCGCACGACTGGCGCTGAGCGCTGCGCAGTGCGAGCGGATCGTTGAGAAAACACATGAGCTCGGTCTGCACGCGATCGTGACCGTGTTCAACGACTCACTCGTGGGCGAAACCTCGGGACTCGGTTTCGACGCCTGGAAGACCGCCTCGCCTGACATCGTGCACCAGCCGCTGATCGAAGCGCTCATCCAAACAAGCAAGCCGATCATCTGCAGCACCGGCGCCTCAACGATTGATGAGGTCAAGCGTGCGACCGGTTGGCTCGCCGAGGGCGCCGAGGGGTTCGCGCTGCTGCACTGTGTCAGCAGTTACCCGACGCCGATGGATCGCGCCAACCTGAGCGGGATCGCGGCGCTGACCGAGCGGTTCGGCTGCCCTGCCGGCTATTCCGACCACACGCAATCAACCCTGACCGGCGCAATGGCTGTCGCCGCCGGCGCTTGCATCCTTGAGAAGCACCTCACCTGGGACACCGCGGCGCAGGGCCCCGACCACGCCGCCTCGCTGACCGGCGAGCAACTCAGCATGTACATCGACCGGGCGCACGAGGCCCACCGCGCCATGGGTGACGGCGCGAAATCGCCGATCGAGATCGAGCTGGATGTCAGGAGCGTTGCCCGTCAGTCCATCGTTGCAGCACGTGCGATCGATGCGGGGGAGGTCATCACCGAGCGCGACATCACTTACAAACGCCCCGGTGTCGGCTTCGAGCCGTGGCGCACCGGCGAGGTTGTCGGTCGCAGAACCTCGCGCACGATCGAGCCCGACCACGCCTTTACCGACGAGGACCTGCGATGAGTGTGCGCATCGCCGTAGTCACCGGGACGCGCGCCGAGTTCGGCTTGCTCGACACGGTGATGCGCTCAATCAGGGCGCACCCCGACTTTGAGTTGCAAGTCATCGTCGCAGGATCGCACCTGCTCAAACCAGCCGAGACATGGCGCGAGGTCGCCGATCAATACGACATCACCGCGACGGTCCCGATGCAGATCGACGGCCAACCCTCGGGTCGGCTCGCCGACGCCGCGGCGATGGGCCGGGGCATCACCGGGTTCGCAGGCGCGTATATCGAGCACAAGCCGGGCTGGGTTGTCGTTCTCGGCGACCGCATCGAGGCGTTCGCCGCGGCCAGCGCCGCATCGGTCGGCGGCATCCCGGTAGCGCACATCCACGGCGGCGACCGCGCCGAGGGTGTCGCGGTCGAGGCGATGCGGCACGCGATCACCAAGCTCGCGCACCTGCACCTTCCCGCGACGCAGCGGAGCGCCGACCGCATCATCCGCATGGGTGAAGACCCGGCTTTCGTTCGCATCGTCGGTTCACCAGCGATCGATGACCTCGACTCGATTGAGCCGATGGACGACGCGGAGCATGCGGGTTTGGGGTCGCCCGAGCTCGTCTTCCTGATGCACCCGATCGGGGGTGCTCCGGATTCGGAGCGCGACGTCGCGGTTGCGGCTCTTGAAGCGATCGGCGATCGCAGCACCCTGGCGCTGCATCCCAATCATGACCCCGGACGCGAGGGGATCCTCCGCGCGATCGAATCATCCGACGCGAGAACGGTTGATCACCTCCCCAGGCAGCAATTCATCGCGTTGCTCAAACGGCTTGCGACAACCGGCGGCGCACTTGTTGGCAACTCGTCAGCCGGGCTGATCGAAGCCTCTGCGATCGGGCTCCCCGTCGTCAATATCGGCCCCCGGCAGGCGGGGCGCGAACGGCCCAACAACGTCATCGATTGCGGCGTCAACGCCCCGGCGATCGCCGATGCGCTCGACCGGGCGTTGCGGGCAGATCGGGCTCGGATCACCTCGCCGTTTGGCGATGGGAACGCCGGGATGCGCATCGCCGAGGCCATCGGATCGGTTGATCATCGTGACCCGGCTCTCGTGCGCAAGCGCTGTGCGTACTGAGCACCGCTGATTCTCGGACGTAGCCCGCAACAACCACGAACCCCCGTCTTCTCCTGACTCTCGACGAAAGTCGCGATGCCACGCGGTCGATGTATTGACGCACCGGGCATCCGGGGTTCGAACAGAGAGACCTTATTGGAGTCGAAGACATGGGCGTCACAGCCGAAGAGAAAGCACAGGTCATTGAGAACGCGATCCAGGGCGTCAGCCATATCGCGACACTCCCCGAGATCACACTGCGGATCATCGAACTCGTTGAGGACCCGTCCTCGACCGTTCAGGATCTGCACCAGGTCATCTCGCACGACCCGGCGCTGTGCAGCCGCATCCTCAAAGTGGTCAACTCCGCCTTCTATGGCTTGCCCGGTCAGATCGGTTCGATCAACCGCGCCGTTGTCCTGCTCGGACTCAACGCGGTCAAGAACATCGCGATCGCCGCGAGCCTCGCCAAGCTCTTCAGGGGCGGCCAGCTCTGCCCCTCGTTCAGCGCCAAGGACCTCTGGAAGCACTCCGTCGCGACCGCGGCGGGCGCCAAGTCGCTCGCCGATGTCATGAAGCTCGGCCTTCCCGACGAGGCCTTCCTCGGCGGGCTCATCCATGACCTTGGTGTCATGCTCGAGATGCAGTTCGATCGCGAGAAGCTCATCGAGGTCTTCGACAGGCTCGAGATCGATCCCAATGGCGCTCCTACGAAGAGCATGATCGAGATCGAAGACGAGGTCTTCGGCGCGAACCACCAGGACTTCGGCAAGGCGATCTGCGCCAAGTGGAAGTTCCCCAAGCCGTTGCACAACGTCACCGGCGCCCACCACGATCCGCTCTCGCTCCCCGAGGGCGGCCGCACGCTCGCGTGCGTCGTGCACATCGCCGACATCCTCGCCGCGAAGAACACCGAGGGCTTCCGCCTCGACGTTCAGGATTGCACCGTCGATCCCGCGGTCCTCGACGAACTGAAACTCACACAAGCACAACTCGATTCCGTCGAGCAGGGCCTCCCCGAGGCGCTCGAAGCGGTCGAGACCATGCTCGCCGGCTGAGCATTACACCGTCATTCGCACGCTGTTGCACATGGAGTGCGGCTCGTGACACATTTCTCTCTTTCTCCCTCCGGGCGGCGCAAAGAAATTTGCGTCGCTCGTTTTTTTAGGCGCTCGTCACGCCAGCCATCCGATCGCGCCACACCTCGAGATCCTCGTGGTGCGTCATGTCGTAACTCAGCGGGGTGATCGTGATGTTCTTCTGGAAGAGCGCGTGGACGTCGGCGCCCTCGTCGGAATAGTGGAAATCGAGTCCGTCACCCGCTGCCCAGTAGTAGCGTTCGCCGCTTGGGTTGGTCCGGGGGTCGTACTTGTCCACCAAGCCGTGCTGGTTCATGGGGCACACCACCATCGGCGGCATCGGCCCTTCCGATTCCGTCACCGGGAGGTTGATGTTCAGGCACGCGTGCTTGCGCATCGGTGATCCGTCACCGGAAGCGAGCACCGCCTCGATCACACGCCGCGCGTTTCGCGCAGCGATGTCGAACTGCGGCTTGCTCTTGCCGATGTGCAGGCTCACCGCGATGGACGGGACGCCGAGGAACGCCGCCTCGATCGCCGCGCCGACCGTGCCTGAATAGATAATGTTCACGCCGCAGTTCGCGCCGGCGTTCATCCCGCTGATAACCAGGTCGGGAATCTCGCCCTCGCCGAACCGATCGGGCCACAGGTTCGAGATCGCCAGCTTCACACAATCCGCCGGGCGCCCATCGACCGCCATCCCCGACATGTACGAGTTGACCGGGTGATCGCTGACCATCAACGGTGTGTGGAACGTCAAGCCGTGGCTCGTCGCGGACTGCGCCGTCAGCGGCGCGACCGGGAGCACGAGATCGCCGAGCGGAGAGCCGAACACGCCGTCACGGTCTGTCAGAGCGGCGTACAGCGCCTCAATACCGGGCGCATCGATGCCGTCGTCGTTGGTCAGAAGGATTTTCATAAGGTCATGATACCGGATCTGATCACATCGGTTCGAGCCGGTATTCCTTGCCGCCCCACGAGATCGGGACGCCCTTCTCCAGATCGCGTGCCGCCTCGCGGATGATCGACGCGACGATCAGCGTCCCGAGGGGCCACGCCAGCACGCACCGCAAGGGCGCCGACTGCATCGTGCACACCGTCGCCACCGCGACAAACCAGATGATGAACGAGGCGCCCCCCGCGATGAGTGTCGCCGTTGCCAGCGCACCAGGCGCGGCGAAGACTGCAATCAGTCCAATCAGCGCAACCGAGGCGGCGACGACCCAGGGCGCCAGCCAGATCATCAGGAGGCGCCTCGCGGATTTGCGCAGCCTCGACAGGCTCCGCCTCGACGATTCCGTGTAGATACGCTTCCACCCGGTCCGGAACTGCTCGGCGGATTCGTACATCCGGCAGTTGAGCATGCCGTCGGAGATGAACACCCCCCACCTGCCCGGCTTGCCCTCGACGCGCTGCACCTTGCGCGCAAACGCAAGATCCTCGAGCAGGTCGTCCTTGACGCCCTCGTGCCCTCCCACGCGGTTGTACATGTCGCGGGTGAAGCACAGGTACTGCCCGTTGGCAAAGGCGTTGCCCTTGTCGAGCCGGTTGACCTTGTCGATCGGGTGCCGGCGGACGAGCTCCGATGCCGCTACCGCTTGCGCGTTGATCTCCCATGAGCCCTCGAATCGGAGCGTGCTCAGCAGGCTCAGCAGATCCAAACCCCGGTGCTTGAGCAGCGCCACACAAGCTCGGGTGCACGCAGGGTCCCAGATCGTGTCGGCATCGGAGAAGATCAGCACCTCGGCATCCAGTGCGCTCGCTGACGCGCGGACACCGGTGTGCGCAGCGTTGGTTTTGCCTGCCCAACCCTCGGGGCAATCGGTGATCTCGACGATCTCCAGCCGTTCGTCGCCGTTCGCTTCGCGCTCGACGATCGATTTGGTCTGATCCGTGCATCGGTCGAGCGCCATGACGATGCCGAGCTTCCCCGGGTAGTCCTGCGTGACGAGCGATGCGACCAGCTCGCCGATCACGACCTCCTCGTTGTGCGCGGGAATAACGATGCAGACACTTGGCCAGCCATCGTCAGGCTCCGGCAGGTCGGCGCCCTGCCTCGCGGTCGGTGCGCACGACGCCATCTGGCGCGTTCGCACGATCACGAACCCACCGATCGTCGCCGAAGCGACGCCTAGAACCAGCCCAACCCAGAGCAGAACGATCATCAGGGATGTTGTACCCACCAGCGGTCGAGCAGGTCGGCGGCGGCGCCCTGATACACCGATCGGAGCAGCTCAGCGGGCAATTTCTTCCCCGCCAGCGGCGGCGCGGACGTCACGCCGTACTTGTCAGGCTCGACCATCATCAGATCAGGATCCGCGATGGGTGAACGCCCCTCGTAGTCGGTCTCGAAGAGCGTCCGCAGCGCCCAGTACCGGCTCGCGTACAGATCGAACGCCTCAGCGCCTGTGGTTGCTTGCGCGCCCTTCTCTCGGTGCCCGGTCCCGTCTCCAAGATGGTCATCGGTGGTGACGATGTCCGATCCAAAGAGGACCCGCCCCTTCCATTTTTCGAGAAACTCCGCGAGCGCCTCGGCGGGGTGCTTGCTCAGCTCGCGCACCATCCA
Source organism: Phycisphaerales bacterium (assembly GCA_029260535.1). Lineage (GTDB taxonomy): Bacteria > Planctomycetota > Phycisphaerae > Phycisphaerales > UBA1924 > JACKHE01. The sequence goes on along the minus strand of JAJDDA010000240.1, from coordinate 3,624 downwards.
CTTGGTCGCGCTCGTGTCCAGATTGAGGTTGTCGTGCCGGCTCAGCAATCCATCGAGGAACTCAAGATCCTCGGGCCACCCGCCCATGTGCGCCGCGAGCCAGGGGACGGCGCGCTGATCGAGCGCCCGCTCGAGCGGGAGGTACTGTTCTGCTTTGGTCCCGTACCACTGCGTATCGGTGTACTTCGCCGCAAACCATGTATCGGGGTCGGCGATGTGCGTCATGAACATCATGCCGAGCGATTCGCCGAGCTCCATCGCGCGCTGCACCCACTCGCCGTCAAGACCGAAGCACGACATGTCGCCGAAGCCCTTGGCGTAGTCCTTCGATCTCGGCGCTGCCCAGAACTTCACCATCCGGCTGCCCTTGTCGTGGAACGCCTGGATGTTTTCGAGGAAGCCTTCCTTGAACGCGCGCCCGCCATCCGGGTCGATGTAACTCGGGACCGCGATGAAGCGGACGGAATCGCCCAGCACACCTCGGACCGCGTCGACCTGATCGAGCTGCGTCATCGAGTACGTCATCTCAACGCCGTACAACCGAGCGATGATGCGGTAGATCTTCGCCGCCTGCTCACCGTTGATGTGCGAGTGCGCATCGGTGATCGGAACTACAGGAGCGCCGAGACGCTCGGCCTCAGCGCGGTAGTCGAGCCCGATGCGGTTGGAGGCAGACTTCTTCTGTGTTGGTTTCTGTGTTGGTGTGGTCATGCTGGGTGACTGTAGGGCGATGGAGGCTCTCCGTATTGGATGCCTCGCGCTGCCCGGATGTCACACCTTCACCAAGGATCGATCAGTTCTCGTCGGCGCCGTTCTCGTTCGGTTTGTGCATCGGAACCTCACCCAGCTCCCCGCTGCCGCTGATCCTGCCGTTGACATCGTCGTCGATCACCGGCCTGCGGTTGATGACGTTCTGGGCGATCTGGTCGGGGTTCAGGCGCCGAAGCAGATCGATCCGGCCGCTCGCTCGCACGTCCGGCTTGAGCGGGCTCCGATCATCGGTGTAGACGCGACCCGCGACGACCTCACCGATGTACAGCTCGTGGTCCGCCTCGACATCCAAGTGCCGGAGCACCCGGCAATCGAGCACGGACATCGCCCGCTTGATGCAAGGCGACCCGGTCTCGAGCGTCTCGAACGGGATCGCGTCGAGGATCGACCAGTCCCGGTCATCCGAGAGCCGGAGCCGACGGGGCAGCAGGCGGTCATCGGGGTGCACCTGGCACAGGGCAAAGCTCCGGCTGTCGCGGATCAGCGGAGCGATTCCTCGACCACGTGGGATCGCCACGCTCACCAGCGGCGGCTCGAACGAGACCTGCTGGACCCATGACGCCAGGACCGCGCCGACCGCTTTTCCACGCGACGAGGTCATGATGTAGAGCGAGGAGGGGATCTGCGCCACCGCAAGCAGCCACTCCGGTGTGGATTCACTGCGCATTTGTGGCGTCCCCCATTGATAGCGGCATTATCCACCGGAACATCACAACGGAGTCCCTGCACATCAAATGCCATAACATCCAGCCAAATAAGAACTTACCACACTATTTCAAGATGGCAACCGAACAATCCGCACAAATCCACCAAAGCGGGGGCTTTCAAGGACCGAGAAGTGTTCACAGGTGATGCACGTTGGAGCGGGATGACCGCAGAGTGTTGCAATGTGTAGCATCCGCCCATATTCTCCCAGCCGTGGCGACTCACAGGACCCGATGGATCGGGACCCCTCTCAACACCTCAGGATGATTAACCGGAACCCGATGCGTGCTCTTTACCGGACACTACGAACACACCATCGACGCGAAGCATCGCCTGGCGATCCCTGCGGATATCCGCAATCAGTGGATCGCGGAGCAGCACGGCGCCGCCTGGTACGCCACCCCCTGGGTCGGCTCGGTGATCCGGCTCTACACGGAAGCGGATTTCAAGGCGAGAGCCAGCGAGCACATGCTCGGGTTGACCCCAGATGCGGACCACGCCGAGCTGCTCTCGACGCTCTTCGGCCTCTCGTCCCGGCTCGAGCCGGACTCGGCGGGGCGGATCAGGATCTCCCAGGAGCTGCTCGAATTGGTGGAATTGAACTCGGAAATCGTGCTCGTCGGCTGCGGCGAGTGGCTGGAAATCCAGGACAGAGCGCAGTGGCGCGCCTCGCAGAAGGACCGGCTCAAGCAGATCCCGGAACTCATGAAGCGCCTCGGCTCCAAGCGGCAGGGCGACAACGCGTCGGGTTGATGCAGAACTAACGCCGGCGCCGCCTGACAGCGGCGCGATCGGCAGTTTGGAAATGTTGGATTTGTTCGAGGTCCGCCTGCGGACGCTCAACGGATCGGTTCGATCGGCGTGTCAAGGACGGCGCGTCGGGAGAGACGATCAAGAGAGCGACCAATGGAGGAAACGCCGGTGCATGAACGGACTCATGCATTGGTGCGTGACAAAGAGCGGCCCACCCCGCATGGAAGCGACGGGTTGGTCTTTGATACGACGCGGGCCTCTTGTTTGATTTATGACCGCTCGGCCGGCTTAACAGCCTATCGAGCGATTCGGAACAACCAGAAGCACACACCGCGGCGGGTCTCCTGTTCACCCCACCACCACCAACAGCGCCCGCCGCAAACCCGCACCCGCAGCGTCGATTTCGATCCGCTGCGGGTGTTTTTTTCGCGCTATCCAGCCGCTCCGCTGATCAATGACCACGCCTGCTCGACGTGCGTTGCCTCGGTGCGCACCGCGCCAACCGCGAATCGGATCGTGAACCGCATCGCCCCTGTTTCTTGATCAGGGATCGTCGTGTGCGAGCAGAAAATAGCGCCGCTCTCGTTGATGCGTTCGAGCAGGGCCTTCGTGCGCGCGCCGTCGTGGTCATCCGCCAGGCGGAAGCACACCAGCGAGAGCGATCGCGGCGCCGCCATCTCGAACCGGGCGTCCCCGCGCACCTGCGACTCGAACCATTGCGCCAGCTCGACGTGCTTGCGGATGTGCGCCCGGAGCCCCTCGGCGCCGAATGACCTGAGGACAAACCACAATTTAATCGCCCGGAACCGGCGCCCCAGCGGGATCTGCCAGTCGCGGTAATCGATCACCGTGCCGTCATCGGACGCCTTGTTGCGCAGGTACTCCGGCGTCACCGATAGCGCCTCGGTCATCGAGGCCCGATCCCGCGTCCACAGGGCGCTGCAATCGAAATTCGTCAGCAGCCACTTGTGCGGGTTGAAGTTAAAACTGTCTGCACGCTCAACACCAGCGAGCGGCTCACGGAACTCCGGACATACGAGCGCGGATCCGGCCCATGCCGCATCAATATGCAGCCAGCACTCAGCCTGCTGCGTGATCTGTCCGATCGCGTCGAGCGGATCGAAGGCACCGGTTGAGGTGGTCCCCAGCGTGGCGCTAACGAAGAACGGTGATTTCCCCTGTGCGCGGTCGTCATTGATGGCTCGTGTGAGCGCAGCGGGGTCCATCCGCATCGTTGAGTCGGTCGGGATGAGCCGGAGCGCGTCTTGCGCGAGCCCCATGATATTCGCCGCCTTCTGGATCGACGAGTGCGCCTGATCGGAGGTGTACGCGGTGAGTGAATCGGTTGCCCCCGCTCGGTGTCGTGCCGCGATCATCGCGACCAGCGCTGCCTCG
>JAJDDA010000239.1 GCA_029260535.1 Phycisphaerales bacterium | reverse complement strand
CCCTGGTGAAACTCATAGGAATCATCGACACCGAAGCCTTCCGCACCGCGGTCCTGGCGCAGCGCGACGCGGTCGCCGCCGGGAAGGGCGCCGCACCGGCACAGATTGAATCAACAGGCGGTTCGCCGGCATCAAGCGATGCGCTCGAACGCATCAACGGCACACTGGAGCGGATCGAGAAGTTGCTGTCGGATCAAGGCAATCGAGGCTGAGAGGGCCCCAGAGCATGTCGTATTTTACATAACATGTATTCTCGGACGTTGGGTCTGTTGGACTCACAAATCATTCCTGAGTGTATTCCACCCAAAACACCCCACGAAACTCCCCCTCTTTAAACCCGATCGCCGCATCATCCTGGTACAGCTCCGCCAGCTTCGCACTGACGTCCTCGCTGATCTCCTCCCCATGGCACGGCAGGCACATCGGCTGGATAAAGATTGGCTCGATGTACCGCTGAACCCCATCGCCTGTATCGACGACGCGAACAGGGATTCGTGCGACGGGATTCTCGGTCATGATCTTCAGATACGGCTCGACCCAATCGCTCGGTGCGTTGTCAGGGTTCCGCAGTCGATGGCTCGATCGCCCGACCCGGAGACCGTTAATCGAATTCGCCTCGGCGATGCTCGGCGCCTGAAGGTTGCACGCGGTCATGGCTTCGGTCGGCCCACCAGCATCGAGCCCCGAATTGAGCGCCTGCATCAGGTCCTGCTTGAACGGCTGCAGCGCCGCCGCTCCATCAATCGGAGGCTGGCTGCGACGGCTGCAATTTAATAGAACGCCGGGCAGCGTCAGAAGAGCCGCGATCGCGAGCACCCGGATGCCAACAGATTCAGTACGCATAACTCCACCCGATCGTGAACGCCCCGATGCTGTCGTTGGCGACCTGTGTCTCGAATTCCTTTGAATACCACGTCTGCGAGTACCCGAGCGTCAGGTTCTTCGCGATCAGCAGCGACACGCCGACCTGCACCATCCCGAAGAAGTCTTCCTCTTCGACATCGACAAGCAATTCGTTGTGAAACACCGCCCGGCCCTCGACCCGCGCGAAGATCGACCAGGCGAGGTTCTCGTTCGCGCCGGCGCCCCCGCTCGGGAACGTCGCGGCGGTGGACGGCGCTTCGAGCCTCCCGGCGCCGAAATCCACCGGCAGGAACGCGGATCCGATGCGGAGCGTCGCGCCGGTCATCAGGTGATCGTGGACGGAGCCGATCGTGAACCCGACCTCCGGGATCAGCTCGATCGCGACGTGATCCGAACCATCGTGATCGATGTCGAATTTCCATCGCCGGTTCACGTCGAGATCGATCGCGAATCGGTCATCGAGTTGGCTGTCCCACCCGATGGGCTCGCGGTTCTTGTCGAAGGCGTCATGGATGTTCTGCTGCGCCTGCTCCGCTCGCGATGATGGCCCGATGACGCCGATCTTGAGATCGACCCGGTCCGCGATCGTTTCTGACGCCCGCTCGATACCGGCGCTGAAATACAACCACCCGGCGTATCCGCGGTCATCAGGTCGGCGAGCCGCCGGCGTCTCGATGTTGTCGGGTGTGAAGATCAGCTGCGCCGCCGAGTAGAACGCGGCGGTGCGGAGTTCCTCCCCGGACGCCGGCGCCATCGGGAGCCAGTTGGCGAGATCCTCGGCCCACTGTGCGTGCGATGAGGCGACGAGGCGGGTGCCGTTGGTGTAGTGCCGATCGGAGTTGTGGTTGGGTTTGAAAAAAGAGCCGTCGTTTTCCCAGTACAGGGCCCACACCGTGCGGCCCTCGGGCTCGGTCAGGACATCGTCCGGGAGCACCGGATCGGCGTCCTGGCCGGAGGCGATACCAGCGAGGCTGAGTGCTGCAAGAATGGGCAGGAAACGTCGGATCTGCGGCATGAATGGTTGCTCGTGGCGTCCTTGGTCTGGCGTTGGAGCGGCTACTATACCCCTCCACGTCACGCCTGCGGGGATTCCCTGCAGGCCCCCCACTTCGAACCCCCGCCAGCACGGCACTTCAACGCAGAACGGCCCCACGCATGTTTGATCGGTTGTCAGATGGGTTTTCCAGCGCGATGCGCAAGATCTCGGGTCAGGGCAGGATCAGCGATTCCAACATCGCCGAGGCCCTCGACGAGGTCCGCTCGGCGCTGCTCGAAGCCGACGTGCATTTCGATGTGGTCAACGAGTTCTGCGAGCACGTCGCCGAGGCGTCCAAGGGCCGCGAGGTCACCAAGAGCCTCAAGCCGGGGCAGGAGTTCATCGGCGTTGTCCATGAGGAGCTGATCAACCTCATGAGCGCCCCCGAGGGCGCGACCCCAGGCGTCCTCCGCGTCAGCCCCGGTCCGACCATCGTCATGATGTGCGGTCTGCAGGGCAGCGGGAAGACAACCACCTGCGGCAAGCTCGCCGGGCACCTCAAGAAGACGGGGCGCTCGTGCATGCTCGTTGCCGCGGATCTCCAGCGCCCTGCAGCGATTGAGCAGCTCCGCGTCGTCTGCGATCAGGTCGAGCAGGAACTCCCCGGTGGTGCGACGGTCACGTTCTACTCGGAACCCGACAAGGCCGCGGCGTACGGCGAAGCGGTCGGTGTCGCGGTGGATGTCTGCAAACGAGCCGTCGCCGAAGCACGCAAGCAGGGCATCGACACGGTGATCCTCGACACCGCCGGGCGCCTGCACGTCGACAGCGACCTCATGGGTGAACTCACCCGCATCAACGCGACGCTGAGCCCCCACCAGATCTTCCTCGTCGTCGATTCGATGGTCGGACAGGACGCCGTCCTCTCGGCCAAGGCGTTCAACGAGAAACTCGAAGTTGACGGCATCATCCTGACCAAGTTCGACAGCGACACCCGTGGCGGCGCCGCGATCTCGGTGCGACGAATCACCGGGGCGCCGATCAAGTTCATGGGGGTCGGCGAGAAGCTCGAGCAGCTCGAAGAGTTCCACGCCGACCGCGTCGCGGGGCGCATCCTCGGGATGGGCGACGTCGTCTCGCTCGTTGAGAAAGCACAGGAGCAGGTCACCGAAGAGGAAGCCGCCCGGATCCAGGAGAAGATGGCCAAGGGCGAGTTCACGATGGACGACTTCCTCGGTCAGATGAAGAGCCTGCGGAAGATGGGCCCCATGAAGCAGATCATGGGCATGCTCCCTGGTGTCGGCTCGGCGCTGAAAGACCTCCCCATTGATGATGGGCATTTCGACAAGATCGAGGCCATCATCAACTCGATGACCAGCGCCGAGCGCGCCGACGTCAAGCAGTTCAACAACTCGCGCCGGAAGCGCGTCGCGCAAGGCGCGGGAGTGAATCAACAGGACGTGGGCCGACTGGTCAAGCAGTTCGACGGCGTCAGCAAGATGACCAAGCAGCTCGCCGGCATGGGCGCGATGGGCAAGATGAAGGCGATGCGGCAGCTCCAGTCGCAGGCCTCGACCATGCAAGCGGGAGGCATGGGACCGATGGGATTCAACCCGAAGGGCAGCACGAAATCGATGAGCCCCAAGCAGCAGTTCAAGAAACGCAAGAAGCGCTGATCACGGGTTAGAGCGACCCGCGGTGGTTCGCGATCCATCTGTAGATCCGATCGCCGACCCAAGCGATCCCCGGCGCGAGCATGAGAACAGCGATTGGTTTGAGCACCGGTCGGTTCCGGATCGCCACGCTCAGCGCACGCCAGCGCAGGCGCGGATTCCCGTCCGCATCAACTACAACCCACGAGTTTTCCCGCTCCATCAACTCGAAGATGCCCTGGTCGCTCTGCGCCGGGATGATCGAATCTTCCGGGAGCGCCGCGAGCCGCCTGACGCGATCAACCATACGCGTGCAGAAGCCGCAGTCGGCGTCGTAGTAACACCGCAGCGTCAGTTGTTCAGGGGTTGTGCTGGCATCCGTTGCATCCATTGACGGATGCTAGTCCTTGGATCCGGTCGATCCCAGGGGGAACGGATCGACTGTTCGACCCTCGGTCCACGCCTCGATTTTCGGCCAGTACACCTCGATGATCAGGATCTTGATGCACGCCGCGAGCGGGATCGCGAGCAGCATCCCGAAGACGCCGAGCAGCGCCCCACCGGCGATCGTCGAAAACAGGATCGTCGGTGTGTCCATCCCGGTGCCCTTGCCCTGAATCTTCGGTGTCAGGACATAGTCATCGAGCGCCTGCAGCGCGAAGTACACCGCGAACGGTGCACCGATGATCCACCACCACGCGCCCTGCCACGCCCCGCCGCTCGGTTCGAGCAGCAGCAGCACGACGCTGATCGGGATCCCGATCAGCGCCAGGTACGGGACGATGCTCAGGAACCCGACCAGCGGCCCGAGGATCATGGGAGCAGGCACGCCGATGATCCAGTACGCGATCGTGAACAGCGCCGACTGGATCATCGCGATGACAAGCCGACCTCGGATGAACGACGCGATCACGCGGTCCATCTTCCCGAGCAGGTCGAGCGTTCGATCGCGGTTCCGATCGGGGATCAGGCTCTCCCAGAACCCGATGAGTTTGCCGTACCCGGTCGAGCAGAAGAAGAAAAAGAACGCCGTCAGGAACGCGGTGAAAAGCAGGAACCCGACCGAGGTGATGAAGTTGATCGCGATAGTGACCGCGTTGAAACCCTGCGAAACGAGCCGCTTGCCGATCTCGCCACGGTTCGATTCGACATAGGTCACCGTCGAGGCCACGACGTTCGAGAGCAGGGCGCCATCCGCATTGAAACCCGATTCTGAATCTTCAGAGCCGGGCAGCAGGTCTTGCTCCGCCCGGTACTCCCGCACCGTCTCACAAACCCATCGCCACGCATCAGATGGGAGCAACTCATTCCGTGCCTGGTACTCAACCTGATCGGTCGCGGTTATCGCGGTATTGAGTTTCGAAATGTTCGTGGCGAACCGTTCGGAGTAATCGAGCCCCTGACCGATCGCGAAGATCAGCGAGAGCGTCAGCGGCACCACCACGATAAAGACCACGCTCGCGATGATCGCCGCCACCGCGCCCTGCCTGCTGACCCACTGCGCACGAGCCGCACGACTGATCACCGGCTCGAACAGGTACGCGAGCACCATCGCCAGCCCCAGCGGGACCGTTACCACGCTCATCCGTGCGCCGAGCAGCAGCAAGGCGATCACGCCGACAATGAGCAGCACATCACGCACCGGCTGGATCTGCCAGAGGCGCCGATCAGCCCACTCGGGCGATTCCTGATTGGAGGGGTTCCCGTCGCTCATGCGAT
>JAJDDA010000238.1 GCA_029260535.1 Phycisphaerales bacterium | reverse complement strand
CCACCGACATCGCCAGCAGCAGCCAGATGATGCCGCTGCCGAAGAGCTCGATCTGGTTGGTCGAGCCGTTGCGCTGGATGAAGAACGCCTCGAAGATCGAAACGCTCTTGGCGCCACCCGGCGATGCGAGCGCTGCGGTCGGCGTCATCGCGCCGAGCACGAGGGCCGGGGCTACAAGTTGAGTTCGTCGTGTCATCTTTCGGTGTCCGGTTCCTGTGGGGATCGCGTGGGGCCAACCACATCGTCGGGGAGGGGCTGATCGGCTTTCGCCCTGGTCAGTTCTTCCCGAGAAATGTAGTTGTACCCGCTCGGTCCGCTGTGTGTCAGCGCGATCTTCTGGAGCAGCCCCTGCGGATCCTCATCGAGCACCTGCACCGTCTGGATCAGGACACGTCGGCGCCCCGACTCCCGGTCCTCCGGGTTCGCCTTGTCCAGCCACGCGAGCAGCTCCTCCCCATCGAACGACCCGCCCTCACGATCCGTGATCCGGCTCGACAGCAGGAAGACCGCATCCGGTTTCAGGTCCAGCGCCGCACGCAACGCGTCGGTTGGGTTCGATCGGCCCCTCGGGCGAACGCTTCTCGTCAGCCACGCCTCGACCGCCGCCTTCATGTCCGAACTCGCCGGGAGCAGCGACAGGCGCCCGCTGCTCTCCCGCGCCGGGGGTGTGCTGTACGTGGTCGTCGCGCCCCCGCCATCGGTTACCGTCTGGAAGACGATCACCTGGAACCGCTGCGCCGGGTGCAGCCCCTCGATCGACTCGCGCAGCCGATCGAGCACATCCGGGAGCGTCGTGAGCATCGACCCCGAGCCATCCACCACATAAACAACATCGCGCGCATCACCCGCCGCGAGACCGGCGAACGTCGCGCCGAGGTTCGTCGGCGCCTCGATCGACAGCGCATCGGGCAGCGTCACCGGCATCGACAGCGGATCGTCAAGGAGGAAGTCATCCACCTCACCAAATTCCACCTTGAGCTCATCCAGCGCCGCTTCCGGCTCCGACAACGCCTCGATCGCCTCTGCTTTCTGTGCTTCGTCATCCGCCTCATCGCTGATCTCGCTGTCGGGGATCAGCGTCGGGTTGTACGCCGGGGTCTCGAAGCTGATCGCCGACGCCGGCGGGTCTTCCGGTGGCTCGACGACCTGCCACACGACGAACGCCGCGGCGATGATCAGGGCGCCGTGCAGCGCGATGGACGCCCCCCAGGGGATGGCCTTCCGCGCTTTGTTGGGATCAATGGCTGGGGGCATCGGTGCGCATCACTCGTCATCGTCTTCGAACGCGGGCTTCGGCTTCGGTTTGGGCTTGACCCCTGGCTGGGCGTTCTTCGACGCCTTGCGCCCCAGGAGGAACCGATCGGCGCTCAAGGCGCCGGGCCCCGCCAGCAGCAGCGACACCGAAGCGCCGAGGAGCGCGAACTGCCACAACCACCCCTGCCACGCGCCGATCGCGAAGTCTTCGCGCGCGGGGAGGATCCATAGGAACGACGGTGCATCCTGCATCACCACCGGGCCGATCGCCGTCATCCACAGCGCCGTGCACATCGTGAACCCGAGACCGATCGCGTTGATGCGCGTGAGGAACCCGAGCAGCACGAATGCGCCGCCGAGCAGCTCGGTCAGCGCCGCGAGCCACGCGAGCCGCTTCGGCCACGCACCATTTGATGCAAACTCCGGGAGCACCTCGGAACTCTGGATCATCATCGCTAGGCGGTACACCTTCTTCCGCTCGCCGCTCGCCACCGCCTCGCCGTCGGCGCCCTCTTGCACCGCGATCACGCGGAACGAGTCGCCTTCGAGCATCGCCGATGGATCGTCATCACCCGTCGTCGCGTCATCCGGCTCGGGCAACGGCGCCTCAGGGGTGAACTCCTCCGGTTGCTCGGCATCGGGCTCGATCACTTCGAGCGAGGGCTCATCGGCGCCGCCATCGCCGGCGACCATCGAATCGATCAACACGATCTGCTCCGGCGAGAACTCCGCCGTCGTGAAGACCTTCCCGTACCCGGCCCAGAGGAAGGTCACCCCCAGGACAAGCCGGAGCATGATGGGGCTGATGTTGATGGCGAGTGAATCACGGAATCGCATGTTGCAGGGCCTCTGGCGTAGGGAGAATCGAACACCGGTTTCTTCCGATTCCGGCGGCTCGGGATTCACCTATGGTACCGGGCACGCTTCGCGGGCGTGGCGGAATTGGCAGACGCGCGGGATTTAGGTTCCCGTGTCCGAAAGGACGTGGAGGTTCGAGCCCTCTCGCCCGCATTGAAGAGGCATCAGCCTGGACGCCGAGTCTGAGCGGAGCGAAGGCTCGGGTATCGGGTGTGCCTTCATTGTGCTCAGCTCAGGAGCCGTCAGTCGCGGAGAGGTTCGAGTTTTTTCCGCGCGCGGTAGTCGTCGATTTCTTTTTCGAGATCGATCAACGGATCAAGGCCGAGCTGTTCTCGCGCCGCTCGGTCCTGTTCGATGATCTCTCGAAGATCATGGCGAGAATACACGCTGTCGTTGTGGATGTCAGCAAATCCGACCAACAAATTACCGTGTTCGTAGCATGAAATACTCACGATAACTCGATAGGCGAAAGTCTGGTAAATCTTTGCCTCATGAGAAAATCGAAAACGACCTACAGACTCCCATGTATCGAAATCATCTTGGAATCGAATATTCGATTTCAATGCATCAAGTGCTCGCTTGCTTGAGCGAATTTTCTTCAAGCTGTGTCCCATGATTACTACATCCTTGTGTGAATCTGCATAGCACATACCTCGAAAAATATCATCGTATTCGAGCACTCCGTCCACAATCATCATGCCGACGCTCCGCAACGGATCGCCTGCAGACAAATCCATCGTGTGTTGAGTCGATGCCTGCCGCATGAAACTGCTCGACGCCATCATTGCGGCGCCGCATTGTGCCCGATAGTTGGCGCGGTACACCACCGGGCTGATGAGCCCGACGACAACGATCAACCCAAGCAGCCAACGTGCCAGTCGCCAACGCTTCTTGCGGTTTGGTTTGCTGTCGTTGCTCATCTCTTCACCATTCGCATAAACCACTCCAGCAGTTCCGGTGCCGTGGCATCGCGGGGCGCGATACCACGGCACCCGTCAACCCAATTTCAACACCACGCCAACAATAACCCGATCCGGACCGTGCACCCCGACGCGCAGCGCCGAGCCGACCTATCCTTCCCGCACCGATGCAGATCACATCCGCCACATTCCCGCCGCACGTTGCCCGCGCGTACGGCGTGCGCACCGCACCCCCTGTCGCCAGAGCCGTCCGCAGCGAGCCGACGGCCGGCGCCGACGCGATCGCAAAGATCGCACCGGCGCAACCCAAAGCCACCGGCGCGGTGAACCGGCTCGTTGCGCAGGTCGTCCCCGGATCGATCTCGTTCACCGATAACGGCGTGGCGATGCCCAAGGCGCCATCCATCCCGATCTACACCAACGGCGCCGACCGCAACGCAGCCGCCACGCGGATCGCGATCGGCTCTTCGCTGGACATCACCGGCTGATCGCCTGATCTTCATGGGCGCCAACAGCACGAGCAACGAATACAAAAAACACTGGACGCTCGATCCGGATGTCGTGTTCCTCAACCACGGCTCCTTCGGCGCGTGCCCGAAACATGTCCTCAACGCGCAGGCCGGGTGGCGATCGAGATTGGAACGCGAGCCGGTGCGGTTCTTCGTGCGCGATCTCGAACGCCTGCTCGACGAAACCCGCGCGAGGCTCGGCGCCTTCGTCGGCGCCAGCGGCGATGACCTGTGCCTGCTCCCCAACACCACCGCCGGGGTGAACACCGTCTTCCGCTCGCTCCCGCTCGCGCCGGGCGACGAGATCCTGACAACGAACCACGAGTACAACGCGTGCAACAACGCGATCAACTTCGTTGCGGAGCGCTCTCAGGCGAAGGTCATCACCGCAGAGATCCCGTTCCCGATCGAATCCCCCGAGCAGGCGACCGAGGCGATCCTCTCTGCCGTCACGCCCCGCACCAGGTACGCGCTGATCGACTGGATCACCAGCCAGACGGCGCTCGTGCTCCCTATCAAGGAAATCGTCGATGCGCTCAGGGCGCAGGGCGTCGAGACGTTCGTCGATGCGGCGCACGCGCCGGGGATGGTTGATGTCAACATCGATGAACTCGGCGCCGCGTTCTGCGCCGGGAACTGCCACAAGTGGATGTGCTGCCCCAAGGGCGCCGCGTTCCTGCACGTCCGGAAGGATCTGCAGGAACTCATCCGGCCCTTGTCCATCAGCCACGGCGCCAACTCGACGCGCGACGACCGGTCGATGTTCCGCATCGAAGCCGACTGGACCGGCACCGCCGACCCGACGGCGTACCTGTCCATCCCGGCGGCGATCGACTTCTTCGACGATCTGCTCGATGGCGGCTGGGAAGAACTCCGCTCGCACAACAGGGCGCTCGTGCTCGAGGGCCGAAAGCTGCTGTGCAACGCCCTGGGGATCGACCCGCCGGCGCCAGAAAAAATGATCGGGTCCATCGCGACGGTTCCCCTCAGCGATGGCGCCTCCGCCGGCCCCGCGAACAGCCCCCTATATTCTGATCCGCTGCAAGACACGCTGCTGGAACGGGTTGGCGTGCAGGTTCCGGTGATCCCCTGGCCGGCGCCCCCACAACGCGTCCTGCGGATCTCGGCGCACCTCTACAACTCGATCGGCGAGTACGAAATCCTCGCCGGCGCGCTCCCGCGGCTCGTCTAGCGTGTATTCTCTCCCGACTCGACTCCGGGGAGCGAGAGGAGATCGATGATGATGGAAGGTATGAAAGCGGTCATCTTCGGCGCAACAGGCGCCACAGGCCGGGTGATCGCACAGGAACTGCTCGATCGGGACATCTCGGTGCGCGTCGTCTCGCGCAGCAGAACGAACCTCGAACGCGACTTCGGGCACACCAGCGCCGAGCTCGTGAAAGCGGATCTCTTCAATCAGGATCACGCGACACACGCCGCCGATGCGTGCGATGTGATCTTCCACTGTGTGGGCTTGCCTATGGACCGGTACACCCAGCACGTCGAGCTGGGACACAACACCGCGCAGGCGATGCGATCCACCGGCGCCAGGTGTGTGCTCGTCAGCGGGTACTGGTCGTTCGGCGCCGGCGCGGCGCTGCCCATCAACGAGCAGACGCAGCACAACCCCACAGATGAGTATTCCGGCGCGAGGCTCGAACAGGAAAAGATCATCCTCGGCGCCGGCGGGCGCGTCGCGGTGCTGCCCGATTTCTATGGCGCCGGTTCGCACGGCGTCCTGATGAGCGCGCTCGAATCGATCGTCAAGGGCAAACCGGCGACCTGGTTCGCGCCGACCGAGGACCTGCGGGAGTTCGTGTACGTCCCGGATCTCGCCAAGCCGCTGGTCGATCTGGGGCTGAGCGAGGACACCGAGGGCGAGCGGTTCGTGATCGGCGGCGCGGGAGGGATCAGCGCAACCAAGATCGCGCAGATCGCAGGGCGCAGCCTCGGATGCTCGCCGATCTTCCAGACGGTCAGCCCGATGAAACTCTCGCTCGGCGCGCTCTTCAACAAGCAGGCGAAGTCGTTCAAACCGGTCGCGCCGATCTATCGCAAACCTGCGGTCTTCGATGACAGCCGGTTCCGCGACAAATTCGGCGGCGAGGTCACGCCCTACGAGCAGGGCATCGCCGAGACCGTCGACTGGATCCGGGGGATGGCATGAGCACGGTCGATGCCGAGGGCGCCCCGATCACCCTGCGCGACATCGTCGGGCAAGGCCGCGCGCTGGCGACGCTGCGCAGCGCGATCGCATCGGGCCGGGTCCACCACGCCTGGATCTTCGCCGGGCCTTCGGGCATCGGCAAGCAAACCGCCGCCCTCGCGTTCGCATCGGCGCTGCTCGATCCGACAACCGGACCCAACCTCACCGGCGAGATCGAGCCCGACCCGCAGAGCGAGACGCAGCGCCTCATCGCGCACGGCGCCCACCCCGACCTGCACGTCATCACCAAGGAACTGGCGATCTACTCCGATGATTCGTCGGTGCGCTCCAGCAAGCAGACCAACATCGCGGTCGATGTCGTTCGGCAGCGGCTCCTCGAGGTCGCCCACCTGGCGCCGGTCAGGAGGACCGACGCGCTGATCACCAAGGCGTTCATTGTCGATGAAGCCGAGCTGCTCAAACGCGAATCGCAGAACGCGTTGCTCAAAACGCTCGAAGAACCACCACCCGGGACGATCATCATCCTTGTTACGAGCGCCGAAGAGGCGCTGCTCCCGACGATCCGCAGCCGGTGCCAGCGCGTCACGTTCACCGCGCTCGACGACGACGCGATGCGAACGTGGATCGACCGGAGCGGTATCGAAGCGGACCAATCAGAACTGGACTGGCTCATCAGGTCCTGCGATGGCTCCCCGGGGCGCCTGCTCGAGGCGATCGATTGCGACCTGCACGGCTGGGCGAGCCGCCTCGAACCCATGCTCGCGCGCGCCGATCACGGCGAGTTCGATCCTGCGCTCGCTCCGACAATCAAGGATCTCGTTGACGGCTGGGCCGAGGGATACGTCAAGGCGAACAAGAACGCGAGCAAGCGCGCCGCCAACGACATCGCCGCGAGCAAAGCGCTGGGCCTGATCTCCAACCGCGCCAGACGCCGGCTCCGCTACGCGGTCGAGCAAGGCGATGACATCAGCCGGGCGATCAACACGATCGAATCCGTCGAGCGGACCAGGCATCGCATCGGTTGCAACGTCCAGCTCGCCCTCGCCTTCGAGGGGTTGGCCGCGGAACTTGTTCAGTAAGTTGTATTAGCCTTCGATCGAGAGCGGCTTGTACCCCTCGGGGGTCGTCACCGCTGGCGCATCGCTGATCGGTTGCTCGTCATCGCTCAGACCGTACGTGCCGTCCGCACGCTCCTTCGCAACCTTCTCCATCAGCAGTTTCCAGGTCTCTTTGTCGTACTCGAGCAGCTTGATCGCTTCGTCGATCGGCTCGAGTTCGTGCTGGATATTCGCGTCGGTCAGCAGGCGGTACATGTAGGTGTAGAGCCCGCTGAGCTTGTTGCAGAGGTCCTCATCGTGTTCCGGCTTGAGCGCGTTGAGCAGCTCCATCACGATCGCCTTGCACTGGCTGATGTTCTCGAAGCTCTTCTCGTAGTTCTTCTCGACGAGGCCTTCCCGGCCGGTCCTCGCGAACCGGACGGCGCCCTCGATCAGCATCAGCCGGAGTTCTTCGGGGCTGGCGGAGAGGACCTTCGTCCGGAGGTACTGGTTGTTGATGTCGGTGCTCATATGCCGTGGTTATCGAATGTCAGCGAGCCCGCCTTTAAGGGTATTTCCCGGCTTGGAGACCGAATATGCAAAACCACTCAACCGAGGGCACTGAGCGCCTGCTGCTGCGAATTGAGCGAGGCCAGCGCCTGCTCCATCGCGAGGAACTGCCGCTGCAGCTTCTCCCGTTTGTTGTCAAGGATCACGTCAAACGCGGTGATCCGGTCGGTCTGCAGGTCGATCTGCGTCTGGAACGTGTCGCCCTTCCGCTTGAGCGTGCCGTCGACGGAGTTCGTCAGGTTGTCCATCAGCGTTTCGATCAGTTCGGCGATGCCCTGCTGGACGAAGGTGTCCTCCGTCGCGGCGACCGTGACCCCCGGGGCCACCTCGACCGGCTCCCTGGCGCCCAACTCGAAAGCCGAGACCAGCTCCTCGACCGCCTCCGGATCGGACTCGTACGCGTCGCGGAACTCGTCCGCGTTGAACTCCAAACTGCCGCCAGAGCCGATGCGGACACCAATCTGGAACATGTACTTGAACTGCCCCGTCGTGCCGAAGGGCTCACCCTGAACGGTCCTCAGGATCGTTCGGCGGATATTCGAAACCGTCGGGTCCCCGAGCAGGTCGCCCCGCTCGCCGGTGTCGACATCGAACCGCTCGTGGAAGTCGAGCCGATCGAAGACGTTGTTGACCGCCTCGACAAAGCTGTCGAGTGATTCCTCGATCGACGTGATGTCACGCGAGACACTCACCTCGACCGATTCGGAGGTCGTGTTGTTCAGATCGAGTGTCAACCCATTGACCACGCTGTCGAGCGTGTTGCTCGTGCTGGTGATCAGCACCGCGTTCGCCGGATCTTCCGCCCCGAAGAAGATCACCGCGTCGTTCGCTTCGGTGAGCGTCGAGATGCCGAGATCAAACCCTTTGCTGTCAACCAACAGCTGACCAACCGAACCCGTGGTCTCGGAGGTCAGGATCAGACGGAACGGCGAAGCGCCGACACCGTCGTTGATGATCGTCGCGTCCACACCGACACCGGTGGAGTTGATCTTGTTCGCGATCTCCTGGAGCGTGTCGGTCGGATCGAACTTGACCGAACGCTCGTAGGACCCGTCGATGACGTTGTCCTCGAAGGCCCCGCCGGTCTCGAAATCGGCGGTCCCGAGCAGGTTGAGCTTCCGCGCAACACCGCCGCTGATCTCTTCGACCTTGATCGGTTGTAGGTTCCCATCATCGGTGTCGTCATCGATGATGATGCCGTCGCCGTTGTCGTTGACCCGCGCGGTCACCTGAGTGGGTCGAGAGTTGATCCTCGAGACGAGATCGGCGATCGTGCGCACCTCGTCGTCAATGTTGACCGTTGCACTGAGCCCGTTGGCGTCGATGATCCGGAACGAGCCGACCCCCACGCCGCCGCCGTCATTGAGGCTGCTCAGCAGCGTCCCCTCGCTGACATAGCGGATCTGCAGGTTGCCCGAGTCCACCACCCCGTCGGCATCCGCCACGGCTTCGATCCCCAGCGCCGCCGCCGAGGTTCCGGCGATATCGGTGATGGACAACGCGCCAGCGCCGGAATTGTCTGTGATCAGGATCCCGTTGCCCGACGCGTTGAGCGAGGCGGTGAGATCGAGCGAGCCGGCGCCGGTGTTGATCTTGTCGATAATCTCCGCGACCGAATCGGAGGCGCTGATGCTGACATCGAAGATCGTCGCAGGGACATCGGACGCCGTGAAGCGGATGGTCCCGTCGCCGATACCCGAGCCGCCGTTGAGGTTCGACGAGAGCACCGAGTTGACACCGGCGAACAACCGCGAGGAGCCGATACTGACGGCGCCATTCTGCCCTTCGGTAAACCCGAGCTGCTCAAACGTGGTCTGGTTGCCAGG
>JAJDDA010000237.1 GCA_029260535.1 Phycisphaerales bacterium | reverse complement strand
CCCAGACGGTTCTCGATGAACCCAGAAAGCGCCCGTGCTCCTCCCAGTACCGTTTGCACGCGGCGCGGAGTGTCATTTCCACCGGCTGGGGTTTGACCAGCCCGTGCACGGCGTCCAGGGCGTCTTGGCGCACCTTCAGGGCGATCTCGACGGCGACCCGGTGGTCCGCCGTCTCCGTGGAGCCACGCAATCGATGACCCCTGATCGTCCAGTCATAGTGCCAATGCTTCGAGCCCGGACGGCGGCGGACGAAGCTAGCGCGTGGACGGGCCATCGCGTTCTCCTCTTGTCAATGAATTGCAGCAAGTCATCCCTGGTGTACCTCTTCTGTTTACCGAGCAGGACAAAGGCCAGATCCCCCGATGCGGCGAAACGCCGCACCGTGTCCCGGCTGACCCCGAGCAGGCGGGCCGCCTCGGTCTGCGTCAAGAGCATCCTGCCCTTGGTCGGTTCCTGTGCTTCATCAGGCGCGCGCCCTGCTCGTGATGTCAACGGTTCGGTGCGTCGCCGCCCGTGCGTTGTGGGTGACTGTGGCGCGGTTGCGGCGCTCGCCTTCATTCTTTCGGCTCCAGGCCGGGGTACGGGATCGGGTCTTTGCCATCGGCCTTGAGATTGTCGTTGGCGGCTTTGACAAGCCGCTTGAGATCCGTCACGCGGCCGTCGAGCAGGACCTTGCCCGTTGGGGTGAACCAGCCCCTCCCGCCGAGCGCTTTCAGCGCCCGCTTGATCGGCGGGGTGATCCTGGGCTCGAAATCCTCGCCCGGCACGATGACCTCGTGCCGGGTCGGGTCCTGTGACCAGGGCAGGATCAGGCGCACCCGACCATCGGGCATCGTGATGACCGTGGCGCACTTGGGCGAGGCAGGGTCGAGGAAGTCCCGCAGGCCCACCTGGCCGTTCGTCAGCTCGATGATCTGCTGCATCACCTTCGGCTGGGGGATGCGCATGCCGGTGAGGTAGCGCCACAGGGTGGCGCGGTCTTTGACGCCCAGGATCCGTCGGAGCTCCCGCGGCGCCATACTTTGCTCGTGCAAGTAATCAGCTAGTTTCATAACCCTGTGGATAAAACAATCCCGAATAGAATGAAATAGAGCGTTGCCAACCCGAAGTCGTCGCGCAATCAACACAGCGCTGTTATTTCACAAGTGTCAACAAAAAAAGAGACCCCCTCGGACTCAGCCCGTCCGGCATGGGGTGGGCTGGAGAAATACGCAGAGGTAGGGACTGTGTCCGCTACACCCCTCCGCGTGATCCTCGTCGGGGCCGACTCACGGGGTGAGACCCCGACGACGATCCCGCTCCGGCAGGCGCTGCGCAGACCATCGTGCGTGCTGATCGCGAAGCGATCAGCGGCCCCGGTGCCCATGCTGGCGGGGCAGCCGATCCGCGAGATTCTGCATCGCCGCGAAGGCGGTGGAAGCCCAAATTCATGCGCCCAAAGCGATGAGGGGCCTGCCGGTGCTCTTCCAGATCACGGCTCTCTGCTGCTGATCCGTAGCCGTGCGTCGAGTTCGATTCTTTGCTGTTGGTAGGTCGTCAGGGCCTCCTCTTCCGATTCACCGAGCAAGCGAACCCGATCCGCCGGAGAGAGAAGATCAGGAACTAGATCCCACAATCGTTTGCGCATAGTCGGCCAGTCTACGACCCAGACCCGCGCGGTCTTGTCAGTAGACGCCGTGACGATCCGAGTCCCGTCCGGGCTCCACGCCGCGAACATCAATTCGCCCTCGTGCCCGCGCAGCACGGCGGGTTCATCCAACTCGTCAGCCTTCCAAACCCGCGCAGTTTTATCGAAAGACGCAGTGGCGATCCTTGTCCCGTCCGGGCTCCACGTGACGGAAGTCGGCACCGATTCGTGCCCGCGAAGAACGAGGGGTTCACCCGTGCCGTCGGCACTCCACACCCGAGCGGTATTATCACCAGATGAGGTGGCGATCCGCGACCCGTCCGGGCTCCACGCTACAGACCACAGGCCCCACTCATGCCCGCGCAGCACGATGGGTTCGCTCGATCCATCGGCTTTCCACACACGCGCGATCCTGTCGCCACCAATGGTGACGATTCGAGTCCCGTCCGGGTTCCATGCCGAGAAAAATAACCCTTCATGCAACTCGTCAGGTTTAGATGACTCACGCCAGTCCATGACGATGGGCTCATCCAATCCGTCCGCACGCCAAACCCGCGCGGTCATGTCATAAGACGCCGTAACGATCTTCGCCCCGTCCGGGCTCCACGACGCAGATTGCACCGGCCCCTCATGTCCGCGCAGGACGATGGGTTCGCTCTCGCCGTCCGGCCTCCACACACGAGCGGTTTTGTCTGGTGACGCTGTTACGATCCTGGTCCCGTCAGGGCTCCACGCGGCGGAACTCAGCCCCCACTCGTGCCCGCGTAGAACGATCGGCTCACCTATCCCGTCAGCCCGCCACACCCGCGCAGTTTTGTCTTGCGCTGATCTCACCCAAGCGGTTGTAACGATCCACATTCCGTCGGGACTCCAAGCAGCGGACATGAGGGCGGAATCATGCCCGCGCAGGACGACGGGTTCACGAGTTCCATCGACCTGCCAAACACGCGCCGTCTTGTCATCAGACGCGGTGACAATCCTCGACCCGTCCGGATTCCACTCGGCGGAAAGCACGCTTCCCCCATGACCGCGCAGGATCGTCGGCTCACTCACACCACTCACTCGCCAAATCCGCGCGGTCTTGTCAACAGACGCGGTGACGATCCTCGTCCCGTCCGGGCTCCACTCGACGGAAGTCAGCCCCAGCTCGTGCCCACGAAGGACGATGGCCCCACCCATCCCATCAGCTCGCCATACCCGCGCAGTCTTCTTAGACTTTGTAACGATCTGTGTCCCGTCCGGGCTCCACTTCGCAGAAGTCACAGCCGACTCATGCCCGCGCAGAATAATGGGATCGCCCTCACCGTCCGCCCGCCACACCCGAGCGGTCTTGTCAGGTGACGCTGTTACGATCTTGGTCCCGTCCGGGCTCCACTCGGCGGAATGTACGCCCTCCTCATGCCCGCGCAGGACGACCGATTCGCCGGTTCCATCGGCACGCCACACCCGCGCGGTCTTGTCATCGGACGCTGTGACAATCCGCTTGCCGTCCGGACTCCACGCGACGGACTGCAGCCACTCCTCATGGCCGCGCAGGACGACCGATTCGCCGGTTCCATCGGCACGCCAAATACGCGCGGCCTCGTCACCCGCACTCGTGACGATCCTCGTTCCGTCCGGGCTCCACGCTGCGGACTCCACCCCTTTCTCATGCCCTCGCAAGACGACCGGTTCGCCGGTTCCGTCAGAACGCCAAACCCGCGCGGTCATGTCACTAGATGCCGTGACAATCCAGTTGCCGTCCGGGCTCCACGCCGCAGATTTCACCTCTTTCGTATGCCCGCGCAAGACGACCGGTTCACCGGTTCCGTCAGATCGCCACACCCGCGCGGTCTTGTCCCCAGCGGTAAAATCGTTCCCACTAGAGACCGTAACAATCCGGGTCCCGTCCGGGCTCCAGGCCGCGGATCTCAGTTCCCCCTCATGCCCGCGCAGGACGATCGGTTCACCACCGCCGTCCGCTCGCCATATCCGTGCGGTCTTGTCATACGACGCTGTAACGATCCTCGTCCCGTCCGGGCTCCACGCTGCGGAACCCAGCAAATCCTCGTGTCCACGGAGTGTTATATCTCGATGGCTGATACCACGTGACAAGTCAATCGCCCTTCGAATTACATCAAGGTTATTGCAATCCGATGGCAGTTCACGAAGTATCATCCACCTCATCGCCGGATCGTCAGAATACTCTGTAGCCGCAATCGCGATCCAGGATCGCCACATGGCAATGTCACGCTGTTGGTTCGCCTCGTGCAAGTGTTGGTCAGCAAGTGCTCGCTGCTCTGCTTCGGAGGACATCGCAATCTTCGCGTGGTCCGCCTCCGCATCGGCGCGGTTTTTCTGGCCGACGGCCCACACCGATACAGCGCTCGTCGCGATGATTCCAATGACGAGCACCGCGAGAATAGCCGCTGCCGCGATGACGCCGTTGCGATTTCGGCTGATAAATTTCTGGAGCTTGTACCTGGCGCTCGGCGGGCCGGCGTCAACCGGTTCATCATCGAGGTAGCGCTGGAGATCGTCAGCGAGCGTAAGGGGTGTGAGGTAGCGACGATTGCGGTCTTTGTCCAGGCACTTGAGCGTGATCCAATCCAGCTCCCGGCGGAGTGACGCCCGGAGTTCGTGCTCGCGGATACGGCGAGCGGAGGCGATCCTGGAGCTCATCTGCCCGGATTGATCCGAGTTACTGAGATCGCTGAGCCGGGTGGAAGGCTTGGGTGCTTCGACTTCACGGATGATCCGCTGGATCTCATTGAACGCCGCTTCCCGGAGTGTCGCCGGATCGAAAGGCGTTACCCCGGTCAACAACTCGTACAGCACAACGCCGAGAGAGTAGACATCCGTACGTGTATCAATGTCGAGCCCGGACATCTCGGCCTGCTCAGGGCTCATGTACACCGGGGTTCCGATGAGCTGCCCGCGATCGGTAAAGATCGTGTGCTCGCTGAGGCGCTGATTCAGCGCCTTGGCGACACCGAAGTCGATTATCTTCGGCGTGGGAGCCCCGTTCACAAACCCGACAAGGATGTTGTCGGGCTTGATGTCACGATGAATGACGCCCTTGGCGTGGGCGTGCTGCACGGCGTTACATACCGATTGAAAGAGTTCAACCCGTTCCCGGATGCCGAACCGGTGGGTGTCGCAAAACTCGGTGATTGGGCAGCCGCGAACCAACTCCATCACGAAATACGGGTGGCCCTGATCGGTCACACCGCCGTCAAAGACGGAGGCGATGTTCGGGTGGTCCATGACCGCGAGCGCCTGGCGTTCGGCCTCGAATCTCGCAAGAACGGCTTTCGAGTCCATCCCCGGCTTGATGACCTTCAGCGCAACCCGACGCCGCATCGGGCGCAGCTGCTCGGCCTCGTAAACGAGACCGAAGCCGCCCTCACCGATGGTGTTATGAATCTTGTACCGCCCCGCAACGACAGCCCCGATGTTCTCCTGACCCCGCCCTGGGGAATCATTCGGTTCCGAGCTCATACTGGCGGTTGGATCCTCGCTCTTAGCCATTGAGGACATGATAGTGATTTCCGCTGCTCTTCCGTCTGAAAATAGAGTGTCTGTTGATCGACGCTGGGGGATATACTCATTTGGGGCAGAGGCGTCGTAAGACGAAGCCCGCTCGCCCAAAGCGATGAGAAGGCCCGCCGGTGGACGACAGACCTCCGCATGCTGGTCGAGCGGCGGACTAAGCCGCCTGCTCGTTGACTTCGGCGAGCTGCCGATCCGCTTCGCGGATGTAGGTGATGCGTGCGTACGCGATCTCCGACAGCCGGGAGAGCCTTAGAAGCTCGGTTCCCGAGAAGCTGTGCTAAACGAATGTGTTGCGATCATCGGCCCCGGTTCCTGGCCGCAGCGTTGCGGTTGGCGAGCTGATCCATCGCTTGCTGTGAGTCCGCGTCGTGCCAATGCACATAGAGATCAAGGACGGACGAAGACGAGTGCCCCATCCACTCCAACGCCATCCGGTACGGCACGTCCGGGTTCGCGGCGCACAGTGATGCGAAGTGGTGCCGCAGCGAATGGGTCTTGAGTTTCGGGTCGTAGCCGAGCTCCCTGCACAGCCGCTTGATCGTGCCCAGCAGCGTCCGGTCGCTCAGGCCCGGCAGGACCAGCGCATCGGTCCGCTCCAACCCGTCCAGCGCGGCGCGGACCGCCGGGTGGATCGGGATAAACCTGGGGTCCTTGTCCTTTGTGGTTCCTGCTGAACCCCCACGCTGGATGTGCAGGACGCCATACCTGCCCCGGTCGAACCTGACATCGACCCACTGGATCTGCCGGATCTCGCCGACACGCAAACCCGCGTACCCGCCCAGGGCGATCGCGGCGTGGAAGATCCCATCGGTGTGCTCCAGCAGCGCATCCACCTGCTCGGTCGTGAAGCAGGGCTGGCTCCGGGGCCTGCCCCAGGGGAGCTTCGCGGACACGAGCCGGTACTCCGGGACGTGCCCGTTGCGCGAGGCCCACTTGAACAGCTGCAGCGCCAGGGTCATCGCGGTCAGGATGGTTTTGCTCGAATAGGGAACACCCTGTTTGTGCCGCTGGTCCCGCAGCCATTGCCCATACGCGTGGAACGCAACCTCGTCGAACCGAGCCGCCGTCGTGTTGCCGGACTCCTCGCAAAACCGGTTCAGCTTGTCCAGATCAGCGCTGTACTTCGAAAGCGATTTGGGCGCGAGCCCCTTGCTCTCGTTGAACGCGGTATAGAGCGAGATCAGCTCCGCGACGGTCATCCGGGCACGCCGCTTCTTGATCGACCGTCCCTCGTCGAGATTGTTCTGGATCTCCAGGGCCATCTTCCTCGCCTGGCGCCTGTTCGTCGTCCCCAGCGACTCGATCCGCCGGATGTCGTCCGCGTCAAGATACTCCGCCGTGTAGGTGTTCGAGATCCGCTGCACCCGCTCACCCCGGATCTTCCGGTGCTGGATGCGCCGCCCGATGATGATTGTTGTCCCGGTGACCGTTTCCTGGTCTTCGTACTTCATGCGTTGCCTTCGTTGGGTTGGTTGATTTCAAAGAGTTCAAAGGTGTGTGAGCGCAGCCATAGCGCACATGGGTTGAAAGTTGAAGTCTGCGTTGCCGATCAGCCTCGGAAATACGACCGGGCCAGGCGGTCCCGCCAGAACACCAGCGGCTTGGATCGCCTGACGGCGTCGCGGTAGTTCCCGCGGCAGACATGGTGATAAAGCGTGCTCTTGGAGATCCCGAGCATCCGTGCCGCTTCTTCTGCTGACATGATCGGCGGGTAATCGCCCAAGGCGTCATCCAGCTCCCGCCTGGTCAGGGCTCTTGGTGGTCGGTAGTTTCGTCCTTTGTTGTTGGGTTCGTGCATCTGATTGAACTCCGTTTCATGTAGGGTTTGGTAGATGGGTTGAGAGTGATGGAGTGACAACGGCTCAGCCGTCGTCCTCGACGAACCCCTCGATATCGCGCGGCTCATCGGCACGGGTCTGCCGGTTGGCGATGCCCGCCTGCTGTTCCTGAAGGATTTGCTGATCCGAAAACTCCGCTCGGGCCTTGCGCTCTTCTGAGAGGATCTGCACGCCGAGCAGGCAAACACCGATCGTCGCGATCAGCGGGACGATCCAGGCACCGCCCGGCGCCTCGGTCCCTTGGGCCATATCCCACTGCTCTGCCAGCCAAACCACCAGCGTGAAGAACAGCAGGACGAGCGGCACGATGACAATCAGGTCCACGTGCGGGCGGTACAGCCAGCCGCGGAACACCTTTTCAAGAATCTTCCGAAGCGGTGGAGCCAATTCGCCAACGCTCCTGCTGTAGATCGCTTCGTGCGGGGGAACAATGATCCGCCGGATCATCGCGACAATCTGACCCAGAACCGCCGCCAGCAGAACCAGGCCCCACAGCTGGACCATCGCCCCGGCGTAGCCCCCGGTGAACTGGAGCGACACGCCGTTGAGGATGAAGAACGATGGGAAGCCCCATAGCACTTGCCGTGCGCCGATCCGGTAGTGGATGATCGGGAAGACGGTGAACGTGGTCAACATGAACGCCAGCCTCCACAGGCCAGCGATGACACCGGGCGCCTTGCCGGCGGCCTGCATCATTTCGTTCGTGGTTTTGTTCATCCGCTGGATTTGTTCCCAGCCCGATTCGTTTTGATCACTGATAGACATCGTAAATTCTCCAAGTTGATGTAGTGAAACTAGAACTGCAAAGACCGCCGCACGGCGCAGCGGGAGGGATTAGTTGAAGCGCTGCCTAAACGCGACCTTGATTGAAGACTTCTTTGAGGCGTTCCATTTCCGCCCCGCGACCGAACAGAAAAATTCGCAGACGTAGTTGTTTTCCGGGCCTCCGTTCTTAAGGCAGAGGAGATCACTGCCGTTGACATCGTTCGCCAGATCCGAGTGGTAGTTAAAACTCTGCCCCGGCCCGCCAGGGCGCTTGCTATCGCCGTCCTTCCCCCCTTCCTGTTTGTTCGTCCCGAAGCTGTATTTCGGGGTCGGGACCACTGAAAAGATTCGCGAAATCGCGCTCATTGTGTCTGGATCCGTTGAAGCTCCGAATAATTTGACTCCGGGCGCACCGAAGATGGCTTCTGCGACGCGAGCATTGGATGCGCTGTCCAGCGCCAATCGCAGCGACGAAAGGGACTGAATCCCCAGGACCAAAAAGGCGCGCCGATCACGGCATGTCACCATGAATCGCAGGTCATCGTCAGCATCAATGAGTTGGGCCGCTTCGTCACAGGAGAACATGATCATCGGAACGCCGATCTGATCCGGTCTGCGCCGGATGATCTCGCGCTGAGTCGCGGTGATCAGAAGCCGCTGGAGAGTCTCACCCGCTCTACCCCACGTTTGCACCGGAATATCAAGCACGGTGACCTGCGGCACATCAATCAGGGTTGTTGGGTCCCAGGAATCGACTTCGGAGCTCAGCGCCGCGCCGATTTCGCCGTGCAAGAGAGGGGACAGGCTCGACGAAAGTGTCTGCACCGTGGACATCATGGTTTTGTGCGGCGTGCTCGGGATCGTGCGCAGCAGGTGCCGCGCCGCCATATCGAGCTGCGCCTGTTCCGCATCGGTATGATCCCGCTCCATAGCGTGCTGCAACGCTCCATACGCCGGGCAACTCTGTTGCCACGCCGGGTCGTGCACATCGTCCATGCTCATCGGCAACGACGTGATTGTCTCATGGATCAACCGGAACGAGATCCGGACCCCGCCGGCATCAAATATCACACACAAGGCGCGCACCAGGTCTGCAGACGCGACCTTCCAGTGCGGGTCTCCCCCAGTGCCCATGCGGCTCTGGCGCTCCAGCGGGAGTGTGATCAGGCTGACGAGTGATTCCAACCGTCCGCCCGCGCTCTTGTTGTGCTCCTGCTCGAAGGCGAGCGGGTTGAACGTATCGCCAATACCGAAGACACGGACATCCCCGCTGCGCCCGGCGCGCTCGGCCTGCCTGAGAAACCGCTGAACATCGTCCGGCTTGACGGTCGGGATCAGGAGCGAAGCGCCCGCACGCATCGCGGCGATATTCAGGCACGCGAGAACCGATGAAGACTTCCCGCTTCCTGTCGCGGCGCACACCAGGACACTGTTGACCAGATCACGAGCCTTGAGGCCGTCATTGAGCTTGTTGAATCGGATCAGTTGGGTGTCGAGATCGAAGGGTTGATCGCTCCCGACATCAACTCTCTGTCGTGATAGCCTTCGCTTTTTTGATCGCAATCGAAGCATGAGTAGGATTTCCTAGAATTGGGAGGCAATAGGAGCCGCCGCGAAGTAGTATGAAAATGCCGAACAGGGCGGGTTAGCGCCCTGAACGGCGGTAGTAGGAAATGTAGACCGCCCTTTGGCGGCGCGATAAAGAAACGCCCGGCCGGGATTTCTCCCCAACCGGGCGTATTCTCTGGACCTACTTTTTCACGATGGTGCATGTTCCGCGGACGCTCTTCATCGTTCCACCGATCGAACTCACAGCGGAATTGTCCGGGCGCCGGACAGTACCAGAAAGATCCGTTCGGTAGCCCTTGGGCAGGTGAGAGGTCGATGAGCCGGGACGCGGGTCATGTTTGTTGAGCATTGCTGTGCTCCCTTCAGTAGAAGAAAAAGAAACGGAAGATCGCCTCGAACATCGAGGCGCTTGAAGACGAATGGAGAAGCCTTACGGGTAAACCCAGAGGGGTCAACGATCTTGGGCATGTTCCGAGCGAGCCTTGGCATTGACGGATTCTTGTGACACACTCCGTGGCCCCTGACCCATCGCCTCGTAGCGCTCTGGCGTCATCACGACCATCGCCGGTCGCCCGGCCGAAGTAATCAGCAACGGACGGTTGTCCCGCCGCATTCGTGTCAAAAACGACTTGGACTGCCTGATGAACTCTGTCATCGGCAGCACATCTCTCACGTCGATCAGAGGCGGGCCATCCGCACCTTCTTCTTCCTGGCTCTCCATTGCCGATAAAGAAGCATGATTTGGTCGCTTTAGTCAAGTTGTTTTGAGTATTTCTTCGCATCAGCCCACATCCCTCGTCTTTGAACCAAGAAACGGGCGGTTTTCACATTGAACAAACCGGACGGAATGGACGTCGCCATCACGCACGCTAACGCCGTGAACATGACAGCCCCGTAGCTCAAGCCCTTCAAGTTTGCAGCGAACAAACTCCACGCCCCGCAAATCACTGTTGAAGAGCACCGCATTGCGCAGATCGCAATCCATAAGCGTTGCTCCAGGAATGGCCAAATCCCCAATCTCAGCATGGCGCAAACTGAGACCCAGGATCTCAACAATCGGTGATGCGGGATTGTAATCGTCGTAGCTGGCTTGAATCGCAGAATTGATCATCGCGTACTCCTCGGCGTGGCTGAATGCGCATCGGCTACACACAGTGATACAGCGCTCAATGAGTTTCTGTTCCACCTGATTCTGATCGCAGATGGAGCCGCAATCCTGCTGCATCTCAAAACGCGATTAACCAATCCGGTCTCACGATTCGATCATCAAAAATCATCGTGTAAGGCGATCATGTGATCCTGTTTGTAGCGAGTGCTACTAAATTTTATTCTGATTTTTTTTAAGACTGAATGCCAAAACAGATGCGCCTAACAGGCTTTCCGGTGCGAATGACTCACTGCCGTTATCGCATAATAAAAGCGCATTCACGAACTGTTCTGAATACTGCAAGCCCGCTACAACACGAGGAATTATCCATGAAAGATCTGACCCCGCTCCAACGCTGCATCATCGCCGAATTGATCCAAAACCCTCACCAGTTAGCAAAAACGCTCGTTGAAGTTCCTTCGATCAGAAAATACACGGAGGATCCAAAAACAATCCAGTCCATGCTGCGCCTTCTTCGGAAGAAGGGCTATCTCGCAAACGGCCATGTCGTCCTGATGAATCGACTCACCAAAGTTCGTAAATACTATGTTTTCATACACACGAAGTTTCCGTGTGACGACGAATCCAAGAGACCACAATCAATCGATTACCAGCGACAACTCGTCGAATCAATCACTGAGGTGGCCCAGACCATCCGCTATCGCGGAGTTCTGTTTCTCGGAGCTCACATCATCATGGGCGTGCAAGGTGATATCGTCATGGAGCTCGCAGTCTCAGGCGATGGGCAAGACAACGTGAGTGATTTCGTCACGGATTGCATCCGCATCAGAAAATACGTCGAGAGCACCAGCACAGCTTTTGTGGCGCTGCCCAGCGACAAGCGCGGCAATATCGATGTCCCCGATGAATTGACCGGAGGCTTTGATGATTTTTCTAATGGGGACGAGGATTGTGACTAACCGGACAACTATTGTCCGGTCTTTGGCATTCAACGATTACGAATAGACCATGCCTCCCTTTCAGATTGAGAAAAGCCCTCCTTTTTCAGGCCCATTCTTAGCGTGACCAAGCTGTTCAGTTCATCGCGTTCACCAATGGATTTCACGACACCTGGCAACAGGTGATTGCCCGATTCATATTTGCCGTGATACGACTGACGCAATCCGAACAAGCCGATGCGCTATCTGTCGGCTTCGATACAGCTATCGCACACACGAACCCAATGGAGCGATCACGATGAACACACTAAACAGGAGACAGTCACTCGCAGCCCGTTCGATGCCCACGAGGAGCTGATGCCAGAACAAAGCAGCAGCCCCCCTCAGCTATCATCATCGCAGCGAGCCAAGCAAATCGCCGAGCAAGCGCTTGGCCAGCTCTCGGAACAACTGGACGCCGGCAACAGCGACCAATTGGATGCGTACATCCAAGCCATGAGCCGGTTCCACAAATACAGTTTCAGCAACATCATGCTGATCGTTTCGCAGCGCCCCGAGGCGTCGCAGGTCGCCGGGTTCCACACCTGGCGCAAGCTCGGCCGGACCGTCAAACGCGGCGAGAAAGGCATCGCCATCTTCGCCCCAATGAAACTCAAGCCTCGGGGGGACCAGACATATCAGGATCCAGACGACCATGCTCCACAGCTCTTTTTTCGTGTCGTATATGTCTTCGACATCAGCCAGACGGAAGGGGAGCCGCTCCCGGAGCCCGCACGTGTCTCCGGAGATCCGGGAGATCATTTGGGATCACTACTGATCGCTGCTCGTTCCGCAGGCATCACAGTCGAGTTTTCGCAGGACCTCGGTGGCGCTGATGGGTGCTCGAAAGGCGGGAGCATCCTCCTCAGAGCCGGTATGCCGCCCGCCGAGCAGTTCTCCGTCCTCGCCCACGAATGGGCGCACGAGATCCTGCACCAGAACAAGGACGCCCCACGACCCAGCAAGACCGTGCGAGAGACCGAGGCCGAAGCCGTCGCCTTCGTGGTGAGCCAGGCCATCGGCCTCGTTACCGGCCCGGCGGCAAGCGACTACATCCGCCTCTACAACGGCGATACCGAGACGCTCACGACTTCCCTCGACCGGATCCAACGCGCGGCGTGCGTGATCATCGAGGCGATTGAAGAGTCAAGGCAACAAAAATACTGTCCCGCCCTGGTATTGAGCCACGCCGTTGAGCAATCGAAGACCCGATAGCCGATCGTTTACCCGCCGCTAATCACAGCCAAGAACATGCGGAGAGTGCGCCCTCTCTGCAAACCGCACATGCGTAGAGGATGGCGGAACTCGGGCGAGGCGCGCAAATGGCTGTTCATAGAACTCATTGTAGAACTCAACCTGTTTTAGAATGAAAAATCGCCCCTCACAAAGCGTGAAGGGCGATTATTTCAATCAAGCGGAGAGGACGGGATTCGAACCCGTGGAGCCCCTTTCGAGACTCACCGGTTTAGCAAACCGGCGCCTTCAGCCGCTCGGCCACCTCTCCAATGGCTGCTCGGCGATGTTGCCATCGCCGCCGGACCGTCGTCCGGGCGCAGCGGAGCGATTCTCACGCCCTTAGTCCCCCGGGTCAACTCCAAAGCCAATGAGATCATCAAGTTCTGCTCAATGTTCGCTTCATCGGCGCGTGAAAAAGCGGCGGATCGACTTATCGTCGGTCCGCCGCTGGCTGGGTTAGGAGCATAACGCGTGTGGGGCGTCCTCCCGTGGGATGCGAATCGCATCCCCCCTCTGGGGTGGCTCTCTCTCTCCGCTCCGGGCGGCGGCGGCGCCGATGTGTACACACTCGGCCCCTCAGCCGATCGTGTACAGGCGCCTTCTGAGGGTGCGTTAGTCCGCACCTTCGTTCAGGTCGCCGTCACTGGCGTGACGGATCATTTTTCTGAGGTATTGGTTCTCTCTCCGCGTGGCCTCGAGATCAAACACGAGGTACTTCACGCTCAGCCTCAAGTAATCAAGCGACTCCTGCAGCTGCGAAACGGTCTTGCGCATCCGCACGTGGCGCTCTTTCGTCTCATCAGCGAGCTGCTGGAGTCGTTCCCGCTCCCCTTCCGGGAGGGTGTCGATCTGCTTGAGCAAATCATCAAGCTTGCCCTGGAAATCTTGCTCTTTCATATTCGCACACGCCTTCCGTCAGTGGTCGTTTCTTGAGTTGTTGTCGCTCGCCGTGGTCAGTTGCCTGATTCACATGAGCACAACCACAGCATGCTCCGTCATCGAAGTGAGTCCAGCCGCAGGCACGAATCAGCTCTGTTCGCGGTCAGCCTGGATCGGGTGCGCCGGTTGCGACCCGAGATCACACCCGATCACGTCCGAGAACCATCGCTGAAATTCGATTTAGAACCTGCTCAGGAAGCCGCCGAGATCAGCCGCGGCCCAGAAAACGCCGCCCGGCCTCCACGCCGGCCTTGGGGGCGCCCTTCGCAGCTGTGGTGATCGCCTGAGGGTCCGCCCGCTTCGCTTCACCGATGAGCCCCTTGAGCTGCTCATCCCGGCTCACCGAGAATCGCCTGAAGAACTCTTCCAATTCATGGCGGTTGAATCGGCTCAGGGGGTCCGTCAGCCCTGATTGAGCCGCGGCCCAATCGATAAGAGACGCCCCGCTCGATTCGAACCGGTAGAGCCCGAAGGTCGCCGATAACCGCGCCGTCAGCGAGGCGAACGGATCCCTCGCCGCCTCCGGGATCGCGGTCATGACTTCCCGAGCCACCTTGTCCGAATCTTCAGGGTTCAGCCCTGAGAGCACGCCCTCCTCGGCACGCTCAATCGTGGTCTGGGTCTCGGCAGGCCGGAGCCTGGCGATCTGCGTCGCGAGGCTCTTGAGCCCCTCCCGCTCGAACCGGATCTTCAGCCGCTGACCGGCGACACCATCGATCGTGACGTCCTCCGCCCCGATAACCTGACCTACCCCCCACTCGGGCTTGTCCGCGTGCAGGAGCCGATCGCCGAACTGAAAACGTGGTGTCGTCATAATGAATGGTTGAAGAGCCCCAAGCGCCCTTGCGAGGCAGACATTCCCTCTGGTGGCACAAGGCCCCCATTTCTGGAGCGTCTACAATTGATCCTGCCCTCTTGCACCGGGTGAAGTTGTCCGGTGTTCGCTGTGAGGATACCCTACCCGGTTCGCCGCTGCCTGATTGAGGCCCCTCAAGCGGGGTTACAAGGTCACCCAGACCACGCCAGCGCCACCCCTTTGGAGATACCCAGGACTATGATCGAAGCGCTCAAGAGCGAAGAGATTGTCGAGAAGATGGGCGGCCGGTTCAAGCTGTGCGCCCTCATCCAACGCCGCCTCGTCGAATTGATGGACGGCGCGCGCCCGCTGATCGAGCGCGAGGGCCGGTCCGATCTCGAACTGGTGATCGAAGAGATCCTCCGCGAGAAGATCGCGATCGATCTCGACAAGAGCGAACTCCCTGATGACTTCCCCATCGGTGAGACCCGCGAGATCCTCGAAGCCAACGGTTACGTGATCACCTGACACCGGCCTCACCGCCAGTCACAGGGCCGCTGCAACCATGACAACCGACGCCCCATTTCAGGACACCCCGATCAT
>JAJDDA010000236.1 GCA_029260535.1 Phycisphaerales bacterium | reverse complement strand
CGCGATGAACCTCCCGGCGGGGATCTGTGTGACGGATGATGGGCTTGACCTGTTCCAGGGTCTGGTGCACCCCGGGTTCAAGATCCGGCGCCTGATCGTGGTGACGAATCAGTTCGGCGCGAGCAAGGTCGGGGTCTACGCCCTTGGTGAGATCCGTGAGGGATGGACGGTCGAACAGATCCATGCGTCATCTACAGAAATCTCGGATGGGGTCGGGCCTAATGAAGGGGTGACACCCTTGCTCTCGATCGAGGAGCCGGAACCGGCGCCGGAGTCACCCCCGCCTCCCGCTGAGGACAGCGATACTGAAGGGGGAAACGGTGTTGGGTGAATCCGGCCCGAGGCGTGTGGCCTCTCCGCGATGGAGCCGAAGCGTGCTCTCTGGCGGTTTAGTGCTCGCGCTGGGTTTTGTCTGGGCCGGGTGTTCGATCGAGAAGCACTACAACGTGCTGAGTTTTTTCTTTGATGGGGTGCCCAACCCGAACGCGCTGCCGATTACTGCATCGGCAGGCGGATCACCCACGATCATGCGATTGAGCCCGACGTATACGGCGCACACGCCCTACGTCGAACAGACGTGCGCCGAGTGTCACGGGAACAGTTTCGACATGGAGGCGGTCTCGTCGGATGTCTGCTTGAACTGTCACGAGGGCGCCAGGGAGCAATTCAGGAATATGCACGGCCCGGTGGCGTTCGGCGCCTGCATGTGGTGCCACGTGCCGCACGAATCGGCGTTCCCGGCGCTGCTCAAGGGTGAGCCACGGATTGTTTGCACGCAGTGTCATGATTCGAAGGTGCTGCGGACCGATGTGGTTTCGGAGCATGGGGAGTCTTCGGTCTCCTGTCTCGCGTGCCATTACGGGCACGGGCACCGCGAGCGGTTCATGCTCCGGGAGGATCGTCCTGAAAGCGTGCCTTTTGTTGCTCCAGTTGTGGTTCCGGATGAGGCCGAAGCCGAACCCGCAGTCGAAGGTGAGGCCTGATCGCCTGTGCGAAAACTGCCTTCAATCTCGATGGTTCTCAGCGCCGCTGGAACGCTGGCGATTGTTGCTGGAACCGAGGCGATGGCGCAGGGTATCGATGAGGGCCCGGTGATCGTCGGCGCGCAGCGTCAGCAATTCAGGGACCTCGAAGTTGATCGGTTTGAGTCGTCGCTTGAGTTCTATTCGCGGTATCAGAATGACAAGATCAAGCAGAACGGGACCACGACAAGGACCGACAGCGAATTGCTGTTCCGAGAGACCGTCGGCATCTCGACGCGCCTGTTCATCGGTCATCGGAACCTGATTGATCTGACCGCGGATGCGAGCCTCGGGTTCGAGGAAAACATCATCGACAGCGACACGCAGGGTATCCATGACGAGACCGAATCGGAGTTGTTCTCTCAATTTGACATCAATGCGCTGATCCTGGGGAAGGGGCCTGCGCCGTTAACCGTGTTTGCGCGCCGCTACGAGTCGCTCCTCGATCGCGCCTTCGCCGGCTCGATCGACAGCGAGACCTCGGAGTTCGGCGCGTCGGTCCAGTTGTTTTCGGAGACTGTTCCGACAACGTTGCGGTACGCGCACCGGATCGAGAATCTTTCGGACCAGCTCGGCATCGTCGATGACGACCGTGTCGAGGACACGATCTCAGCGCTGAGCATCTGGGCGCCGGCTCCCGGTCACCGGGTCACTCTTGATTATGACCTGGAATTCGTGGATGAAACGCGATCCAACTCACAGACGAACTTCACCAGGCACAACGGGATACTGACCCACGAGTGGGGCTTCGGTTCGAAAGACGAGCACGATCTCCGGTCCACGCTGCTCGTGCGTGAGCAGACGGGGGACTTCGAAGAGAGCACGCTGCGGCTGATCGAGACGCTTTCGCTCAATCACTCGGACACGCTCCGGACGCGGTACAACCTGACGGTGGAGGATCGTGAGGTCTCGGGGCAGGTCCAGCGTCTGGCGCAGGGTCGGGCAACGATCCGGCACGAGCTCTTCGACAGCCTCGTGACCACCGCGAGTGTCGGCGCGAGCCGGATCGATCTGCCGGATGACAATTTCACCAGGGATGAATACGACGGCGAGGTCGGCCTTGAATACACCAAGCGCGTGCCGTTTGGTCGGCTGGACGCATCGGCTTCGCTCGCCGGATTGCGTGTCGATGAGAGCGAGCGCGGGTCGATCATCCGGATCTTCGATGCGCCGCGTGTGATGAGTTCAGGCGTGCCGGCGCTGCTCATCGGGAACACGATCCTGGAGGATTCAATCGTGATCTCGGACCTGTCCGGGAGCATCTTTTATGTGGATGGTCTCGACTACTCGACATCCGCGTTCACCGATCGGGTCGAGCTGCTCCGGATTATCACCGGATCGATCTTTGAGAATCAGACGGTGCTCGTGGACTACTCGCTCGGGCCGGAGGAAGCGGCAACGATCGAAACCTACACGGCGGCCTTCGCGGCGCGCTACACCATCGATGAGGGGGCATTGACCGGGTTCTCGCCTTACGCGGAATACCGCGATACTTCGCAGACCATCGATCCCATCGGGTCCCGGCTTCCCATCGAGACGACCATGCTCCGGTACGGCGCCGACTACCGGGTCGGCCAGCTCACATTCAACGTCGAGCAGGAAGAACGCGACAGCTCGGTCTCGCCCTTTGATGCGCTGCGGGCCTCTGTCCGGTACGACCAGCGGCTCGGCTTGAATTCATACCTGACGATGAACCTCTCGCACGAGAATTTCGATTTCCGGAACGATCGAGGTGAGATCAAGCTGAATCGGGTCTTTGCGGAAGGTGTTCAGCAGCTCACGTCGGGGTTGGATCTCCGGGCTCGGCTGCTTTACCGTCTGGAGGAGGACACTGTCGCTGGTGACACCGAGGGCTTCGAGCAGGCAATCGAATTGAACTGGCGTAAACGACAAACCACCATGTTCCTGTCTATCCGGAACTCGACACTGGAGAGCGATAATGCGCAGACAGACTCGCAGACGATCACGTTCGGTCTTACGCGGCAGTTTTAACGCCGCGGCGATGGCCGGCCTGGCGTGCGCTCTTGTCGCGTGCTCATCCACCCCCGGCGTTGTGTTCGAACGCGACAAGGTTGATCTGCGCTGGCCGGCTGATCCGGACACGCCGAGGATTGCGTATGTCGGGCGGTTGGTCAGTGATCGTGATCTCAAGCCGGCGCGTTCCGGGCTCGAGAGCCTGGGTGATTTTCTCTTCGGGCGCGAGGAAGCGCAGGGCATGATCAGCCCGATGGCGGTGTGCACCGACAGCGGCGACCGGGTCTTCGTGGCGGACCCGGGGGTCCAGGGGGTGCACGCCTTCAATCTCCGGACGCGCGAGTATGCGGTGTGGCGGACCCCCGAGGGCGAGACACCGCTGATGCAGCCGGTCGGGTTGGCGCTCACGTCGGCGGGGCGGCTGCTGGTCGCGGACTCCGCCGCGGGGTTGCTCTTTGTCTTCGATTCCAAGGGTGTGCTGCTCGGGACGCTTGGGGAGAATTTGCTGGATCGACCGGTTGGTGTCGCGGTTGATCCGATCGACGGGCGCGTGTTTGTCACGGACGCCGGGGCGCATCAGCTCGTGGTGCTGTCGCCGGATGGGGAGGAGGTCGCGCGGATCGGTAGCCGCGGATCGGAGCCGAGCGAGTTCAACTTCCCGACGAACGTGGCGCTCGATCGCGTCGGCCGGTGCTATGTGGCCGACACGCTGAATTTCCGCGTGCAGGTTTTCGGAGAGGGGCTCGAGCACGTCGCAACAATCGGGAGCAAGGGCGACATGCCCGGTTACTTTGCGCAGCCGAAGGGTGTGGGGATCGATCCGGATGGGCACCTGTACGTTGTCGATGCCCACTTCGAAGCGGTGCAGGTCTTCAACGACGAAGGGCGCCTGCTCATGACATTCGGCAGCGAGGGGAGCGGTCTGGGTGAATTCTGGCTCCCGGCGGGGCTTTTTATCGATGCAAAGGGTTGGGTCTGGATCGCCGATTCCTACAATCGGCGGGTGCAGGTCTTCGAGTACCTCCCCGAGGAAACAGGTTAAACGATGCGAACAGTGTTCCTGATCATTGCGGTTGGTCTCCTCGGCTCCTGCCTGTTGGCGGCGATCACCACCGATGCCCTGGCGCAGCAGCAGAGCGTCGTGGACAGCCTGCACAATCTCTCGGCGACCGGGACCGGAGCGGTCCGCGCCGTTTCGGAGGAGCAGGTGTGCATCTTCTGCCATGCGCCGCACAACTCGACCCCGTTGCGACCGTTGTGGAACCGGGCGATGCCCATCGACGGCTACGCGATCTACACGAGCCGGGCGCTCGATGCCGAGCCGGGGCAGCCGACGGGGATGTCGAAGATGTGCCTCTCGTGCCACGACGGGACGATCGCGCTCGGCGCTGTTAATTCCAGGCCACAGGAAATCACGATGTCGGGCGGGGTCCACATGATCCCGGTCGGCCCAGGGCGGCTGGGGACCGACCTCCGCGATGACCACCCGATCTCGTTCCTCTACGACTCGACACTCGCTGCGAACGATCCGAAGCTGGTCGATCCAGCGCTGCTGCCGCACGACGTCATGCTCGATTCGAACGGCGAGTTGCAGTGCTCGTCGTGTCATGATGCGCACAACAACCAGTTCGGCAAGTTCCTGGTGATGGACAACACCAGTTCGCAGCTGTGCGTCACGTGTCATCGGATGGGTTCGACAACGATCGATGAGCACCAGTCTTGCAGCGCCTGCCACACGCCGCACTCGGCTCCAAGCGGGCCCTACCTGCTTCGCGGCGGAACGATCGCTGACACCTGCCTGTCGTGCCACGACGGCTCGGTCGTAGGCGGTGCGAATATCCTGGCGCAGATCAACAAGCCTTCGAATCATGAGACCTTCAGCATGGTCGACCCGGAAGCGCCTTTGGAGAACCATGCTTCATGCACGGATTGTCACGATCCGCACACGATGACGTCTGTCGCGACGCTCGCTCCGGATGTGCACGGGAACTTCGGTCTGGTCGACGGTGTGAACGCGTCGGGTTCGCCTGTGACCGTCGCGCAGTTTGAGTTCGAGGTCTGCCTGCGGTGTCACGGGGACGTGAACCCGGTGCAGCCGTGGATCCCCCGTGTCGTGAACCAGAACAACACCCGGCTCGAGTTTGAGACGAGCGCGATCTCGTTCCATCCGATCCAGGCGCCCGGTCGGAACTCGGATGTGCCCAGCCTCAAGCCGGGGATGAGCGAATCGGACATCATCCGATGCTCGGATTGTCACGGGTCGAACGGCAGCGGGGGCATGAGCGGGTCCGGCCCCAGCGGTTTGCACGGTTCGGTGCACAGCCCGCTGCTGGTGGCGAATTATGCGACGGGTGACTTTACCAACGAGAGCGCCCAGGCCTACGCGCTGTGCTATAGCTGTCACGACCGCAACAGCATCCTGCAGGACGAGTCGTTCGATTACCACAAAAAGCACATCGTCGATGAGAAGACTTCATGCTCGGTCTGCCACGATGCGCACGGGATCGCATCGCTCCAGGGTTCTGATGAGGCCAACTCGCACCTGATCAATTTCGATACGTCGATCGTGTTCCCCGATCCATCCACGAACCGGATCGAGTTCCGGGATCTGGGGTACCGCAGCGGCGAGTGCTACCTGACCTGCCACAACGAACGGCACGGCGCGGAGCAGCGCTACCCGGACGATTGATCGGCGGAACCGGGGTTGCTGGCAGGGTCCGCTGGCGTCGGTTCATTGATGGGATTGTCCGGGGCTGTGTTCTCGCTCGCCGGGCCATCGTCGAGGGGCTGCAACGGCTGGATCCCTATCGTTGCGTTGACCCGGTCGTAGGTCGCTACGCGGTGGCAGCCGGAGTTGCACGAGCCGCCGGTGGCGGTCGGCTTGAAGTTCAGGGGCAATTGCCACTGCCCGTACGGGACGGTCTTGGCGATCTGCTTCGGCGACTCGCTGACGTGCGTTGAGTGGCAGGATCGGCACGAGTGACCGTTTTTGTCGATGTTGACGTGGGTGAAGTGCAGGTTCTTCTCGCCGTTGCGGAAACCGGTGTGCTCGCTTGTCGACTCGTGGAGCACGAGGTCCTGCTCGTGGCACTCGAAACACAACGCGTAGTGTTCGAGGCTGAATGACTCGTAGAAATTGCTCGTGTAGTTGGCGACCAGCAGCTTCGGGTGCTCGGCGCCGTGCGATTGGTGGCAGCCCGAGCATCGTTGCTCGGCGAGCGGCCCGTGGGCGTGCATGCCGTCGATGCTGAGTTCTGCGACGGAGGCGATCGTTCGATCGTCGGACAACTCGATCGGCTCGGCGTGACACTCGAGGCAGGTAGCGACGGGGTCGTCCTTGAGCAGCGACACGTGGGTCGCCGCGTGCGGCAGGTGGCAGTGCATGCAGGCGTCGTTCTCGAAGACCGCGGAGTGCTGGTAGGTGGAATCCATCGCTTCGAGCGCCAATTCCTCGTGGCACGAGATGCACAGATCAATCGGCGGCATCATGAGTTGGTTCGGCATGTCCGAAGCATGGGCGTCGTGGCAATCGATGCAGTTGCCGGTGGTCACCGGCTCGTGGACGAGGAGTGCGTTCTCGAGCCGCTCGCGGACCTCCTCATGGCAGGTCAGGCACAGCGTGTCTCCCGATGATGTCAGCAGGTGATCGTGGTCACCGCCGTGCGGCAGGTGGCAGTCCAGGCAGTCGCCGTTGGCGGCGCTGGTGTGCAGGTGCTTGCCCTTGACGGTCT
This sequence comes from Phycisphaerales bacterium, assembly GCA_029260535.1. Taxonomy (GTDB): domain Bacteria; phylum Planctomycetota; class Phycisphaerae; order Phycisphaerales; family UBA1924; genus JACKHE01. The sequence continues at coordinate 7,269 of JAJDDA010000236.1, read as the reverse complement.
CGGTGTGGCATTCGAGGCATTGCTCGGAGAGCGAGCCCGGCTTGAGGAACCGCTTGTCTTTCGCGCCGTGCGGGTTGTGGCAGGAGATGCACTCGCCGGTGGCGAAGGGCTCGTGGATGAATTTGCCAACGTGCGTGTCGGAGCCGACATGGCAGAACGAGCATTGGGCGCTGCCCTGGCGCTTGCTGACGAAAGTGTGCTGCGCGGGGTCCGCGTACTCATGACAAGCGTCGCACGCGGCGATCGCGGTCGGGCCGTGCATCACCTCGTAACTCATGATCGGCGTGTGGCAGCCGCCGTTGATGCAATCGAGAACCCGCGTGTTTGGCGGCTCGTTCTGCGCCATCGCGGCAGGCGTGACCGCTGCGAACAGGGCCACGATCAGGATGAGCGGGTGGCGGGTCATCCTTCTTCCGACACGCTGCCTTCCTCGGCCTGCTTGACCCGCTCCAAGGCGCGTTCAAGCAATTGCTGTGTGTAGGTCGGGTTGTGGACGCCCCAGCTCCCGTCGATCCGGATGAGATCGAGCAGCTGCTCCGCTTCACGGATCTGCGCCTTGCCGGAGTCCGAGAGGCTGGCGTCGCGGAGGCTCTCGAGTTTGGCTTCCACCTGGTCGAACAGTTTCCGCGTGGTGCTCTGCCACAGCGGGATCATCTGCTCGCCCATCCCGGGTTTGTGGCATCGGTCGCAGGATTCAGCGGAGGCGGTGACAATCCGGGATTGATCGGCGGCGTTGTCATTCTTGGTGCTCTCGGCAACGTGGCAACCGGTGCAGGCGACGTGGGCCATGAACATCGGGTTGATCGCGCTCTCGCCTAATGTCACATCACCGGGGTGCGCCAGGTCCGGAGCCTGGAGGTACGCATCGCGCTGCACGGAGTGCTGATTGAGGTGGCACTGCTGGCAATCAAACTGCTCGAGCGACATGGTCTGTGCCGAGATGCCGTGGCGGGCCATGCCGTGGCAGCTGAAGCATTCGATCTTGTGCTTGCCGAGCGCATGGACGCGGTGCATCTCTTCGACCGGGAGTGTCTTCTCGATCCCGTAAGTATGGCACGACACGCATCGGCCGTCCTCGATCGGCTGCGGCGAAGCGGTCGCGTTGCGGTGACAGGATTCGCACGAGGCGCCATGCGAAAGGAACTCGCGGTGATCGACCGAGAACCCCTGGAATTCGATGATCTCTGTTGGCGCGTCGTGGCAAGCCGTGCAGCTGCTTGGGGGGAGGTCGGTGTGGCCGTTGGCGTCGAGTTGCTCCCGGGTGAACCCATCTCGCACCGCGAGGTGAATCGCGCCGGGGAGCAATCCACCGGCGGACGCCTCGGAGTAATCGACGCCGCCGTTGACACTCTCGATCATGTGGCAGGTGATGCAGACGCTGGTGTTGACCTCGAAGTGCTCATCGCCCATGACGTGCGAATGGCAGGTGCCGCAGGCGATCTCGACGCCCAGGTGGACCTTGCCCAGGTGCATGTCGTGACGGAATTTGAAGATGTCGTTGCTGATCTGCTTGCCCTCGAGCGTGCTCACGCTGTGGCAGCCGGAGCGTGTGCACGAGAGCGCGGTGACCGAAGCGGAAGGCTTGGTGGACGTGCGGCTGAGCACGTCATCGACGACCTGCCCGAGGCCGTTGAGTTTGGCGTGGATGAAACTGGTCGCGCCGGGTTCGATGTGGCACTTCACGCAGGAGACATCGTGGTGAGCGCTATTCTCCCAGCTCTCGTAGTACGTCTCCATAATGTGGCAGCTGGAGCAGAAGTGGGGGGTCGAGGTGACCTCGACGCTGATCACGCTCCCGACGAAAAAGAAGATCACGCCGAAGAACACGATGCCGCGGCGCTTGCGTTTCTCGGCCCAGAGCCATTTCCAGAATCTGCCCATGGGGCCGGTCCGCCTTTCCTGCTTACCGAGTATCGTTCAATCGCTGCCGAACTGTGAACAGAATGGATGGCTCTCAGATACGAGAACACATCGCATCGCCGATTCTCTCATACAAGAGTCGATTACGAAACCGGATGTTGTTCCCCGCTCTGGGATCATAGGTAGGATCCTCGAAATTCGGCCATGGCACGCTCCTTGCACCTGTCTATATGGTAGAATAGGCCCTCAAAGAACGTCTGATGCATCGCACCAGCAACACAGGAAGCAAACCATGAGCCGAATGGCATTCGTCGTTTTGATTTCGTTGATCCTCGCGATCGGCGTTGCGTTGGGCGATCAATCGCATGGCGATGCGGCGCCCCCCGGCCATCCGCCTGTCGGCGGCGTCCCGGAAGGCCACAGCACCGTTGGCGCCAACCCGCAAGGTCACCCCGATACCATCGAGCGGCCCAGGGCCGATGTTGCGGAACCGCCGCCGGCAGAAGTTTCGGACGTTGAATCCATCGACGCGATCATCACGGCGTACTACGACTCGCTCTCCGGCGCCAAGGGTGTCGAGCGGGATTGGGATCGTCTGCGGTCGCTCTTTCAGCCGTTGGCCAGCCTTGTCGCCGCTCGCCCGGCAGGCGAAGGGAATACCGGGATCTGGGTGATGAAACTCGAGGAGTTCATCGCGTTCAACAAGCAGTACTTTGAGCGAGGTGGGTACTTCGAGGGTGAGGTTGCTCGGCGGGTCGAGACCTTCGGCAACATCGCGCAGGTGTGGAGCACCTACGAATCACGCCGTTTCGAAAACGGGACCCCGTACTCACGCGGGATCTACAGCATCCAACTGCTCAAGGACGGGCCGCGGTGGTGGATCGTCAACGTGTACTGGGACTATGAGCGCCCGGACGCGCCGATTCCGGAACAGTATCTCGAGTCACCTTGATCGCAATCTTCGGAGGCTCTCGTTCATGGCCAATTCTGTCCTGCTGGTCGAGGATGAACCCCTCCTGCGCGAAACGCTCGCGGAGTTGCTGACGGAAGAGGGATTCGAGGTTGTCCAGGCGGAGAACGGCGCCGAGGGGCGCGAGCGGTTGCTGGATCGGGCGTTCGATCTCGTGCTGACCGATATCCGGATGCCCGAGATGGAGGGCACGGAGCTGCTCCACCACGCGCAGACGATCGCGCCGCAGACACCGGTCGTGATCATGACCGCGTTCGGCACAGTCGACAGCGCCGTTGAGGCGATGCGCAGGGGCGCCGTTGATTACCTGCTCAAGCCGGTGCAGTTCGAAGACGTGCTGGTGCGCGTCAACCGTGCGATCGAGTTTGGCATGCTCCGCAGGGAGCAGCGGACGTTCACGGAGCAGCTCGCCGAGTCCGGAACCTTCCACAATCTGATCGGTGAATCGCCGATCATGCTCAAGCTCTTCGAGACGGTTCGGATGCTCTCGTCGGTCCGTTCGAGCGTGCTGATCGTCGGTGATTCGGGCACAGGCAAAGAGCTGTTCGCCAGAGCGATCCACTACAACGGGGTTACCCGCGCCAAGCCGTTCGTCGCGGTCAACTGCGGCGCGATCCCGGAGAACCTGATCGAATCCGAACTCTTCGGACATCGCCGGGGCGCGTTCACGGGCGCCGTGCGCGACCGGGTCGGCTACTTCGAGGCAGCCAACGGCGGGACGCTCTTCCTCGACGAGATCTCGACGCTGCCTCACCCGGTGCAGAGCTCGCTCCTGCGTGTTCTTGAAGAGCGGGTCGTTATTCCCGTTGGCGACACGAGACCACGGGAGGTTGACGTGCGGATCATCGCTGCAACCAATCAGGACCTTCGGGATCTTCATAAAGAGGGGAAGTTCCGCGAGGACCTGATGTACAGGCTTGATGTTGTAAGGCTTGAATTGCCCCCGCTGAGGCAACGCAGGCACGACATCCCGCTGCTGATCCACCATTTCCTCGACAGCTACTCCAAGCAGATGAACAAGCGCCCTTTGGGCGTCACCGATGCCGCGATGCGGGCCATGCTTAACCACGACTGGCGCGGCAACGTGCGCGAACTGGAGAATGTCATCGAGCGCGCGGTGATCTTCACCGACGGTCGGGCGATCGATGTGTCGGACCTCCCGTTCGAGACGACTGCGGATGATGTTGACAGCGAGGACCTCAAGCAGGCTCTGCATCAGTACGAGCGGCAGCACATCATCCATTCGCTGCGCCGGCACAACTACGACAAGGCGGAGACCTCGAAACACCTGGGCATCGGGATATCGAGCCTGTACCGCAAGCTTGATGATCTCGGTGTCCCGAAAAATATCGAAGAACAGGACGAGGTCAACGGCAGGCGATGGTGATGCGTAGAGCGCATGCTCCCGGCAGAAAGGGGGATTGATGCTTCGGAAACAACTTCTTTTCAGGCTCGGCGCCCCGGTATTCATGATCGTCATCGGCGCGATCGCCGCGATCGTGCTGCTGCAGGGTGTCCTGCGGGATCTCCACACCGCCAGCGCCGACGCATCGAGCGTTGCATCAGCAATCGACGTCTTTGCCGAATCGGTTACCGATCGCGCAGCATCGCTGGGGGTATCCGGAGCTGATCTCTCCGGCTCAACCGAAGAAATCCAGACCGCATTCGGTGCGTTGACGATTCACGAATGCATCGATTCCGATGTGGCGGCTCGACTGCAGCTGGAGCGAGTCGGGGCGATGATCGACCAGCCCGGGCCTGGATTGGAATCCGAGATCGCCGGATTGCGCCGGGTCACCAGCGCTCATGCCGCCGAGAATCAGGTGGTGATCACCGGGCGGTTGCGCCGGTTGATCATCGGGATCACGGTCGTCTGGCTGGTCATCCTGAACATCACGCTGCTGACGATGCTCCGAACAGGGGCGATGATCCTCCGGCCGGTCGAGGCGCTCGTCGAGGGCAGCCGGGAGCTGGCAAAGGAGCGGTTCGGGCACCGCGTGGATTTATCGAGCGGGGGCGAGTTCGGCCAACTCGCCGAGGCGTACAACCTCCTCGCGGAGCAACTCGAATTGAATGATCAGCGCCGGATGGAGACACTCCGGCAGCTCGGTGTGAGCCTCAATCATGAACTGAACAATGTGATCAGCACCATCGAACTCCAGCTCGGGTACCTCGACCGCCGCACCGCGGGGGATCGCGCCATGGCCGAACGGCTGACGCAGATCCACGACAACCTGCGTCGGATGGCCTCAACGGTGGCGTCCTTGAAGGATTTCAAGCGCATCGTCGTCACCGAGTATGTCCGCGGCACATCGATGCTTGACCTGCCGAGATGCACCGAGACCGTCGGGCAGGAAGCAGATGAATCCAAGGATGTCGAGCAGGGTCACGGACCAGTCGGAGCCGGGCGTTGATGCGTGACGACTACGACAGCCTTTTTCTGCCGCTGTTCCGCCGGAAACTCGCGTGGTTTCTGAACCTCCGCTGGCTCGCGGCGCTGGCGATCATCGGGTTGGATTGGTTGCAATCGTATTTCGGGGTGTATGGCCAGCCGTTCGGTGTTATCGCCAGCATCGGTGGCGCGCTGCTGGTCTTCAACGGCGCTTTGGTGTTCGCTGCTCGCAAGGTCGCATCGACAAGTATATCCGCGCGGTGGAAGACGCTGGTCGTCTGGTCGCAGTTGATCGTCGACCTGCTGGCGCTGACCGCGATTGTCACCATGACCGGGAGGTTGACCAGCCCGCTGCTCGGCTTCTTTGTCTTCCACATGTTCTTTGCGAGCATCTTCCTGCCTCGGCTGCATGCGTTCGGCGCCGCGATTCTCGCTGTCGCGATGATGATCGGCGCATCGGCGATCATGGGAACGCTGCCCTCGACACGGGATGAGCTGCTTGTTGCTTCCGGTTGGGTGATGCTGTTGTTGTTTACGGTGTACCTCGTCAGCCGAATCGCTATGGCGCTGCGGGAGCATGAGCGAGCGCTGTCCGAACAGGAACGACACATCGCCGAGATTACCAAGCGTCAGGTGGCGCAGGAATTGAACATGCTCCAGCTCGAAAAGCTGGTGTCGATCGGGCAGCTCGCCGCGGGTGTGGCGCACGAGATCTCGAACCCGCTCGCGGGAATGGACGGGCTGCTCCAGCTCATGGAGCGTTCGCCCGAGAAGATCCGCCCCGATGCGGTCAAGCAGCTCCGGGAGCAGGTCGCACGGATCGCAGAGACGCTCCGCCAGATGACATCGCTCGGCCGCCCGGACCTCGGCAAGCCCGAGCCGGTGGACATCAACGAGCTTGTCCGAGAGACCCTGCAGATCATGCGGTACGACCACCGGCTGCGCTCGATCGACGTCATCTGTCAGCTCGACGACACGATTGGCAAAGTGACCGTCGCGCCCCGCGCGATCCAGCAGGCGCTGATGAACCTGCTCATCAATGCCTCGGATGCGGTGGAGGGCGCCGAGACCCCTCGGATCGAGATCCGCACCGAAAAATCCAATGAGGGCTGCTGGATCCTGATTCGTGACAACGGGCACGGGATCGCGCGCGAGGACCAGGAGCGAATTTTTCAGCCCTTTATCACCAGCAAACCGATCGGGCACGGGACCGGCCTGGGGCTGCCGATCAGCAGAGATCTTGTCGCGGAGCAGGGCGGTCGTCTTACCTTGAAGAGCGAGCCTGGCGATGGCGCGACGTTCTGTATTGAACTGAGCAACACGGCGGGCTCGGCATGAGCGCCAATCCGAACTGGCGGCGATCGGGCTTCGGCCGGTTCGCCCTCGCGGCGGGGAGCCTCCGCTTCGCGATCCCGGTCATGGTCCTTGTCGCGATCGCGATGAGCATCGGCGCCTGGCTCGATTCGACTCTGGGCGCTGCAACCGCTGCGCGGTTTGTGTACGGGACGGGTTGGTTCATCGGGCTGATGGGGTTGGTCGCGCTGAGCCTGATCGCCTCGGTCATTACGCGCTACCCGTGGAAACGACGCCATGTCGGGTTCATCACGGTGCATGCCGGCCTGCTCATCCTGATCGTCGGCGGGTTCTGGTCGTTGTTTGCCCGTGTCGAGGGCCGGATCACGCTGCGCGAGGGCGCCAGCGCCGGCGAGATCGAGTTCAACACGCCGAGGCTCGAACTCGTTGAACAGTTCGGAGATGAATTCAGGGTGGTCGCGTCCGTCGATGACGACGAGAGCCTGTCGGGTCCCGTGCGGCTCGGCGACTTGCGTATCAGCGTTCTTGATCGGTGGGAGAACACCAGGGAGGTCGCGGACATTTCCGATGACGGCCCGGCGCCGTTCCGCGCGTTTAAGGTGTCGCTGGGCACATCCGAGGAGGGCGGTTCGTGGATCGGTGAGACCGCGCGCACCGGCAGCCCGGGCGCCATCGGCGGGTTGGCGATTACGGTGCTCGGCGCTGAACAAGAATGGACACCGCCGGCGCCGAT
>JAJDDA010000235.1 GCA_029260535.1 Phycisphaerales bacterium | reverse complement strand
ATCGCGATGATCTGGATGGTCGAGCGGCGCCAGTCAACGGCGCGGGATCGGCAGTTGAGCGAGGCGCACGAGCGGGTTCTGCAGCAGCGGATGGAGCTGGGGCAGTTGCTCGGGGTGGTGTCGGAGAACACCAAGGCTGTGACAGGGCTTGAGCACAGCCAGCGAGGATTGGCCGGGTTGCTCGAGCGGGTGCTGCACCCGGCGCCGCTGGATCGTGATCGGGGCAGCGTTGCGGGTTGAAGCGCACCGGTTCTGGGTACACTCGGGCGATGCAGACCAACTTTGGCTCTATCTGGGGATCGATCGGACGGCTCGCGATCGGTTCGGCGTTGCTGATTGGTGTTGCGATCGCGTCGGCTGGGTGCGTGAAATCCAAGGGGTTCCATGAGCCGCGGGGTCTGATGGTGGATTCGGATTGCCCGTTTGATGCGGCGCAGATGCGGCTGCACCCGTTGACGCGGTTTATTCAGCGCGGGGACAAGGGCAATGTGGTCCTCCATGCGCATGCGGAGATCATCGACGCGTGGGGGGATACGGCCAAGTCGCTCGGGATCTTCCGGATGGAACTGCGGCGATCGGGGCTGCGCGAGGGTGATATGGAGAGCGCGGTGCGGTGGGAGGTCGATCTGCGCGATCCGGCGACGAATTCCGCGCGGTTCGATCGCGTGACGCAGACGTATCTCCTGCGGCTGCAGGACTTGCCGGCGTGGGTCTCGAATGATCCCTCGGCGGTGCTTAGCGCGACGTTTGTCCGGGGTGACGGGGCGCTGCTGACGTCGACGCTGCGCCTGGACACCAGGACAGACTGATTGCAACGCTGAGCGGGTTTTGAGGATTGGGGATCACCACGAGGAAGCGGCGGTCAGGACTGGTCGGTGACCATTTTTTCGATGGCGGCGTCGAGTTTTTCGGGGGTGTCGTACTCGCCCCGCTCAATGGCGGCACGAACCTGATCGATGAGGCCCTGTCGCACTTGAGGCATCTCCCTCAGCCTGCTCAGGAGCACCGCGCGATCGGACAACTCGACTTGATCCCCGCCCCGGTTGATGCGGGGGGAATCGGTCGCTGGCCTGGCGACGCCGTTACGGGCGCCGACCTGCTGGCGGGGATTGATCGGATTGAGCTGCGAGATCTCCATGCGGTGTGGACCTTTGCTCGGCTGGTAATGAATCGGAGAAGGAATGTTAGGCCGGCCTCTGTAAGGTCCAGAGTCGGCTACGGTGTTGGACGGTTGGACCGGCGGGAAGTTTCAGGGAACTCCCTTGGCCCAATAGAAGTATCGGTCCAAGTAGGATGATGCGCTTGAACTTTGGAAAACGGCTTATATGGACGTAAATGCTGATTATCGCTAGGTTTGGACCCGATAACATCAAGCCTGAGTGGCTGGGGGGACCCCCAGTAAAGTTCAGGATATGTTTGGGTAGTCAAAAACGCGGTTTTCAAGGCGTTTCGTGGAGCGACGGATGCGAAAAAATATTTTCATTTGGGTTCGGCGGGTCTTTTCCTTCTCGGTGATCCCGTCAGCGATGGCGATGGTCCTGGCTTCTTCGCCTGGGTGTGAATCGACGCCGAGGGCTTCGTCTGGAGTCACCGATCGCAGTTCGGCTGGGGTCTTTGACTCGCCAGAGCGTTCGGCCGCGACGCAGAGCGGTTGGACGATCGCGTTGGCGACGTTCAACGGCCCGAGCGCTCGGCAGGACGCGGTGGCGGCGTTGCCTGCGATTCAGGTCGGGTCGGGGTTCAACGGGTTGTTCGTTGAGCACCGCAAGCGGGGTTCGTTTGTCGCGTCGGGTCGGTACTCGTCGGAGAACGATCCACAAGCAGTCGCGGACCTCCGACGGTTCCGCAACTACGAGCGGAACGGGATCAAGCCGTTCGGGCGGGCGTTCCTGGCGCCGCCGGTTGGTGGCGCGATCGGTGGTCGCCCCGAGATCAACCTCAAGCGCGCCAAGGAGATCTTCGGGCGCGAGGCGCTCTACACGCTGCAGGTCGCGGTGTACGAGACCCGGGACCGGGGCGAGTCGATGCGTGCGGCGGAAGAGGCGGCGTACATCTACAGGCAGGACGGCGAGCTGGCGTTCTATTACCACGGGCCGACCAAGAGCATGGTGACGATCGGCGTCTTCGGCGAGGACGATGTCGATGTCGAGGCGGGCCTGGAGAGCGCGGAACTGACGGCGATGCGGCAGCGGCATCCGCTGAACCTGTTCAACGGGATGGCGATCCGGGAGACGACGCTGGGTCGGACGCGGGAGCAGGGGAGCCAGTTGGTGCAGGTGCCTTAGCGGGTGCTCGACGTTTTATACACCAGCCTTCGCATCGCTCAGAATCGACATCTACAGAGCGGTTGTGTGTGCTGGCGGTGGATTCCTGACGTGTCTCATAATTCCGCAGATTCTGCGCTTGCATTCGTCTGATGCTTGCTGTATGGTGTTTACAGCGTCGGGCGCTCTTGCACAGGGCCGCTCTGGCGAAAGAGAAGGAGAGAGCCGGTACCAGACCTCGGCTTATCGTCTGCGCGTTGTTTGCAAACAACGCGGCGCGGTAGCTCTGAGATTCACTGGCGATCGGCTTGGCAGGAGTCAGAGAGATCGCATGCGCTCGCACGGCGCCAAGGCGGGATCAATCTGAAATGAAAACTCAATAGTGCTTTCGCCGAGCGATCGGCGGGGGCGTGATTGCGTCATCGGGCGCTGCACACTGGGGCGTTCTTGTTCATCCGACGAAAGTCGGCGGACGGGTAAGAGGGAACTGCACCCCACCTTTGTTCATTGCAGACACCCGATCGGCGTTTGCCGCCTGCGGATCTTGAGATTCGCGGGCGGTTTTTTATTGCCGGGAACGAATTGCGTTTGGTCACGCCCCCTACCGGATCGCTCGTGGTGGGTTCGATGCGCGAGGAGGTTAGGAGTTCCTGCGAGATTGGTCAGGTTCTGAAAATCCCGGGATTCGCGGGGCTCATCCCGGGCGTGAGGGAGTGCGTGTCGATTACGAGATCGCCTCGCGCACGCTCCAGGCGATCGTTCCGGCGTAGAGGCTCAGCAGGACGGCGCCCTCGAATCGGCTGATGTGCCGGGCTTTGGTGTAGCTCATCGGGATGAGCAGCAGGCTCAGCAGCGCCATCGCGAGCATCGCGAAGAGTGCGCCCTCCGGCGCCGCGACAGGGCGGACGATCCCGGTCGCGCCCATCACGAGCAGGATGTTGAAGATGTTCGATCCCACGACATTTCCGACGGCGAGGTCGGTGTGGCCCCTGCGAACCGCCATCAATGACGCGGCGAGTTCCGGGAGGCTCGTCGCGACGGCGACGACGGTTAGCCCGATGAGTTCGTCGGACAGCCCCATCGTGGAGGCGATCCCGGCGGCGCCGACCTCGGCGAGTTTGCCGCCTCCGACGAGCAGTGCCAGTCCTACGAGTGTGAAGACCCAGCCGAGCAGCATGGACCTGGATTTGCCCTGCATCGAGACGGCGGTGGCGTCGTCGATGAACTCGTTGTTGGGTCGGGTTTCGCTCTGCTTCGCGGCGCGGATCATGCTGAGCATGAACAGGACGAACCCGACAAGGAGAATAATCGAGTCGAGGCGGGAGATTCCGGCAGCGTCGCCGACGGCGTGCGGCTGGAATATGAAGAGACCGATGAGCAGCGCGGTGGCGGCGAGCATGATCGGCATCTCGCGGCGGACGAGCTGCGCGTTGACGGTCATCGGCTTGACGACGGCGCAGATGCCGAGGATGAGCCCGATGTTGGCGATGTTGGACCCGATGATGTTGCCGAAGCTGAGCGCGGTGTTGTCGCTGTAGGCGGCGGCGACGTTGAGGGCGAGTTCCGGCGCGGAGGTGCCGAAGGCGACGACGGTGAGCCCCACGATCAGCGGGGAGATGCCCAGGCGCGTCGCGAGCGTGACGGCGCCTCGGACGAGCGAATCACCGCCCGCGACGAGCAGGACGACGCCGAGCGCGAAGTAGATGAAATGTGGGATCCATTCGGGCATTGGTGGGGAACTTACACGCTCGGCTCGTTGGCCGGGGCGAGATCCTTGCGGTGCCGATTGCGGATCGGGGTTGCGATCTCGGTGATGAAGCGGTCGACCTGCCTCGGTGCGAGCCCGACGTATTTCATCGGGTCGAGCAGGTCGTCGAGGTCGACGCCCTCCATCAACGGCTCATTCCGGAGGCGATCGATCAGGTCGTTCGGTTTGCCGTTGTCTTTCACCTGCGCTGCGGCGGCCTGGCTGTGCGTGCGGATCGCCTCGTGGACATCCTGCCGATCGCGACCGAGCTTGACCGCGGCCATCATGCAGTTCTCGGTCGCGAGGAAGGGGAGCTCCGCCATCAGGTTGGCGCGGATCGTCGCGGCGTGGACGTCGAAGCCCCCCGCGACGTTGTGGAGGAGGTCGAGGGCGCCGTCGAGGGCGAGGAAGGATTCGGGGAGCGACAGGCGCCGGTTGGCGGAATCGTCGAGCGTGCGCTCGAGCCACTGTGTGGCGCAGGTGTCGTAGGCGTTGTGCGTGAGCGACATGACGAATCGGCACAGGCCTGTCGCGCGCTCGCAGCGCATCGGGTTGCGCTTGTACGGCATCGCGGAGGATCCGATCTGCGAATCGGCGAAGGGCTCGTCGATCTCTTTTCGGCTCGCCATCAATCGGACGTCGTTGCACACCTTGTGGATGACCGCGGCGACGGAGGCGAGATCCGAGAGGATGAACGCATCGACGACGCGCGGGTAGGTCTGCCCGGTGAGCGCCAAACGCATCGAAGGGTCGAACCCCAGCTTGGCGGTGACCAGTTCGTCGAGGTACTCGACCTTGGCCTCGTTGCCCTCGAAGAGTTCGAGGAATGAGGCCTGCGTTCCCGTCGCGCCCTTGACGCCGCGGAGGCGGATCGAGTCTTTGGTGTGCTCGATGCGTTCGAGGGTGAGCGCGAGGTCGTACGCCCAGTTGGCGGCGCGCTTGCCGAGCGTGGTCGGCTGCGCCGGCTGGAAGTGCGTGAACGCGAGGACCGGCATGTCGCGGTGGGTGACGGCAAAGTCGGACAGCGCGTCGATGGTGCGGGCGATCTTGATCGCGACGAGGTTGAGCGAATCACGCAGCAGCAGCAGCTCGGTGTTGCAGTTGACGTACTGGCTGGTCGCGCCCAGATGGATGATGGGGCGAGCGTCCGGCGCGACGTCGCCGAGCGCGTGGACGTGCGCCATGACGTCGTGGCGGAGCCGGCGCTCGTGCTCGTTGGCGCGGCTGATGTCGTCGTCGGTGATGTGCTGGTTGTCGCGGAGTTGGTTGAGTTGGGTCTCGGTGATCGGCAGGCCCAGCTCGTGCTCGGCTTCAGCGAGAGCGAGCCAGAGTTTGCGCCAGGTCTCGAATTTTCGCCTGGGTGACCAGATCGCCTGCATCTCTGGTGAGGCGTTGCGGGTTGTCAGCGGTGAGACGTACCCGGACATCGATGAGGTTTGGGATGATGGCATTGGCGTAAGACTGCCCGCTGGATCAGTGAATGATCGGCGATTGTGGATCGCACGGCGCGTCGAGGCGTGCTAGGGTCGGATGAACGGAAGAACGCGCCCGATCGTATCGCCCTGAGCCGGGTCGAGGTGAGAAGGCGAAGGGGCGGTTCCTGGGAGGAACAGAAAAGCGTTGGGTGATCAATCCAGTCAATCCGGCGGCCCTGCGGGGGGCTCAGGCCCGATCGTGGACCCTGATGCGCTGCTGGTTGAGCGCGCCAGGAGCGGCGATCGCGTGGCGATGGGGGATCTGCTCACCAAGCACGAGGCGATGCTCTTTGCGGTGTGCCTTCGGACGCTGGGGGATCGGGAGACGGCCCGGGATATCACCCAGGACGCGCTGGTGAAGGCGATCCAGGCGCTGGATTCGTTCGACGGGCGGTCCCGGTTCAGCACCTGGGTCACGAGGATCGCGATCAATGCCTGTTTGAGCCATCTCCGCAAGCAACGCCTGAGAAAACACGCCAGCCTGGACGCCCCGGCGGGGCGGGGGTCGGGTCAGGGGGCCGGCGCCGATTTTTCCGGCTCGAGCATCGTTCAAACCCTCGCCGGGCGGGAACCGGAGCCGGGGTTGCGCATCGAATCCGACGAGACGCTGGAATGTCTGGATCGGGCGATGGCCCAGATCGACCCTGACCAGCGGGTTTTGCTGAGCCTCCGGGACGTCCGGGGTCTGGATTACTCGCGGATCGCCGACGCCCTGGGGGTGCCGGTGGGGACGGTCAAGAGCAGGTTGTTCCGGGCAAGGGCCGCTCTTCGCGAAGCGATGGAGGAGGCCCAGTCAGAGGGGCAATACTCTGGCGACCCAGCGTCAGCGACGGGTGGGCACAGGACCGGGCCCTGGAGAGGCCCTGAGAAGGACGGATCGGGATCGGATGGATCGGGTTTGGATAGTTCTGATCGGGACGAGCAGGGGTTCAGCAAGGATGACCCCGGCGCGGATCCCGGAAGGAGTGTTGGCTGATGCCAGGTAAGGCGACCGAGAGCGACATCCTCGCCTGGATCGAGGGTGAGCTGCCCAACGATCGGGTGGCGATGGTTGAAGCCGCGTTCGCGGCGGATCCGTCGCTGCGCGCCTGGGCCTCATCGATGCGCGATGATCGAGGGGTGCTCGGCGCCTGGGCAAAGCGGGCGATCGAGTCGGCTCCTGGGGGGCTGGCCGAGAGCGCGCTCGAACGCGTCGAGCGTGCGGCGCTGCTCGGTCCGAGCGAGGCGGAAACGCTTGCGGCGGCGCCCGAACGGGAGTCTTCACCGATGGTCTTTCGGATCCGGCGCTACGCCACCGCTGCTGCGGTCGTGCTGCTTGTCGGTGTGATCGGCGTGACCGGCGTGCGGTTCGGGCCGAGCGTCTGGCAAGGCGCACAGCCGCACGCGGTTGTGAAACCGGACTCCGGGATCGAGCGTTCGGGCAACGACGCGGCGGGGGATCCGCACGCGGATCTGCTCGACGCGATCGCATTGGCCGAACGGGATGACACGAGCAAGGCAGGGGAAAGCGCCGGATTGGATGCCAACGCGGCCTCGGGGATTGATGAAACACAGCTCGCTGTGGCGCCGGGAATTGACGCTGCACGTTCAATCGTGGATCCCGAAAGCGAAATGTTGATCAGACCGATGGCGCTTGAAGGCGACATCGGAGCGCTCCTGAAGCGTCTGATTGGCGAGAGCGCGATCACCGGGGGGCCGGTGATCTCGATCTCGTCTGTTGAGGCCGCCCGGTCGATCGACCGCGTGGTCGTCCGCGTCTGGGCAGCGGACCCTGAGCAGGTCGCGGTTGAGATGCAGGCGGCGTGCGGGGGTCCTGAGAGCCCCGCGGTCGGCTGGGGTCAGGTCTCCGACAGCGACGACACCGGAACGGTGGTCGATGGTGTGGTCTGCACCGTGGAAATCCCTGGCGAAGTGGCAGGGCTGAACTGGCTCGCAAACTCGATCCTGGAGTCCGGGGCGGACCGGGTCGAACTGACTTTCCGCGATTCCGATGGGGCGATCCCGACCGAACAGGGCCAGGGATCGATCGACGCCGCCGGGGCGTTGTGGTGGGGCGAACCCATCGCTGATTGGGCATCAAGCGCCCGCGTCGGTGTGCTGATCTCACCGCTGAACTGACCACCGGGTAACCGGCAGGCGGTTGATGCAGCCGAAACAAACGGACAAACCGTGTTTATGCCAGTGCTTCGGTTGTGGGTCTGCCGAGGCCTGAGTATCGTCGCGTGTCTGTGGGATACGCCCTGAAGAGTCACGGATGGCGGATGAACGCGCAGATGCTCTGCGTGCTGGTTGTCGCGTTGATCGGCGCAGGCCCGGCGGGCGTGGCGCTTGCTCAGGATGTTGCTGACCCTGGAAGGGTTTCCCCCTACGCCGGTCGTCCGGTGGTCGATGTCCGGTTTGACGTGATCGAGCAATCCAGCGTGGCGCTGGCGAAGAATCAGATCAGGACACAACCCGGCGATCCGTTCGATGAATCCACGGTCTCCGAAGACATCCGGCGTCTCTACAGGCTCGGGCGGTTCTACCGCGTCTCTGCGGAGGCGAACCTGCTCGAAGGCGGCGGTGTCGTGGTGGAGTTCTCGTTCGTCGAGGCGCCGACGATCGTCGATGTCGCGGTGTCGGGGAATACGAAGCTCGGCGATGATGAGATCGCCGAGGTGATCGACCTGATCCCCGGGACCTTTGTCGATGAGCACCAGATCGACAGCGCGAGGCGCTCGATCGAATCGCTGTACCAGCGGCGCGGGTATTACCTGGCGCAGGTGACGGTGGACGAAGAAGAACTTCTCGACGGGGTCGTCCTCTTCCGCGTGCGCGAGGGGCAGCGCGTCCGCGTGACGGACGTCCGGTTCCGCGGGAACAAGACGTTCACCAACGGGCAGATGGTCCGCCGGGTGACGACCAAACGCTCGGGGATCCTGAAGAAGGGCCCCCTGGATTACGAGAAACTTGATGCGGATGTTGCGGCGCTCGTGCGGTGGTACCTGGATCACGGGTTCCTGGATGTGCGCACAGACCGCGAGGTGCTCATCAGCAGCGACGGCCGCGAAGCGATCGTGACATTCCTGATCGACGAGGGACCTCGGCACCGCCTCCGGTCGGTGAAGATGATCAATGTCGAAACTCCCGGGGCGCCGCTGATCCTTTCCGCCGAGCAGGTGGCGGGGTTGATGCGGATCAAACCGGGCGATGTGTACAGCGTTGACAAGCTCCGCTCCTCGGTGGACTCGGTGCGCGAGGCGTACTGGGCGCTGGGGCACATCAATGTCTTCGTTGATACGCGTGAGCGGCGGGCGGTGGATTCCCCGGAGGTTGATCTTGAGATCAGCGTCCGCGAGGGTGATCGGTTCCGCACCGGTGAGGTCATCGTTCAGGGCAACAGCATCACCAAGCGCGACGTGATCCTTCGGCAGGCGCGGATGCTCCCGGATCGGCCCCTCGATCGAGCGGACATCAACGCGACGCGCGACCGGCTGATCGCCGGGAGGCTCTTCCGGATCCCCGGTCCCGGCTCGCCCTCGCACGGCGTCAAAACGACATTGCAGCCCGAGGACCCCGACAACCCGGGGTACCGCGACGTGCTGATCGAGGTGGAAGAAACAGTAACCGGGCGGTTCTCGGTTGGCGCCGCGGTGAGCAGCGATGCCGGCGTGATCGGTACGATCGCGATCTCGGAACGGAACTTCGATATCGGCGCGTTCCCGGGTTCGATCGATGAACTGATCGCCGGCGAGGCGTTCCGCGGCGCCGGTCAGACGATGAGCCTGACGCTCGCGCCGGGCACCGAGGTGCAGACGTACTCGCTGAGCCTGACGGAGCCTTACCTGTTCGAGTCGGACAACTCGCTGACAGTTGGCGGCGCCTTCCGGACGCGGCGGTTCGATGATTACGACGAGGAACGGATCGGCTTCTCGACGAGGATGGGCCGGCGGTTTGGCGACCGGTGGATCGCAGCGATGACGTTCCGCGCCGAGCAGGTGGAGTTGGACGACATCGAGCCCGACGCCCCGATCGACCTGTTCGAGGTCGAGGACGCGAACGTGATTCTCGGGATCGGCGCGACGTTGACTCGGACGACGGTGCCGTTCTCCGAGCGGGTTTCCCCGCACCGCGGCGCGCGGACAGAATTGAGTGTCGAGCAGATCTTTGGTGACTTCACGTTCACAAAGCTCGGCATCGAGCACGCGCTGTTCCTCCCGATCCGGGAAGATATTGACGGCCGCGTTTCGGTGCTGTCGTTCGACGTGAAGGCGAACTGGATCCCGCAGGACAACGAAGCGCCGATCTACGAGCGGTACTTCCTGGGTGGCCGGTCATTCCGAGGGTTTGATTTCCGCGGGGTTTCCCCACGCGGAATCAGGGCGGACACCGGGACGATCGGGAACGACCCGATCGGCGGGACGTGGTCGTTCTTCGCCGGGACGGAGTACCAGCACCCGCTCTTCGGGGTGAATCCGAGAACCGGGCAGCCGATCATGGCGCTCGTGGTCTTCCTGGATACAGGCACCGTGACGGATGACCCGGGGTTTGATGACTACCGCGTGAGCACCGGCTTCGGGTTCCGGCTGCGGATCCCGGCGCTGGGGCAGGCGCCGTTGGCCTTCGATTTCGGGTTCCCCATCCTCAAGGAGGACCGGGACGAGACGCGGCTGTTCAGTTTCAGCGTCGATCTGCCCTTCTGATGGGCATTCTGTGCCGATTTCCGATCAATCAGATTGAGCGGTATTCCCGGGTGTGATTCCGGCGATTTCCGGGGCTGGGGGCTATGATCGCTGAATCAACCCAGTCGGCTCCCGATCCTCGCGTGGGGATGGCGCTGTCTGGCCGCCGGAGATCGCTCCATGCGACGTAAATTGGATCAATCGGGGCTCGTGCAGTGGGCCTTCCTGTTCGGAATCCTGTTCCTGGCGGTAGGGCTGATGCGGCCTGGAACCTCGACGGTGATCGCAGAGCCGGTGAGCGCCCCGGTCATCGCGAGCGTCCGGATCAGCGAGGTGATCAACGGGCTCGACGAGTTGAAGGAACGCGAAGCGGACCTCCGACTCTTTATCGATGAGCAGCAGTCGAGGATCAAGAAGATCGGCGACGAACTGCAGGGCATGGTCGACGAGCTGAACCTGCTCCCCGACGGCGCGGCGCAGAAGAAGGACCTCGTCCAGAAGGCGATGCGCCACCGGCTGAACCTGGAGGTCGAGGGCGAGATCAGCACGCAGTTGATCGACCAGCGTCGCGGCGAGGTGTACGCCGAGATCTTCAAGAAGATCGAAGAAGCCACGATGCAGTTGGCGCGCCACGAGGGGTACCACCTGATCATCACCGATGACAGCGACGGCGCGATCGTCCCGGACACCGAACGGAATGTCCGCGGCGCGATCCTCTCGAGGCGGGTGCTCTACAGCGATCCATCGCTGGACGTCACCGCTGATCTGATCCTGACGATGAACAACGCCTGGAAAGCGGGCGGCTGATCGTGACGCCGGTTTCGCCTGCAACGACGACTTCCTGCTGCGTGCTCGCCACGACGACTGGTGAGCTCGCGGCGATGCTCGGCGCTGACCTGATCGGTCCGGCGGATCTGCCGCTGCGCCGTGTCGAGACCCTCGATCGGAGTGATCGTGAATCGGTCACGTTTATCCGCGATGATCGGTACGCCTCGATGTGGTCGACGAGCGGCGCTGCCGCAGCGATTGTTTCCAGATCGGTTGTGATCCCGGAGCACGACTCGGGATCGAGGGCGTTGCTGATTGTCGACGACGCGGATCTGGCGTTGGTGCGTGTGCTTGAGCACGCAACCCCGCCGCACCGTGGCCCTGAGACCGGGATTGATGACGCCGCAACGGTGCACCCCAGCGCGACGGTCGGCGTGGATACGGTGATCGGTCCTGGCGCCCGGATCGGGCCTGACGCGGTGATCGGTTCCGGCGTGACGATCAATGCCAACGTGGTGATCGGCGCCGGTGTTCGGATCGGTGACGGGACCGACCTTCGCGCCGGAGTCGTAATCGAGGACCGCTGCGTGATCGGTCGCGGCGTGACACTGCATCCCAACGTGGTGATCGGCGCTGACGGGTTCGGGTACCGCCCTGCGGATGACGGCGCGGGGCTCGTGAAGGTCCCGCACGCGGGGATCGTTGAGATCGGCGACGGCGTTGAGATCGGCGCGTGCACAACGATCGACCGCGGGAAACTTGGCGCGACGACAATCGGCGCGGGAACAAAGATCGATAACCTGGTCCAGATCGGGCACAACTGCACCATCGGGCGCTCGTGCGTGATCTGCGGCGCCACGGGGATCGCCGGTTCGGTGACGGTCGGTGACGGTGTGATCATCGGTGGCGGCGCTGGCGTCGCGGACAACCTGACCATCGGCGACGGCGCCAAATTGGGCGCGCGCAGCGCGCTGATGCACGATGTGCCTCCCGGCGCCCATTGGATGGGGATCCCGGCGCAGCCGTCGCGGCAGTACATGCGGATCATCGCGGCGACGCAGCGGCTCCCCGAGCTGCTCAGGCAGTTCACAGGGGCGAACAGCGGCAACAAGGGCGGTGATGCGTGAGCGCCATCGCTGAGGAACAGCAGCGGACGCTGCGCTCACCGGCGACGGTCACCGGGCGCGGGTTGTTCACAGGCTTGCCGGTGACCGCGACGATCAAGCCGGCGCCGGCGGATCACGGGGTGCAGTTCCGCCGAACCGATATCGAGGGCAGCGACCCGATCCCGGCGACTGTTGAATACCTGATCGATACGCCCAGGCACACGAGCCTCCGCCTCGGCGATGCGGTTGTCGAAACGGTCGAGCATTGCTTGTCCGCGATCGCCGGTCTCGGTGTCGACAACGCGATGATCGAATTGAGCAATCAGGAGACGCCCTGCGGTGATGGTTCGGCGATGCCGTTCGTTGATGCGATCCAGGCGGTGGGGCTCGAGGATCTCGATTCCCCGAGGCGATCCCTGACGCTGACCGAGCCGGTGACGGTGCGCGAGGGCGACGCGATGATCGCGGCGCTGCCCAACACCGGCGCGGGGCTCGATCTGCTGTACGACCTCGATTACGGGCACCTCAACCCGATCGGTCGCCAGTTGCAGGGGTTCGCGCTCGATGACGACTCGCCGTACATCCGGGATATCGCGCCAGCGCGGACGTTCGCGCTGCTCGAAGAGGCGGAGGCGATGCGCGATCGTGGGATGTTCTCGCACCTCTCGCCGAAAGATATGCTCGTCCTCGGTGAGAACGGCCCGATCGACAATGAATTGCGGTTCACCGACGAACCCGCTCGGCACAAGCTGCTGGACATGATCGGCGATCTCTCGCTGATCGGTCGGCGCCTCAACGCGCGGATCGTGGCCCGCAAGAGCGGGCACGCCCTGAATCACCGGCTGGCTCGGGAAATCCTCGAAGTCACCAAATCGAGCGAGCTTTCGGGATCGACCCCCGGTGAGCCGGCGATGAACATCCGGCAGATCCTGCGCCTGCTCCCGCACCGGTACCCGATGGTGCTGGTGGACCGGGTGCTGGAGATGGAGGGCGATCGCCGGGCGGTTGGCGTCAAGAACGTGACGATCAACGAACCGTTTTTCCAGGGGCACTACCCCGGTACGCCGATTATGCCAGGAGTGCTCATCGTTGAGGCGATGAGTCAGCTGGCCGGGCTGATGCTCAGCCAGAAACTCGAGCGGACCGGCAAGGTGGCGGTCCTGATGAGCCTGGACGGTGTGAAGATCAGGCGCCCGGTTGTTCCGGGGGACCAGTTGGTGATCGAGACGGAAGCCATCAGGGCGAGCAGCCGATTCGGCGAGGTGCGGTGCCACGCGTACGTGAGCGGGCAGCTCGCGGCAGAAGCGCTCGTGAAGTTTATGATGGTGGACGCCGAGCAGGAGTAACCGAGCCGTGAGCGCAAGCGACGCGACAATCCATCCGACCGCAGTCATCGGGGCTGGCGCCTCGATCGGCGCTGGCGTTCGCATCGGCCCGTATTGCGTCATCGAGGATGGCGCGGTGATCGGTGACGGGTGCGTGCTGCACGGTCACGTCACGGTGTACGGCTCAACGACGCTCGGCAAAGAGAATGTCCTGTACCCCCACGCGGTGCTCGGCGCCGAGCCGCAGGACCTGAAATTCCACGGCGAAGAATCGGAATTGATCGTCGGCGATCGCAACCGGATCCGCGAGCACACGACGCTGCACCGCGGCACCGAGATCGGCGGCAGCAAGACCACGGTTGGGAGCGACTGCCTGTTCATGGTTGGCGCCCACATCGCCCACGATTGCGTGATCGAAGATGAGGTCATCATCGCTAACAGCGTGATGCTTGGCGGGCACAGCCTGATCGAGACCGGCGTGACCATCGCGGGCGGCGCCGGCGTGCACCACTTCGCGACGGTCGGGCGGTACGCGTTCGTTGGCGGCTTAACGAGAGTCGCGAAGGATGTCCCGCCTTATGTCGTCTACGAGGGCAACCCGGCGGAACCCCGGAAACTGAACACCACGGCGCTGCTCCGGCGCGGGTGGGAGGTCGACGTGGTCGAGCAACTCCGCAAGGCGTACAAGTCACTCTTCCGGAACCACGACGAGCCGATGCAGGTGACGATGGACCGGCTCAGGTCGGACGATTCGCAGCCGCCATGCGTCGTGCACCTGTGCGACTTCCTCGAGCGGATGCAGATGGGTGTGCACGGGCGATTCCTCGAATCGACACGCAACCCGGCGGCGCCGAGGAATGGGCGCGGGTAATTCTTTAAGCCTGACCCCAAGGCCGCCTCGCGGCGCGTATCATCGCCCCCTATGCCCATCCTGGCCGTTACCAATCTCCGCGTTCACTACGGGACCGACGTCATCCTTGACGGCGTGACGCTGTCGATCGAGCCGGGCGAGCGGATCGGGATCGTGGGGCGTAACGGCGGCGGGAAGTCCACGCTGCTCAAGGCGATCGCCGGGGCGCTCAAGCCCGACGGTGGTGATATCAACATCCAGAAGGGCAAGCGGATTGGGTATCTCAGGCAGGATCCCGAGCTGAATCCCGAAGAGACTCTGCGCGAATCCGCCGAAGGCGCGTTCGCGGAGCTGCACCGTCTGCACACGAAACTGAACGGGATCTTCGATGAGATGGCGACCGCCGAGGGCGCCGCGCTCGAGAAGTTGCTCATGGACCAGTCGAGGATCGAGGCGCTGATCGAGGCCGAGGGCGGGTACGCGATCGATCACAAAATCGATGCGACGCTGCACGGGTTGGGATTCACCGACGCGCAGTTCGCGATCAAGTGCGAAGATCTATCGGGCGGTCAGAAAGCAAGGCTGTCGCTGGCGAAGCTGCTGCTCGAATCGCCCGACGCGATCCTGCTCGACGAGCCGACGAACCACCTGGATATTGACGGGTGCCTGTGGCTGGAGACGTACCTGCGGGATGAATTCCGGGGCGCGGTGCTCATGGTGAGCCACGACCGGTACCTGCTCAACAACGTCGTGCACCGGATCATCGAGGTGGAGTTCGCGCGGCTGATCGATTACCCGGGGTCGTACAACGCGTTCCGCGAGATCCGCGCCCAGCGGAGGCTCACGCAGTCGCGATCGTTCGCGAAACAGCAGACGAAATTCAAGCAGCAGGAAGAGTACATCCGCAAGTACAAGACCGGCCAGCGCGCCAAAGAAGCTCGCGGGAGGCAGCTCAAGCTCGACCGCGAGAAAGAGATGGCGCTCGAGAAACCGATGGAATTAAGCACGCTGCGGCTCTCGCTCCCCAAGGCGCCCAGATCCGGTGATCAGGTCATCACGTCGCGGCAGCTCGGCAAGCGGTACGACAACGTCGATCACGAGACCGGTGAGCAGATCGAGGGCGACGCGTCGCAGAAGGTGCTGTACCACGATCTCGACATCACGATCAGCCGAGGCGAGCGGTGGGGGATCATCGGTCCCAACGGCGCGGGCAAGTCGACGCTGGCGCGATGCATGCTCGGTGAGCAGAAGCCGGACGAGGGCTTCACAAAGATCGGGTCGAATGTGTTCGTTGGGCACTTCAAGCAGACGAGCGAGGGCGTGAACCCGGAGCTGTCGGTGTACCGGTACATCCAGCGCGAGGTGAAGCGCAACACCGAGGGCGAGGTCGAGCTGAGCGAGCAGCAGGCGCGGGACCTGGCCGGCGCGTTCCTCTTTTCGGGGAGCGAGCAGGACAAG
>JAJDDA010000234.1 GCA_029260535.1 Phycisphaerales bacterium | reverse complement strand
TGCTGATCGTCGGGCCGGCGATGGGGGAATCCAACCTCAACCCGTGGTTGCTCGAGGTGGAGGGTCTGAGCGAGGCCTTTGACGGGATGCCGGTGAAGGCGGCCGCCATGGTCAGCGGGATGTCATCGTTCGCCTTCGGGAACAACAAACCGGTTGATGCGGATGCGTTTTCGATCCCGGTGCTGACCGACCTCACAATGAGCGGCGCGACGGAGTTCCATGTGCAGATGCGGCCGGCGTTGCTCGTGATCGATCAGGAGGGTGTAGTGCAGGCGGCGCACGAAACGCTGTCCGAGATTCAGGGTGATTCAATTGTTGATTCGGTCGCGACACTGCTCGAGGGCGGGCGGCTGTACGACCCGGGGGTGGTGAAGGAGAGGCGTGATCGCATGCGTGCGGCCCGTATCGAGCAGGAGATGGTTGCACCAACGCTTGAATTGATCGAGGTTGATGCCGACCGGCTCCGGGGCAAGACGGTGAGCCGCTGGGGCCGATTCTCTCCGCCGCCTTACGGGGCTCCGTCGAGGGTGCTGGACGCGGATGGAGACGGCGTTCTGGATGTTGTCTCGGGCACCAGCAGCGGTGGGTTGATTGTTGTCGATGGCGTTGACAGGAAGGCCCGGACTATTCAGTTGGAAACCGTGGAGCGCCGGAACGTGTCAATCATGGCGTTCGGCAGGATGACTGGCGTCCAAGGGGACGGCTGGGTCGTGGTTATGTCGATGCGATCACCGTTTGGCTCGACTTCAAGAGAGACGATCGGCGCGTTCCGAGACGACGGATCGAAACTGTGGATGCGGACGTTGCGTTCGCCGAACGGACAAACGATCTACGCCCACGACGCGAACAAAACCTTTGCGCTGGGCGATCTGAGTGGCGATGGGCACGATGAGATCATCGCCGGGTTCAGCATGTCGTCTGGCGCAGGGATCGAAGACTCTGGGAGTCTGCTGCTGGTGCTCGATTCGGAGGGCGATCTGCTCGCTTCGAAAAGCCTGGAGTACGGGTTCCAGTCCATCGACTTTGTCCCGGCGCAGGCCGGCAGGGACGCCTGGATCTCGGTCATCGGTCTGACCGGCATCACGCGGGTTGAGTTGAATCGGTAGTTCTGCAGGCGTGATCGGATCAGTTCGTCACCGCGTCGAGCCGCTTCTTGTCGGCTGCGCTGCCGCCTTCGATGCTGATCTCTTTGAGCAGGGTGTTGATCACATCGTCGGTGGTTACGCCGTCGGCTTCGGCGTTGAAGTTCGTGATCAGCCGGTGGCGCAGGACGGGCATCGCGACGGCCTTGATGTGCTCGGGGGCGACGTGGGTTGAGCCGCTGAGGATAGCGTGGGCTTTGGCGCCGAGGATCAGGTTCTGGCTGGCGCGGGGGCCGGCGCCCCAGGCGAGGTAGTCCTGGACGATCTGCGGCTTGGGGTTCTCGGGGGAGTGCTCTTTGATCCTCGTCGCGCGCACGAGGCGGAGGGCGTACTCGATGACGTGGTCCGCGACGGGGGTCTGGCGGATCAGGTCCTGCACGCGGAGGACGTCTTCACCGGTGAGGACGGTCGAGACGCTGGCTTCCTCTTTCACCGTCGTGCGGCGGATGATCTCGAGCTCTTCCGATTGGGTCGGGTAGTCGATCTTGATGTTGAACATGAAGCGGTCGAGCTGGGCCTCGGGGAGCGGGTACGTGCCTTCCTGCTCGATCGGGTTCTGCGTCGCGAGGACGAAGAACGGCGAGGGGAGCTTGTGCTGCATGCCACCGGTGGTGACCTGGCGCTCCTGCATCGCCTCGAGCAGCGCGGCCTGGGTCTTGGGGGGTGTGCGGTTGATCTCGTCGGCGAGGATCACGTTGGCGAAGATCGGGCCCTTGACGAAGCGGAGCTCGCGGACGCCGGTGGTTTTGTCTTCCTCGATGACCTCGGTCCCGGTGATGTCGCTGGGCATCAGGTCGGGGGTGAACTGAATCCGGCTGAATCCCAGCGAGAGGGTCCGCGCGAGGGTCGAGATCAGGAGGGTCTTCGCCAGGCCCGGGACGCCCACGACCAGGGCGTGCCCCCGGCAGAACATCGAGATCAGGAGCTGCTCGACGACCTCGTCCTGCCCCACAATGACCTTGGCGGTCTCGACGCGGAGCTTTTCGAAGGCCTCGCGGACCTGCGCGACGGCCTCTTCCGGGTTGGTGGGCTGCGGGTTGGACTGCGAGGCGAGTGGATCGGGCATTGGTGGGGCTTTCTGGGGAACTCAGGGGAATCCTGGGGTTCGCAAGGCCTCATCCCGGCGTGGGGTGAGGGGGCGTGAACCAAATCATACCGGTCGTGCTGCTCTAAGTTCGGCTCGATCAGGGTGGATTCTTGCGTTGCGGTTCGTGCTCGGCTCTTTATTACTAGAAGAAGATATACCAGTCATCATCACCGTAGTAACGGTTGTCGGCGTGTGGACAGCTTCGCAGGCAGAGCTGTAATCGGTTGCTCTGGCTCGGCTTGTATCGCTCGGATCACACCTGAAAACCTGTCGGGGCTGTGTCGGTTGCGAGGACGCGTTGGCGCTTGGTGTTGGCTTGGGCGGTTGTCGGTTGGTGTGGTGTCGGCAGATAGGGGCGCCGGGCGAGCGCTGGCGACAGGTTCTGTACTGGTTGATCACCGGTGTGGGGATCGTCGGAAGTGATGGCGCTGTCGGTGGTTGTGTGCGAAATTGTGGGGTGATGGTGTGAAGAAGCACGACCCAGCGGAGCGTGGGTCGTGGCACGGGGATTCTTGGCTATTCGGATCCTGGGATTTCCGCCTCGGCGGATCTTCGACGGCCTCATCCCGGGCGTTTGGATTGGTTTAGATGTCGCCGTTGAGCTGGCGCTGGATGTGGTCCACGGCTGCGGCGAGGTTCTCGTCGGTCTCGCGGCGCTTGGTGATGGCCCTGACGGCGTGGAGGACCGTGGTGTGGTCGCGGCCGCCGAAGTAGCCGCCGATCTCTTCGAGGGAGAAGCGGGTGTACTCGCGTGCGAGGAACATGCAGACCTGCCTCGGCTCGGCGATGGAGCGCTGTCGGCGTTTGGACTGGAGCGCGGCGAGGGTCACGTTGAAGTGGGCGGTGACGGCGTCAACGATGGCCTGGATGGTGATCCCGGCGCCCGGCGCTGGCTGCTTGATGGGGGTGGCGCCGAGGGCTTCTCTGGCGAGCGCGAGGTCGATCTTCTGGTGATCGGTGGAGGCCTGCACCTGGATGCGGGTGATGGCGCCTTCGAGGGCTCTGACGTCGCTGTCGATGCGTGAGGCGATGAAAGCGGCGACCTCGTTGGGGAGGTTGGCGCCCCGCATCTGGGCCTTGTTGCGGACGATCTCGATGCGTGTTTCGTAGTCCGGCGGGTCGATCGGTGCGACGAGACCGGCGGCGAAGCGGCTGACGAGGCGTTCTTCGAGGCCTGGGATCTCGTTGGGCTCGCGGTCGGAAGAGAGGATGATCTGCTTCTGGGCGAGGTGGAGGTCGTTGAAGGTGTGGAAGAATTCTTCCTGTGTGCGTTCGCGGTTCGTGAGGAAGTGGATGTCATCGACAACGAGGACATCGACGTCGCGGAACTTGTGCCTGAAGCTGTCCATCTGACCGAGGTGCACGGCCTCGAGAAAGCGGGTGATGAAGCCTTCACACGAGATGTAAAGGATTGTGGCGCCTGGGGTTGTTTCGAGGATCCGCTGGCAGATCGCCTGGAGGAGGTGGGTTTTACCGAGACCTGATTTGCCCCAGACGAAGAGGGGGTTGTAGGACTGGCCCGGCTTGTCGCAGATGGACATCGCGGCGGCGTGGGCGAGGCGGTTGTTGGGGCCCTGAACGAAGGATTCGAAGGTGTAGTCGGCGTTGAGGGAGAGGTCGTCACCGGTGCGCTTGGAGCTGTGCGACATGGTCACGGGGCGTTTGGGCCCTGTGGTTGTGACGGCGCCTGTTGTGCCGTTGGTATTGGCGGGCGCCGAATCTTGTGGTTGGGTGCTGATGGTTGCCGCTGCTGAGGCGCCGATCGCCTTCTTTGCTGCCTTGGCTTTGGGCGCCGCGGCGACGAGATCGTCTGGTCCGAGGAATCGGACGGAGACGAGGTGCCCTGTGATGTGCTGGAAGGCGTCGTTGAAGGCGTCAACGCATTTTCCGGTGAGATAATCGCGGTGCGCGGTCTGCTTGGCGCAGAGGTCCATGGCGCCGCCCTGGATGCCGAGGGGTTCGATGTCTTCGAACCACTTCCGGCACAGCGCTGGCTTATTCTCGCGCAGGTGCGTGAGCACAGCCGACCAGATCTTTCGATCCGACTCTGACATGAGGCGGGGGCCTTTCAGAACGCGCCTTTGAGGCGCGGGAGCATCAGGTGAAATACGCACGAAACAGAAGCGGCTGTCCCTGACCGGTCTTCGCTTTTTCGAGTGCTTCTCACGAAGGCTCGCGGCGAACCAAACCGATCCCACCAGGGCAGCGTGCAACGGGGCAAAGGTACGGCTGCGGGTTGTGGCTGTCAACCAAAACGTTGTGTCTCTGCGCGGCGCGGTTTGGATCGATTGTGCTTGACTTTACGGAGAAACGAGCGCAGCGGCATCGGCTTCGGCCTGCGCGAGTTGCTTCTCGTAGCGGGTGCGGTTCTCTCTGAAATCCATCAGGAAATGCACGCGGTCGAGGTCTTTCTTGTCGATGACTTCGCGGAGACGTTTGCGCGCGAAGCTCATGTTGGTTCGGCGCGAGACGTGTGTCAGCACGAGCATCTCCGCTTCGAGCACGGGGAGCCACTCGGCGATGTCGTCGATGTGGATGTGCTTGCCGATGACGGCGCGGTCTTTGTGATCGGGTTCGAGGAAGGTGCACTCGCAGATGACAATCTTTGCGGTGCGCACGTCGTCGCGCACGAGCCAGGGGCCGGGGAGTGTGTCACCGAGGAACGCGACGAGCGGGATGTCGAGGATGCGGGTGATCTCTTCGCCGCGGTCTTTGATCTCGCAGAGTTTCTCCTGCGGGAGGCCGGCGTATTCCTCTTTGAGTTTGGAGCGCTTCTCGATGATGGAGTAGCCCATCGATGCGGATGTGTGGTCGGTGTGGAAGCCTTTCATGACCACGTTGTTTTTGATCTGGATTTCCTGCTCGGGCGCGAGGGTCGTGATCTCGTAGGGGGTGACCTGTCCTTCGAGATCGTTGAACCCGGCGAGCATGCGTTTGACGGCGCTGGCGATGCGCTCATCGCAGATGATCGAGGCGTCGCCCATGCCCTGGAATCGTCGCTGGGAGATGTAGTAGGCGAGGCCGCCGATGTGATCCATGTGGCCGTGGCTGATGGCGACGTGCTTGCTGGAGAGGGCGGAGCGCGTGCACGAGCCCATGTCGAAGCAGATGTCGAGCTCGGGGACCTGGATGCAGGTGGCTTCACCGGCGATCGAGACACCCTGGACACGGAACGGGGGATGGAAGAGGAAGCCGAGGGCGCCTTCGCGCGGCGGGGGCTTTGGGATCATTTGAAATCTCCTGTGCGGGG
>JAJDDA010000233.1 GCA_029260535.1 Phycisphaerales bacterium | reverse complement strand
TTCAACCCCATCGGCGACTGCACCGGCAAGGGCTACCGCTACCGCTTACACACCGGGTTCGATCGCCCCCTCTGGGATCGCCACTTCGTCCACCACATCAGGCACGAACTCGATTTCGCGGCGATGCAGGACGCCGCGACGATGTTCACCGGCGAGCACGACTTCGCCGCCTTCGCCAAAGCAGGGCACGGCAGAGACTCCACCGTGCGCACGGTCTTCGCATGCGAAGTCACCGAGCAAGGCGAAAACGGGATCGCGATCGATATCTCAGGCAGCGGCTTCCTGCACAACATGGTCCGCATTGTCGCCGGGACGCTCGTCGAGATCGGCCGGGACAGGCTGAAGAGGGAAGACATCACCGCGGCGTTGACCGAAGGGGACCGCCGGCGAGCAGGCCCAACGCTCCCACCGACCGGGCTCTGCCTCGAATGGATCAACTATCCTGCTATTGAACCCAAGACGGTGTGACGCCAACCCTCGATCGGGCGTCCAACCCCTGCACTGACCAGAGTGAACCCGGAGCATCCATCGATGGCGAACATAGTTGTAGTAGGGCCGCACCCCGACGATCAGGAAGCCGGGATGGGGGCGACGATCGCGAAGCTCGCCGCGGAGGGACACAAGATCCTCCTCCTGGACATCACCAACGGCGAACCAACCCCGCTGGGTGATCCGGAGACCAGGGCGAAAGAGGCCGCCGCAGCCGCGACGATCATGTCCGCGCCGGGCAACCCGGTCGAGCGCCAACTGCTGGGATTGCCCAACCGGTTCGTCGAGCACAGCCTCGAAGCGAGGCACGCGGTCGCCGGCGTTTATCGGGAGTGGCAGGCGGATATCGTCTTCGTCCCGTTCTTCGAGGATGCGCACCCCGACCACATCGCGGTGACACGGATCGCAGAGGATGCCAGGTTCGACGCGAAGCTCTCGAAGATCGATCTCCCGGGAGAGCGAATCTTCCCGAGGTGGTTTTTCTATTACTACGCAACGCACCTGCGCTGGGTGGCGAACCCTTCGTTCTGCATCGATGTCACCGGGTACCGGCAGACCAAGCTCGACGCGATCCGCGCGTACGACACGCAGTTCGTGCAAGCCAATTCAAACGTCGTCGATTGGATGGAGGCGAGCATGACGTACTTCGGCAGCCGGATCGGCGCGGAGGCCGCCGAGCCTTTCTTCACGAAAGAACCGCTGGCGCTCAACAGTCTCGATTCGCTCCCGATCTGATCAGGCTTGATGTGATTGCTCGCACAGCGCCGCGAGCGTGCGCATCGATTCCCCGCTGTCGATCGCGTTCTGCGCAGTCACCACACCCTCGGCGATCGTCGCGGCAACGCCAGCAACCACCAGCGTCGCGGCCGCGTTGAGAACGACGATATCTCTCGGCGCCCCGGGTTCACCAGAAAGTATCGAGGTAAAGAGTGCCGCCGCATCTTCGAGATCGCGAGCCCGCAGGTCTTCAATCGATGGCTTCGGCAAGCCGAGCGGCGCCGGATTGAATACCTCAGTACGGACTGCCCCGTTTTCGACGTGCGCGATATACGTGATATCCGTCGTCGTCAGTTCGTCGAGCCCGTCGTTCGAGTGCAGCACCATCGCTCGCTCCGCGCCTAACGCGAGCAGCGCCTCGGCCATGGGTTCGACGTACTGCTTGTCGAAAACACCCAGCATCTGGCGTTTGGCGCCCACCGGGTTCGTCAGGGGGCCGAGCAGGTTGAAGATCGTCGGGAATCCCAACGCCGCGCGAGGGCCTGCCGCGTGCTTCGCCGCCGGGTGATGACGGATCGCGAAACTGAAACAGATACCGACCTCGTCGAGGCACCTCGCCTGCGTCTCAGCTGAGGCATCGAGATTCACACCCAGCTTCTCAAGGATCTCCGCTGAGCCGCGCCCTGTCCGCGAGCGGTTCCCGTGTTTGGCGACCCGGATCGTTTGGGGATCACCGCAACTGGCCGCGACGACCGCGGCACAGGTCGATATGTTGAACGTCTTCTGCGCCCCGCCGGTGCCGCAGGTGTCGACGATTGGTCCAAGATCGTTCCTCGCCGAGACCATCGTGGCGTGCTCGCGCATCATCCGAGCCGCCCCGGTGAGCGTTGGGGTCCGGATCCCGTTGCGCTGGATCAGCGCCAGGAGCGCGGCGATCTGCGAATCGTCGGCATCGCCTTTGAGGACGATCTCGAACGCGGCTCTTGACTGATCTTCTGAAAGGTCATTGCCTGCGACAAGATGAGCAAGGATTGATTTCATAACATGAACCGAACAAATATCGACGATCTGGCGAACCTGACCGAAAAAAACACTCATTTCTCGACGGTGGGTAAAATTGCCTCCCCCACCTTCCGACGAATACGCTGTGCCTCCAACCCTGTGGTCTCCGTGCGCTCAACGCGTGAGCGATGGATCGGACCAGAGGCAGACCAGCGTACCACCCCATCGGCCGATCAAGGCCAACACAAGTAAGGATCAAACCAATGACGACACGCACCCTCACCAGAAGCCGCACGGTTCTGGCCATCGCGGGGCTCTCCGCGATCATCACCGCGCCGGCCATCGCGGGCCTCCCCGAGGTCCTCGACTACGTCCCGGCCGACGCCGCCGCGGTTATTGTCGTCGACAACCTTGGCGACTTCGATCAGCACTTCAACCAGTTCGTCGGCGCGATCGAGATGCCCATCATGGTCTCGCCCAAGCAGGCGCTCGACCAGCTCGGCATCGGGCAGAGCCTGAACATGGACAGTAGCGCCGCGATGATCGTGCTCTCGTACGACATGGAGAGCGACGACGGCGAGTTCGTCGTTCTCGCGCCAACGAACAACTTCGACGCCCTCGTCGGCAGCTTCGACGCCGCCGACGGCGGTGGCAACGGGATCAAGGCCTTCACCGTTGAGAGCGACACGATCTACGCCAAGCAGGTCGGCTCGTGGGCCGCGCTGAGCCCCGACCGCGATTCGCTCGTCGGTTTCGCCGGCAAGGCGGGCAACCTCAACTCGTACAAGACGAGTTTCGGTGCCTCCGGCATCGAGATGGCTTCGTCCAGCGATGTCTTTATCACGATCAACCCCGCGATGCTGGCGCCGCTCGCCGAGAAGATGACCGAGGAATTCGAGAACAACGCGGGCAACTTCCCCGGCGCCGACGCCGAGCAGATGGAACAGCAGATGGAGATGGTCAAGGGCATGGTGGACGCCTTCGTCCGCGATGGCTCCAGCGCCGCCTTCGGTGTCCGCTTCGGCGCGATGGGCGTCTCGGGGACCACCTCGATCGCGTTCAAACCAGGGACGGAGGGCGCCAAGCTCTTCCAGGCCGGCGGTGACTCCTCCTCGCTGATGGACAACCTCCCCGCTGGGCCCTTCCTCTTCGCCTTCGCCGTTGACAACTCCGCCCCGATCGCGCAAGCAGCGATGGAGTGGGTCAAGGAGAGCGGCATGATGGAGTCGAACCAGGCGATAGGCATGGGTATGGGCGCTCTCGACTTCACTGAGATGCACAAGCACATGACGGGGATGGCCAGCGCCGCGTACCCCAACTCGGCCGGTTTCATGGGCGGGCTCTTCGCCAACATGATCACGTTCGCATCCAGCGACAACCCCAACAAGCTCCTGTCCGTCTACAAGGACAAGTACACCGGCATGAACGTGGACAACACCCAGCTCGGGATGTCCATCACCTCGACCTATGCCCCCAACGAGACCCAGATCGCCGGCAAGAGCGCCGACGGCTACTCGGTTAAGATGTCCATGGGCGGCATGGGTGGCCAGGGCATGATGTTCAACCCGATGCAGATGATCTTCGGCTCACCCGACGGCCCTGCTGGCTACTTCGTCAAGGCCAACGGCGGCGTGTACCAGTCCTTCTCGCGCAACTCCACGATGCTCGCCCCCGCGGTGAGCGGCCAGTCCTCGCTCGGCGATGACAGGGCGATCGCCACCGTTGCTTCGAACCTTCCAGAGAACCGCTACGCGGAGTTCTACCTTGGGCTCCGTCCCATCCTCGATCAGGTCGTTCCCTTCATGGGGATGATGGGCATGCCCCCGATCGATCTCCCCTCGCAGATGCCCCCCATCGGGTTCGGTGTCGCGGCTCGTGACGGCGGCGCCGTCGTGGGCACGTTCGTTCCGGCACAGACCATCAAGAGCGCAATCAACATCGCGCAGACCGCGCAAGGCGCCTTCGGTGGCGGCGGCGGTGAATGGGACGAGGACGACGACCAGGACGGCCCGGCCTACTGATCCCAACGCGTAAACGCACAATCCCAAAGCCCACCGGTTCCAATCGGTGGGCTTTTTTCATACTGTTCAAGAGTGCCAGACACCCCCAATGCATCACGATCGTGGCGATGCTCGCCCGAACGATCCCTCGCGCTCGACCGCGCGAGGATCATGGCGATCCTGAACGTCACCCCCGACAGCTTCTCCGATGGGGGGCAGCTCGCGACGACCGACGACGCCGTTCGCGCGGCGCAGCGCGCAGTAGATCAGGGCGCCGACATGCTCGACATCGGCGGTGAATCCACCCGGCCCGGCGCCGAATCCATCAGCGATGAAGAGCAGACCAACCGGGTTGTTCCCGTGATCGAGGCGATCCGGAGCACCGGGATTGAATGCCCGATCAGCGTCGACACGACCCGCTCGGCCGTTGCGAACGCCGCGCTCGATGCGGGGGCGGACGCGGTCAACGATGTGTCCGCGTGCACCGACGACGGGGCGATGCTCCGATTGATCGCGGAGCGCAACGCCGGCGTGATCCTGATGCACCGGCTCTGTTCGCCGCGCGAGGATTCCTGGTCTGACCGATACGGCCAATCCCCCGACTACCCCGGTGGGGTCGTCTCGTGCGTGCTCGCGTTCCTGCTCAATCGCGCCGAAGCCGCGATCGCTGCCGGGATCGATCGATCGGCGATCGCCGTCGACCCGGGGCTCGGATTCGGGAAGACGGTCGCCCAGAACTTCGAATTGATCGCGGGTTCCGGTTCGTTCGTCCAGACCGGCTACCCGGTCCTGGGAGCCGCGAGCCGGAAGAGTTTCCTCGGCGCTGTCACCGGGATCGAGAACCCCGCGGATCGGGTCGCCGCCTCGGTCGCGGCGAGCGTCGCGCAGCGGCTGGGCGGGGTCCAGATCTTCCGCGTTCACGACGCCGAGGCCCAATCACGGGGGCTCCGGACAGCCGACGCGGTGCTCGCGAAGAACCCGCCTCACTGACCTGAATCGGCGTTGGTGCAACCGATCCGCAATGGCTAGCATCGGAGCCCGGCAACCAACGCCGTTCCCAACCACCGACCGAGGAGATCCCGATATGGCCAGCGAGCACGTGCAAGAATTCACGGACGACAACTTCGAGCAAGAGGTCCTGCAGTCCGATCAGCCGGTGCTCGTCGATTTCTGGGCCGAGTGGTGCATGCCTTGCAAGATGCTCGCCCCGACCATCGACGAGGTCGCCTCCTCGTTCGACGGCAAAGCCAAGGTCGGCAAGGTCGACACGGATTCGAACCGCAACGTCAGCATGAAGTACGGCATCAGCGCGATCCCCACCGTGCTGCTCTTCAAGGACGGCGAGATTGCGAAGAAGTTCGTCGGCCTGACGAACAAGAACGATCTCGAAGCCGCGATCAACGAAGCCATCGCCTGAGCCAACGGTCGATCAGAATTCAAGAACGCCAGCCACCGATCCGCTCAACCGAGCGCTTTGTAACGATGCGCAGCGCCACGAACCCGATCACCACCATCGCCGCGCTCAGCCACTGCCCCCGGCTCATGCCCAGCAGCAACGGATTCGCCAGGTGATCGTCGGGCAACCGCCAGACCTCGGTGACGACCCGCAATGCGCCGTAACAGATCAGGAACCACGACCCGACCACGCCCGGTTTCCGGGGCGCCGCCCAGATCACCCAGAGCACGGCGAAGAGGATCAACCCCTCCGCCAGCGCCTGGAACAATTGCGATGGCGCCCTGGCGCTCAATAACGGCGCCAATTGTTCCGCGAGCTGCGAATCGCCCCGCTGCACACCCTCGATCGTCCGAGCCGCTGCGGGGACGAGATCATTCCCATCCGCCGCGATGGCTTGCGTCTCGAGCAGTCTTGAGAGTTCGTATTCCTGCTCCGGCGTCCGGCCACTCGCATGGTCGGTGAGGATCTCCTGCGGGAACTTCACACTCCACCATGGTGAAGGCTCGCCCGGGTTCGCGACGATTTTCCCCAGCAGTTCGCCGTTGATGAAGTTCGCGATGCGTCCGGCGAAGAGCCCGATGGGGGCTGCAAGCGTCACCAGATCGAGCAGGTGCAGCGCGGGAACCTTGATCCGCCGCCCGTACCAGGCGCAGGCAAGGATCACCCCAACCATCCCGCCGTGGCTCGCCATCCCGCCCTGGTTGATCCGCAGCACACCCCACCAGGGCGCCGATGCGGAGAACTCGACGAGCAGCGAGGGCTGGTAGATCAGGATGTACCCCAGCCGACCCCCGACCAGCACGCCGATCGCGATCGCGAAGACCAGATCGAATGCCTGCACCGGCTCGAGCAGCGATTTACCGCGCTTTGCAAGCGTGCGGAAGAGCAGCCACGCCGCGACGAACCCGACGATGTACGCCATCCCGTACCACCGCGGGCCGAAGTCATCGGTGATGCGGAAGACGAACGGGTCGATATCGTGCAGCCATGCGGCGAGTGTCGGCATAGCAATCACGATAACCGCCGAACACCCTCGACGCGCCGGTACACTTGACCGATGCTCGACGCCGACCAGATCGCGACAATCAGCCTGGGAGTGATCGTCATCCTGACGATCCTCGCCCCGGGAGCGATCCCCTTCGCCTGGCTGCTGCGCCGGGTGAGGCTCATCGGTGGCCCTACATCCGCGGCGATCCTCGGCGGCGCGATCGCCGGACTGCTCCTGGGCGCGACGGTTCTGGGTAAGGCCGCCCCCGATGCGTACGCATCGATCTACATCGGCGGCGCGCAGGCCGCCGCCGCGTTGGACGAGGCGAAGCGCGAATCGGAACGAGAACTCGCCGTGCTGCGGGCGTCGGGCGTCTCAGAAATCGCGATCAGCGAGCACCTCGCGGGTGTCGATCTGCGATTGACCGAACTCGGACAACGCGTCCAATCCGAGCGTCAACAACGCGCGCTCGCCGCCGACTCCGCCGCGCTGCTCCTGGCCTGCGCCATGATGGCGCTAGCCGCAGCATCTTCTGGCAGACGCAGACGCCGCGACCTGACCACTGGCGCTATCGCGTCGGGATTCACGATGGTCCTTGGCGCCGGGACGCCGATCTTCTTCGCCGCGATCTGGTTTGGAGGTTTCACCACGACCCAGGCCTGGGCTCTCGGCGCCGTACTCGGGATCGGCAGTGCCTGGCCAACAGTCCGGACCCGATCGCATGGGATTCCTGGACGATCCACCGAAACCGACGCCGGCGCGATGGTCGCGCTCCTGATCGGGCTCGCCGCGATCGAGATCGCCATCCTCTCGATCACTGGTGCGGATTCCTTCGCCGGCGCCTGGTCGCTCGCGTTTGTCGCCTGCGCGGTCATCGCCTGCGCCTGGCGCGTCGGCGCCAGACGGCCCAGATCGCAACGCCGAGCCCTCATGGTCAGCAACGGGATCATTATCCCAACGCTCACCGCGGCGTGCATCGCGCCCGTCGACCTCCCGGCAACCGCGCTCACGAGCGCGTGCATCATCGCATCGATCGCGGCGCTCCTCTTCGCCTCGGACGGCCGGTGGTTCGGCGCCTGGCTTGGCTGGAGGTGGTTCGGTGATGCCGAGACAAGGCAATCCGCCTGGCGACGATCCGCAGCAATGCTCGCGAATAACGTTGGCGCCGTCTCCATCGGCGCCGGCGCGCTGTGCAGTGCCGCGGGGCTCATCAATCATGCAGGGATGATCGCGGTCGTTCTCGGCGCGCTGCTCGTGGAATCAACCGTCGGATTGCGCCTCCGGTTCGCAACGGCGTTCGACCGCAATGCGGCGCAACCCGACGACGCCAACACCGACGACAGCCATAAAGCCTGACAACACCCTTGACAACCGCGCCCCGACCGGCTCTCATTGTGTGCATAGCGCACGCGCGCAACCAACCAACCGATTGACCTCCTTTGCGGTCGCCCCGGCACGCTCCGATTCCGGGGCGGCTGTCTTTTTGGTCCCAACCAGAGCTTACCGCGTTTCTTCCCGGCGGAGCTGGTCGTACTTCTCGCGGTACTTCTCGTTCAGTTCGGTGTGCTTGCTCCGCAGATCGACCCGCCGACCATCGATCAGCGCCAGGTAGATGCGCGTCGTCTGCTCGAGCGGATCGCCGTCGGTCAGCAGCAGCGTCGCCGATTTGCCCTGCTCAATCGATCCCATCGAATCACCAACACCCAGGATCTGCGCGGGAGACAGCGTGATCGCCCGGATCGCGGCGTCGTGATCGAGGCCGTACGCCACCGCGGTCGCCGCGTGGTACGGCAGGTTCCGCTCGTGCGGCGTCTGGAAAGGCCCGCCGCCGGTCGACAAGCACCATTGCACTCCGGCCGCTTCGAGTTTCGCGGGGAGTGTGAACGCCTCGTCGTACGCGCCGTCACGGCGCCTCGGCATCCGGTGCGTCCCGGTGACGATGACCGCGACGTCCAGTTTTTTCAGCAGATCCGTGCAGAGCCAGCTGTCGCGCCCGCCGATGATCACCGCGCGCAAGCCGTTGGCGTCCGCCCACAGCGCCGCCGATTCGATCTGTTCGAGCTCGTTGGCGCTGATGATGACCGGTGATTCTCTGTTGAGCACGCCGGCCATCGATTCCATCCGGATGTCGGTCTCGATCGAATCGTCCGCCTCTCGTGAGGCGAAGTAGGCCCTCGCCGATACGAACAGGCCGTCGATCGCTTCGATGCGGTCCTTGATGTTCTTCCGCTGCTCCTCTTCGGAGGTCTTCACCCACGGCGCGCTCGACACCCGCATGTTCGGCCAGTTGATCACCAGCCCCATGTCGTCGTCGATCGTCATGTCTTCCCACGTCCAGCCGTCCATGCGGAGCAGCGACGCGCGCCCCGGCACGTGCCCACCCGAGGGCAGCACGCCAACGGTCAGCACACCGTTGATCCTCGTCACCGGGATGATCATCGAATCAGGATT
Source organism: Phycisphaerales bacterium (assembly GCA_029260535.1). Classification (GTDB taxonomy): domain Bacteria; phylum Planctomycetota; class Phycisphaerae; order Phycisphaerales; family UBA1924; genus JACKHE01. The sequence continues at coordinate 224 of JAJDDA010000233.1, read as the reverse complement.
GACCGACACCGCGGCTCGCACCTCGGGGGTCATCTGCCCGACCTCGTTGTAATCTCGCGTCGCGCGGACCGCACTGATCTCAGTCAATCCAGTCGTCGTGTTCGCACCGATCAGCCCCGGGTAGCATCGCAGCCCTTCGGCATCGATGCGCTCTGCGCTCACCGCGCTCGTTCCAAGGTCAGGAGCGTCACCGGTCCAAATCCCCTTGATCACGCCATCGACGA
>JAJDDA010000232.1 GCA_029260535.1 Phycisphaerales bacterium | reverse complement strand
GTCCCGATCGCGCCGCCACAGCCGTTTCCACGACCGTCTGTGCGCGCTGGAGTCCTCGTCTTTCTCGCCTTTCGCACCTCGTGCCTTCTTTTTCGGCTTGAGGCAATTAAACGATTCCAGACCGAAGTCTTCGGAAAGACCGGCAAGGCTGGTCCTCCGAACATCGAGTGTCTCATGCTTGCCCGAAGGGCGCTCTGCCAATACGAACGGCACGCATACGCTGACGACGCGCAAAGGGCGTGATTTCTTCGGAGTCTTCCTCCAGTTGAAGGGCTCGATGTTCTGTAAATCGAGCAGGTTGTCGGCGTGATAAAACGGCATGATCGACTCATGCTCGTGCAGGACCGAGACGTACATCCCGGCTTCGATATCCTCTGGCGCGAGGGTGCGCGCCACGGTGAGCGTGTTTGGCTTCATAGCCGCACTCCATTTGAAGAGGTGTGTGTGATCGCCCCACAGCGATAGCCGTGTTTGGGGCCTTGGGATGGTTTGAGATCGGACGCGTAGAGCGTCAAGAATCACCCTGGGTTCGTCAGCCTGCGCTGCGATACCTCACGCCTTGGGCAGTGCCAAAGGCTGGGCTTTCAAATCGGGATGTATGCATTGCGACAAACATCGGGAAGGCTCCATAGAAATCAGAGTTGATAATAATGCCAAGGATGATCGCGAAGTCAATCACAAACATCCGGATTCAACACTAGAATCTTTGCATGCATGAAAACAGTTGGATCACCCCGACGACACTCGAATCCGAGCACGTCCGACTCGAGCCGCTCACCACCGAGCACGCCGCAGAACTCTGCGAGGCCGCGGGGTCCGTTGAGACGTTCGAATATTTTTCCGTGATCCCGACCACCTGGGATGAAGCCGGTTTCGTCCGCTACATCGAGCACCTGCACGGTCCGGCGATGACGGTCCCGTTCTGCGTCATCGATGTCGCGTCAGGACGCCGGGTCGGGATGACGACGTACCTGTGCGTGACGCCCTCCAACCGGAGCGTCGAGATAGGTTGGACCTGGCTGGGGCCTGCGGTCCGAGGCACGAAGATCAACCCGGCGATGAAGCGCCTCATGCTCGCGCACGCATTCGAGGACAAGGGCGCGATCCGCGTCCAGCTCCGCACCGACCTGCGCAACCTGCACAGCCAAGGCGCTATCGCCAAACTTGGCGCCGTCAAGGAGGGCACGTTCCGTCAGGATAAGCTCATGCACGACGGCTACCGCCGCACGTCGGTGTACTACTCGATCCTCGAGGATGAATGGCCGGGCGTCCGCGATGGACTCGATGCGCGGATCAACGGCGATCAGTGATCGTCCTCGTGCCCCCCGCTGCCTCCACCGGTCCAGGCCTTGAGCACCGCCAGGTCGGCCTCAGTAAGAACCGCCTCGCTGTGCAACCTGACGTAGTTGGGCAGTGGCATCGCGCCCTTTTCGACCTCTTCCCAGATCTCTTCGATCATGTCGGTGCGGTCCTCCGCGTCGTACTCATCCCAGGTCGAAAAATTGATGTGCTCGCGGCCATTCTCGACGTGCCCGGCAACCACCCACGAGATCGGGGCAACCTTGCTGTACCAAGGCCAGATCGTCTCGTTCGAGTGGCAGTCGAAGCAGGCCCGCTTGAAGATCGCCATCACCTCCTGCGGCGCATCGACGACCTGCGTCACCGGAGGATTGGACCGATCCACCGGAACGAACTGGATCCCGATCACAAAGACCGCGAATGTCCCCAGGACAACTAGGATGAGCCTTTTCAGGAACGACGGTTTTTTCGGTGAGTCGGTCAACTGGTGAACCTCCGGTGATTGCATCATCGTGAGCCTCAACGGACAATCCGTCAAGCCCTCATACCGACAAGGACGAAGATGGACTCAACTATGGATTATCGCAGCAATAAACCGTTCGTCGATGGACCGATCACCGATCTGGCGGTGTTCTGTTCCGATGCCCGTTTCGGCGCCCAATGCGAGGAGTTCGTCGCCCAGGAGCTCGGCCATTCCCGGTTCGATCGGCTCGTCGCACCGGGGGGCCCGGCGTGCATGCTCCACTGGACCGTGGATCTGGATGACAAGGTCGAGACCGTCCAGCGTCTGAAATGGTTCCTCATCGACAACCACGAGATCGACCGCGTTTTGCTGATCGCACACGAGGGCTGCGCGTATTACACCATCAAACTCGGTGTTGAACCAGAAGGCCTCCGATCGCGCCAGGAGGACGACCTCCGCCGGGTCGCCGATCAGATCAGGGACGTCAAACCGGGGCTCAGAATCGAAGCGTACTTTGCGGGCCTCGAAGGCGATCAAGTGGTGTTCAAATCCGTGATTGGCTAACGCCGACAGGCGACGGATTCGCTGCCTCAGCCTAGAATGGCTCCGCTTTCATTCCCGGTTGAACACGGAGAATTCCTACGATGCCGTATTACGTGAAAATGGGAAACGTCCCGAAGACCCGCCACATCCAATTCCGCCGCCCTGATGGCGCCCTCTACTCCGAAGAGGTGTTCGGCACGATCGGGTTTGATGGCCCCACCACCACGATGTACCACATCCACCCGCCGACCCAGGTCGCCGGCTGGAAGACGCTCTACAACACCAAGGTCGAGTACGTCGAGACCGACACCATGCGGATGCGGCACCTCATCTCGACCAAGTTGAAAGCCAACGGCGACCCGGTCACCGGACGCGTCGTCATCATGGGCAACGTCGATATCGAGATGTCGATCTGTGTCCCCGCCGAGCAGATGGGCTACCACTACAAAAACGGCCAGGGCGACGAGTGCCTCTTCTTCCATTACGGCTCGGGCAAGTGCCACAGCATGATGGGCACGCTCGAGTTCGGCCCCAAGGACTACCTGATCATGCCCAAGGGCGTGACATACACGCTGGTCTTTGACGAACTCAAGGACGAGGACCGCCCCGAAGGGATCACCAGGGACGAAATGCCGTTCGGCAAATTCGTCTGCTTCGAGACCCGCAACGCCTCGCACTTCTTCCCGCCGAAGAGGTACGTCTCGAAATGGACCTCGCAGTTCCTCGAGCACGCCCCCTACTGCGAGCGCGACCTCGTCACCCCCAGCGAGCAGCTGACGTGGGATGAGAAGGGCGACTTCGAGGTGCGCATCAAGGCTCGCGATTGCATCCACAGCTACATGTACCACTACCACCCGCTCGACATCGTCGGCTGGGACGGCTGCTACTACCCCTACATTTTCAACATCGACAACTTCGCACCAATCACCGGCAAGGTTCACATGCCGCCGCCGATCCACCAGACGTTCGAGGGTGAGGGCTTTGTCATCTGCTCGTTCTGCCCGAGGATGCTCGACTTCCACCCCGAAGCGATCCCGGTCCCCTACAACCACTCCAACCTCGATTCCGATGAGGTGCTGTATTACGTGGAGGGGAATTATAAGGCCCGCAAGGGGATCGATGTCGGCTCCGTCTCGCTGCACCCCCAGGGCATCCCCCACGGGCCGCACCCCGGGACCATCGAGAAATCCCTCGGCGCCAAGTACACCGACGAACTCGCCGTCATGTGCGACACCTTCCGCCCGCTCTACGTGACGAAGGCTGCGCTCGATATCGACGATCAGGTCTACCCGGCCAGTTGGGAAGGCGAGCACTTCCCGATCGCCAAGGGCGGCGCCACGGAGAACGGGCAGCCGGAGTCCAAGAGCGCATCGGTCTGGTAATCCTCCGGTCACGTTCCAAGCGAGCGTTTGTGCCCACAATCCCCGGCGAGTAGCATCCTGTTTTCTGACATGGAGCAGGGATGCCGCAGGGACCAGAATCAAGATTGCGGAGCATCATCTGGGTGGTGCGCGCGCTCGTGTTGTTGCTCTTGGGAGCAACCGTTCAAGCGCAGGTCAGCGATGTCGGCCTCAACCGCATCGACGGCAGGACCTTCGCCGGGCTCGAACTCCCCGAAAACGTTCTCCCCAGCGGCGTCAGCTTCCGTTCCGACAAGGCCTACGCGTGGGACGAGGGAACCACCCACCGCCTGCACCTCAGCGGCAACACCGTCGTCCAGGTCGGTATCCACACCTTCCGCGCCAAACGCGCCGTCGTCTGGATGGAGCCGACCATCATCAACGGCGCTCAAGCGCACAAACTCGCGATCTACTTCGACGAGGTCTTCGACCCGAGCGGCGATGCCGACGTGGGGCTCTCCGCGGAACGAATCCTGATCACCGGAGTCATCGCCGGCGCTCGATCGCTCTCGACCGAATCGCTCGATCTCGGACGCCCCGAGACACAGTTCCTGATCGAATCCGAGCGTCGCCTTGCCCAGCAACTCACCGAGATCGCCTCCGGCGGCCGCGCTGGCACAGACCCATTCTCGGGAGCCATCGTCGATTCCTCTCCGCGACTCGCGCTCGATGCGGTCGAGCAGGGCGAGATCGTGATCCCCGAACGGGGCGTGCTGAGCATCGCCGCGCCGACGAGGGCGCTCGTCACCGGTGACAATGAGAACGCCGTCGTGCTGACCGACGGTGTCATCCTCCAGTTCAACGACATCGAGAGCGGACAGACGCTCCAGATCACCGCGCAGAGCGCCGTCGCGTTCCTCAAGCAGGGCGCCGACAGCGCCGATCCGTTCGCACTCACCGCCGACGATCTCACCGGCGTCTACTTCGAGAAGGGCGTTGTCGCGACCAACGGCAGGTACACCCTCCGAGGGCCAAGGCTCCATTACGACCTCGCCACCGACCGCGCGGTTGTGCTCGACGCGGTGTTCTGGGCCTACGACGAACGCCGCGGCTTGCCTTTGTACGTCCGCGCCGACGCGATCCGCCAGACCTCGACCAACGAGTGGTCCGCAGAGAACGCCCGCATCGCCAACTCCGCGTTCTTTGAGCCCCAGTTCTCGCTCGGCGCCACCAACATCACCATCCGCCGCGATGAGCGCGAAGACGGATCCTCAAGGCTGACCGGCGATGCGCAGGCGGTGCAGCTCCGCGCAGGCGGTCTGCCGCTGGTTGGCCTGCCCAGGCAGCGTGGCGAGATCAAGACCGGTCCGCTCCGCGAGGTCCGCATCGAATCCGAGGACGGCGCCCCGATCGTGCGCACCCGGTGGGACATGGCGTCGATGCTTGGGCTCGACCTCCCCGCATGGCTCGATTCACAGCTCCTGCTCGACGGCTACCTCGACCGAGGACCAGCAGTCGGCGCCGAGTTCGACTGGAACAAGCCCAACGCGAAGGGCCGGCTCTTCGGGTACACGATCTTCGACAACGGCACCGACATCCTCCCCAGCGGCGACCGTCAGGATCAGAATGACGAATGGCGTGGCGTCGTCCTCGGCGAGCACCAGCAGGACCTCGGCGAGGGCTGGATGCTCAGCGCCGAACTCGCTTGGATCTCCGACCCCACGTTCCTCGATGCCTTCTACGACAACCTCGCAAGAACCCATCGCGAGTTCACCAACTCCCTCGCACTCCAGCACACCGAGAACAACAGCCAGTACGGGATCGAGGTCCGCGCGCCGCTGACCGATTTCGTCCCCAACCACGACCTGCTCCAGAGCCAGGGATTCCAGATCGAGAAACTGCCCGAGGTCTCGCACACGCTGGTCAACCAGGACCTGCTCAACGGCGTCTTGAAACTCAACTCCGAGATCTCGCTCACGAGCATGTCGCTCAACTTCACCGAAGAGTCCGCGCGCAACCTCGGATTCAGGAAGACCAAAGATGCGCTCGCGGCGCTGGGTATCGCGCCGGGCGATTCCCCCGCTGATCGGCTCCGCGCCGCCGGCTTCACCGAGAACACGATCAATCGGTTCGACATCCGCGAAGAGATCTCCGCGCCGCTTTCGTTTGGCGCTTTGAACGTCACTCCATTCATGGTTGGCCGATTCACCGCGTACGACTCCGATTTTTCCGAATTCAGAACGTCGACGAACGACGACGAGTACCGGCTGTGGGGCGCCGCCGGTTTGCGGCTGGCGACCACCCTCATCCACGTTGACGAGTTCGCGGAGTCCGAGTTCTTCGACATCCACCGCCTCCGCCACATCATCGAGCCCTCCGCCACGCTCTGGGCCTCCGACACCTCGCTCAACCGCGAGGACCTCCCGCTCTATGAGCACGATGTCGAGGGCATCAAACAGGGCAAGGCGTACCGGCTCGGCGTCCGCAACACCTGGCAGACCAAGCGCGGTGGCCCCGGCGCCTGGCGCTCGGTGGATTGGCTCGCGATCAACACCGATTACGTCCACACCGTCGGGCATGAGCGGATCACCGAGCCGATCGGTCGGTGGAATGAATCTCGCCCTGAAAACTCGAACCTCGGCGAGTACATCGCCGCCGATCTCGTGATGCAGCTCACCGGCGCGGTGGCGCTCACCGCGGACGCGATCTACGACCTCGACGATGACATCTTCTCAACCGCGGCAGGCGGCGTGCTCATCGACCACGGGTTCGGGTTCTCCACGTTCGGCGAGATTCGATCGGTGGACTTCCTCGATTCGACCATCCTCAACACCGGCGCGATCTACGAGCTGACCAGGGTGTACGCGATGGAAGGCCGGTTCGTGTACGACCTCGACGAAACCGAACTCCGCCGGATCGGCGCCTCGGTGCAGCGCCGCTTCCCGCAGTGGACCGTCGAGGTTGGCGCGGATTACGACGACATCCGCAACGCCACGTCGTTCTCGTTCCGCCTGCAGCCGGTCGGTGTCGCAGGCGAAGACCGCGCCAGAGTTCTCCGGCGCAACCTCAGCGTCACCGGCGAGCGCCTCGCGCCGCGGCTGCCTGGTCGGCGCACGCTGAACTAAGCGAATTTCAAATAGTTCGGCGCACAAACAAGGCCCGCGATCGGGCCTTGAAACTACTGCATGTATTGTTGCGAGACGCGAGGCTGTGTTTAGCCCTTGATCTTGCTGATCCGCACGACCATGTGGCGCTGGCGGTGGCCCTGCTTGAGCTTGTAGCCCTTGCGTCGCTTGTATTTGATGATGTCGATCTTCTCGCCCTTTTTGTCGGGGTTGATGATATCCGCCGTGACGCTGGCGCCATCGACGTACGGAGCGCCGATCGTCGGCGTATCGCCACCGAGCATGAGCACGCGATCAAACGTGACCGACTTGTCCTTCTCGCCGAGCTCGCGGAGATCGATCTCGAGGATGTCGCCCTCGCTGACCTTCATCTGGCCGCCGCTATCTTCGATCACTGCGTACATCGCTTCCCTGCCTCTTCATATTGCCGTGAACCGCTCTCGGGACATCCCAGAGAGGGGGTCGGCAAGTGTAGCCCTCTCCGATGGCGCTCGCCAGAGCAGGCGAGGCCCGACCCGATATCTCGTTGATCCAGTTCTCAGGCGGTCCCGACCGCGGTGGTCGTGACTTTGGTCCTGGCGATCGCGGTCCGCCACTGGGTGCAGGCGGAGCAGCCACCACAGGGGGTTGAGCCGTCACGCTGGCACCACCATGACGCCTCGAGTGGGGCGTCGAGATCCCCTGCAAGTTCGAGCATCTGCTCGAGCGACAGGTCCAGCAGCGGTGTCTCAATCCGCACCGGGGACGCTCCCATCGGGGAGTCGATCGTGATCAGTCTGGAGATCAGCAGCGCCCGATCAGCGGCATCGGAGGCGAGATCGAGGTCTTCGCCGTTCCGGATCGGCCAGATGACCTTCCCGCACCCTCGCGCGGTTGCCGCTGACACCGCCTGGATCAGCATCAGGGTTTCGAGGTACTGGCCCCCCTGCCTCTCCCCAGCGGCGGTTTCGTTGCCGCCGGGGGTGATGAGGCTGTCGAGCCCCAGCAGGTCCACCTGCCGCTTGGCGGCGTTCATCCGGCTGTTCCTCGCTGATGAGACGAAGGGGTGGAACCACGCGACGACCTGCCCCGGATCGGGGCAAATGAGGCACGAGACGAGTGCTTCGGGGCTCCCGTCGTGGATCACAAGCACATTCTCACCGCTGACTCGCATGGCAGACTCCAGTGGCGGTTCCCGCCATGAAAAAACCTGTCCGATCTAACCAGTAGATCGGACAGGTGATTGAGTTTGCTATGGAATCGGCCTGATCAGATCAGGAGCCGGCTCTGGCGCCGGGCGCCTGCGGGCTCGTCGCGATCTCCTGCGGGAGTGTCTGGCTGCGGATCAGCACCAACGCGGCTTCGAGCTGGGTATCGACGCCTTCGGTGATAAGCCGCATGGGGTCGGACTTCTCCTTGGCTTCGGCGTCCTGCTCAGCGCCGTTGACGATGTAGAGATCGGCCTCCTGCCGGATCACCAGCGCATCACCGATCTGCGAGGGGAGCATCTCCACCTCGACATCAGGCTCGATACCCCAGACCTTCGCCCCATCGCGGCGGTGGATCAGGCGACCCTCCGGGAGC
>JAJDDA010000231.1 GCA_029260535.1 Phycisphaerales bacterium | reverse complement strand
CAGCCATCAACCGATGAGGAGATCCCGTCCGGCGCTTCAAAGAGCACCCCGGCGTCGATCACCCGGTGGTGCACCAGCACCGAGGTGGGTGTCCCGATGTCGAGATCCTGCAGGTATATCGCGATGTGCGCATCGCGCTGGCGGATCAACTCAACCGTCGATCGCCTGCCGATACGCTCGGCGCTATGACGGCGCCCATTGATAAATTGCTCCGTGAGGCATCGGACGATCGCGGCGCCAGGGCACGAATCAGCGGCCAGCATCATCCGCCGTAGCGCATCGGGTTTGAGCACATCATCGTCAAAGAGCGGCTTGATCCACTTGCCGGTCGCCGCTTGCAGCGCGTTGTTGACATTGCCGGATTGCCCGTGGGCGCCGGTGTTGATGATGTACCGCACGCGGGGATCCGATCCGAAGACTTCGCGCACAACGAGACCGGGGTTCGAATCATCCGGATCGTCGTTGCTGACGATCAATTCCCAGTTGGTGAATGATTGAGAGCGAACACTCAGGAGTGCTCGGCGCAGCAACCCGGCGCGCCGGTAGGTCGGCACAACGATGCTCACGATCGGGATTGGTGCGCGATGCATCGGCGCAACCATCATGCGTGTTCCCTCTTCCTCGAAACGCTCTGCGCCGGGGCGCTACCCGCTCAACGTTCGGATCGCGCACCGGACTCAACGCGCCGAATGTACCGCGCCGGAGCGGTCACCGAAAGAGCGGGCGCTGAAATCAACGCAGGTCTCTGGCTTTGAGTGAGTTAGCGCGATCTGCCAGGGGGCTGCTTCCCGTCCGCGGTCCAGAGAACCGCCAGCGCCTGCGCGAACCGATCGGGGAGGGCGATCCGTGCGATGAGCCTCGCCAAGGGCCTTCCCAGGAGCATCCCGCACACAAGGAACACGCCGCCGAGCGCGATGGTGGTCGGGAATGTCCACTCCCAGATCATCAGCCGGGCCAACTCCTGGGGCCGCACGCTGGTCCCGCTGATCGTCGTGATGTTGGCGCGAATAAAGAGAATGCTCGCCGCGCTCGCGACCGCGATAGGGAAGAGGACCGCGAGCAGTTGCCTGACGCGCGACACCCCGAGCAGCGCGACCGACCCAAAGCACCCGATGACGAGCATCGCGAAGAACAGCGCGATCCATGTCGTCTGCGAGGAACGCCAGAAGACCGCGGACACCCCCCCGGATTCGCCGAACAGCGCCGCCTTGTCAACACCTTCCCACCAGTGGATATCGACGGGTTCCCAATGCGACTGCGGCTTCGCGTCGGGATTGAACGACACGACCCACGCGTTGTGCACCTCGGCGATCGTGTGCTCGAGATCCTCAGCGCTGATCTCCGTGGTCCCGACGCTGAGCCCGAAGATGAGCATCCCGGTCCCGATCGAGAGCACGAGGAACAGCACCAGCCAGAGCCCTGCGAGCGCCGCGGCCCATCGGTTCGACCAGCGCCCGAGCAGCGGGTACTCCTGCAGCGCCGCCGCCTGCCCGCACTCGGGGCAGCGCGCGATGAGCAGGTTGTACTTGGATTCTCGCACGATCCGCTGCCCGTGCAGGTTGAACCCGCACTGGATGCAGACGCGGTCGCCCTGGATGACCCCGGTGATCTCGCCGTCGGGATCGCTCTCGGCAGGCTTTGGCGGTGCAACGGCTTGTTTCGGATCGTCGGTCATTCGTCCCTTCCTTTGGCGAACCTCGCCCTGCGGAGCTGCTTGCGCCACAGCGCGCCCCTGAATATCCGAAGAACCCACCGCGCCGGAATCCCGATCGGCGATGCGGCGAGCATGACTACAACGCAGCCGAAAAGCAGCGCGACGCGGATGATCCAGGCGTTGAACTGATCGTCAAACCGGGCCACGCCGTGCAGGCTCGGTTGTGAAGTGATCAAGGCAAAGAGCGACTGGTATCCCCAACCGATCCAGTTCAGCGAGACGCACATAAGCAGCGCCGAAACACCACCGAGCCAACGCCTGGCGAGCCGATGATGCGCGAAGGTCGCCGTCAGCCAGACCCCCGTGATCGCGCACAAAGCCGCGGTAACGAGCAGCGCGATGTCCAACCCGTCGCGCTGCCTGACGATGATCGTGCCGGAGGAAGTCTCGATGTCGTCGTAGGTGAACGCGCCGATGGCGAAGTCGATCGCGGATTGGTCGTACATGATCGCGGTGTCGGCCAGGGCCCAGATCATCCCGGTGATCAGCCCTAGCAGGATCCCGGCGAGGATCGTTTGCACGAGGATGATCGACAGCGCCGTGTCCACCCTTCTCGCATTCGACCAGAACCGGCTGATCGGGTGTTTCCTGCGGACCGATACGTGCTCGCATTTCGGGCACACCACGATCGGCAGGTTCAACGACGGATCAACGAAGGGGGCCACCCTTGCCAGATCCACGCCACACGAGTTGCAGACATGAGAGATCGCCACGACGCCACTGTAGTTCGGGATCGGGGTGTGCCGGTTCCGCCGAACATGCCCTGCATGGCGGGATCAATCGCGGTCGATCTGCCCGAACGTCAATTCCAGGTACCGGGCGACGTAATCGATGATGCTCGAAGCTTCCGGGATATCCGGGTTCTCGGTCGCGCCCATCGGCTCGAACCGCATCCCGGTAAACCGTCGGCATGCGTCTTCGAGGGTCAGCCCGTACTGCATCGCGAGGCTGAAGGCTCTGGTAAAGGCCTGGCACATCCCGCTGAGCGTCGAGCCGGCCTTGGACATTTTGATGAAGATCTCGCCGGGGCTCCCGTCGGGGTGCAGCCCCACGGTCAGGTAGCCCTCGTGGCCGGCAACGGAGAACTTGTGCGTCACAGAGGATCGCGTATCGGGGAGTGACTGCCTTGTCGCGATCATCGTGCTGCTCGCCTCCTGCGCGCTGGTTTCGTTGTTGGGCTGGTCATCCTTGCCCATCGCCTCTCCGGGTACGGTTGAATGTATCGGATCGCCGGAAGGCCCCGGTGCAGAATCGGGAAGCCCTGTGCCCTGATGGGCCGTGCGCCGCCTGCCGGTGGATCGCTTCGTCCTTCTCGCTGCCTGTTCCGTCTTGTTCATCAGGCCGATTCCCCGGCAACACCGAAGAGCGAATCCCTCGCCTGTTCGTACCGCTTGATCGTCTCGGTGACGACCTCCACAGGGAGCGACGGACCCGGCGCGGTCTTGTCCCACGCTCCGGACTCGACAAGCCCCAGCAGGTAATCCCGGACAAACTGTTTATCCAGCGCAGGGGGCTCTACGCCCGGTTCGCCGCATTGGTCCGCAGGCCAGTACCTCGAGGAATCAGGCGTCAGCGCCTCATCGATCAGGATGAGCTCGTCCCCGATCGGCTCGCCCTGTGCATCGAGCGGGTGGCCGAACTCGAATTTCGTGTCCGCGAGGACGATCCCGTGCTTGAGAGCCTCTTGCGAAGCCGCCTCGAAGATCGCGATCGAGATGTCGCGCAGCCGTTCCATTGTGTGCATGCCGGCGATCGAGCAGGCGCGTTCGAAATCGATGTTCTCGTCGTGCTCGCCGATCTCCGCCTTGGTCGCGGGGGTGAAGATGGGCTGCGGCAGTTTGGCGCCCCTAGTGAGCCCCTCGGGGAGGCCGACGCCGCAGATTTCGCCGCCGGACTTGTATTCGAGCCACCCTGACCCGGCGAGATAGCCCCTGACAACGCACTCGATCGGGACGACCCGGCAGGCCCTGCCGATCGTGATCCGGCCCTCAAGCGGCTCCCGCTGGGCATCGGTGAGCCCCGGGAGATCGTTGGCGTCGGTGGAGAGGACGTGCGTGGAGCAGAGCCCCCGGTCCTCGATCCAGCGGAACCAGTTCGTGGCGATCCCGGTCAGGATCCGCCCCTTGCCCGGGATCAGCGTGGGCAACACCACATCGAAGGCGGAGAGCCGATCCGAGGCGACGATCAGGATCCTGGGCGCCTCTCCGGGGGCTTCAGCGGGCAGGCGGTAAACATCGCGGACCTTGCCCTCCCGGCGATCGGGGTAAGGGAGATCGGTCCGCTCCAAAGCGGGTTTCGATGACATTGTGGTGGCTCCGGGCATGTGCGAGCAAGGTAACCGCGCGCGGGACTCTTCACAGATCTGCACAGTTCATGGACTTACGAATCCGAGGGGCTCGCGGTGCGATGAAATCAACCCGCGCCGCTTCCCACGAGTCAAGTGCGGGATTCGCGTGTGCCCGGTTGCCATCCGCCTGCAGTCCGTCACAATGCGTTACCGGGTCCGTTCTTCAGTTGTTCACCGGCCCAGGGAGGCGCCACCAGCACATGCTCCGCTTTGCGGTCTTCAACCAGGATGGCCCTGCTACGCAATGGGCAATCCATCACGCGTACCTGGTCTCCAGCGACGGCTCGATCGTCCCGGGGGAGGTCTCGTTTGATGATGGGCTCCTGGTGTGCTCGCGCGAAGACGAGGGCTCCACCGCGATGGGGTTGCTCTACGAAACCGACAGCATCGGCACGGTCTGGCTCCGCACGTGCCTGCTCCCCGCTTCGGAACGCCCCTACCTGTTCAGCCTCGAACTCGCTCGGCACCGGCTGATGCAGTTCCTCGTCAAGGCCGAGCAGTGGATGCTGACCGACCTGCCGGCGGATGACCCGGTCAATGAACTCTTCGAGCAGGCGCGCTGCACATTCACACGCGCGCTCGTCGCCGGTGGTGGCGCGGGTGATTACAACGTGGAGCAAGCCAGGCTCGCGCGGGAAGCATTGGAACTCGCGATCCAGGCCGGCGAGATGCTCGCCGAGCGTTCTGCGAAGGGCACGCTCTCGACCCGGCTCGCGATGCAACGCAACGGGACCGGGGGCAGCTCGCGATGGTTCGGCGTCGGTGTCGCGCCGGACCGATTCGCCGAGCCGCTTTGCAAGGTGGTGACCGATTCGTTCGACTTCATCAACGCGCCGATGCGATGGACCGATCTGGAGCCCGAAGAGGGAACGTACTCGTTTGCGCGCACCGACCGGTGGGTCGAGTGGGCGGTGCTCAAGGCGAAGATGCCGGTCGTCGGCGGACCCCTGATCGACTTCCGCCCAGGGTGCACCCCCGACTGGCTGAGCATCTGGGAACACGACTACGAAACATTGCGCGATCTGATATTCGAGCACATCAAGGTGGTCGTCTCGCGGTACCGCAAGGCGGTCTCGCGCTGGACCGTCGTGAGCGGGATCCACAGCAACAGCGGTTTTACGCTCTCGCTCGAGCAGGTCGTGGACCTGACGAGGACCGCGGTGCTCGCGGTGCGCCGGCTCCAGCCCAAGGCGCGGATCTCGGTGGAGTTGGTCCATCCCTGGTCCGCAGGGCGCAGCATGAATCAGGCGTCGATCCCGGCGCACCTGTACGCCGAACTGCTGGCGCAGGCGGAGATCGAGGTCGACATGATCGGGCTCCGCGTGCAGATGGGTGAGGCGAGAGTTGGGGGTGTCGCTCGCGACATGCTCAGCGTCTCGGACATGCTCGACAACTACGCGACATTCGAGCGCCCTATCGCGCTGACCGCGATCAGCGCCCCGAGCGAGCCGCCACCGCCCGGCGCCGATCGGCTCGACCCCGGTTTCGTCGGCGCTCCATGGAGCGAGCAGTCGCAATCCGACTGGCTCTCGAAGATGGTTACCTGTGCGCTCGGCAAGCCCTATGTCACCAGCATCTGCTGGCAATCGCTCTACGACGTGGAAAGCCCCGGTGAGCTCCCTCGCGGAGGCCTGATCTCGGCGCAGGGTTCCCCGAAGCAGGCGATCTCGCGAGCACGCGCCATCCACAAGGCGCTCCATGGCTCCGATCCGAAAGCGAAAACACCCGATGCCGAGCCGAGCCAATAAAACCAGGGAACAGGCCCGAGACTGGACGCAAGGCCCCGCCGCCTGGGCGCCGATCCTGCTGCTGCTGATCGTTTCGTCGTTCGGCGCTGTCCGCGCGGCGTCCACCGCAGAAACAAGCAACGGCGCAAGCCTTGCCGCGGCGCCTCTCCAGGAATCCAGGGTCGATATCAACACCGCCAGCGCCGCGAGGCTGCAGCTGCTCCCCCGCATCGGCCCGAAACTTGCGGCGCGGATCGTTGAAGACCGCGACGCCAACGGGCCTTTCGCGGACTCGGATGATTTCCAGCGGGTCCGGGGCATCGGTCCGAAGACCGCCGAGCGGATCGCCGTTGTTGCGGAATTTTCACAACACCACTGATCAGTACCGGTACACTCGGATCGATGGCTTCGTCCAACAAGGCGACGAAATCCGGCGATGCCGACGCTCTGGCGCTGGCGAATGTGACGAACCCGCTCGAAACGATCGGTCGGTGCGGCCCTGCGCGCACGCTGATCGAGGCCCTCGGCAAGCAGGAACGCGTAGGGGTGTTCGGCTCGTGCGGTTCGTCCACCACGATGCTCGCCGGCGCGATCGCGGATTCTAGCCGGCGCGTGGTGCTGATCACCGCACACCTCGATGACGCCGACGAAGCGGTCTCCGAACTGACGGCGCTGGGTCGCCCTGCCTCGCACCTCGCGGCGCTGCAGGCGCTCCCAGGCGAATCCGATGTCAGCATCGAACTTGTTGCGCAGCGTCTGGGATTGATCCGAAGGCTCGTGACCGGCGATGTCGAGCCGGGCGAGGTCGTCGTTTGTCCGATCCAGGCGCTGATGCAGACGATCCCACCGGTGGACCAACTCGAATCGTTGCTGCGGACGTGCGCAAGGGGCGACACGCTCGACCCGGGCGACCTCGTGCGCTGGCTCGACACCGCCGGCTACCGGCGAGTCGAGGCGATCGAGGAAGCCGGTGATTTCGCGGTGCGAGGCGGGATCATCGATGTCTTCGCGCCGGGGCTGGGCAGCGACAGCGCATCGGCAGGCCCGGTTCGGCTCGACTTCTTCGGCGATGAGATCGACGCGATGTTCGAGATCGACATCGACACGATGGGATCGGATCGCAAGGTCGAGGCGGTTGAGCTGGTGAGCATGGGCGCCGCCGAGGCGCAGCAGGCGCCGGGAGGCTCGTGCGCGCTATCGCTCTTCCCGAGCGACAGCGTGGTCCTGCTCCACGAGTTGATCGAGATCAGCGAGCAGGCGCGGGGGTACCACGAACGGGTTGTCTCCGGTCACGGCGTGCTGGGTCTGCCGGCGGTGCTCAGGGAACTGGGCGAGCGGTTCACCGCGGTCGCGGAGATCAACCAATTCTCAGGGGGCTCCCCCGAGGCGTCGCGGATGATCGACTTCCCGGTGCGCACGCTCCCGGGTCTCGCGCCCGACGCGGCGACCGCGATCGACGAACTCGCCGAGATGTCGCAGACGCACGAGCTGGTGGTCTGCTGCGAGAACGACGGCGAACGATCGAGGCTGCTCGAATTGCTCAGCGAACGGGCGCCGGACGCGCAAGTTGGGATCCTCGTCGCGTACCTCCACCGCGGATTCATCCTTGAGGCGGACGACGAGCGGCAGAAGCCGGCGGCGTTTGTGCCTCATCATGAGTTGTTCCACCGCTACCACGTCCGGCGGAAGATCGGCCGAGTCGGCGCCGGTCGCACGATGGACACGTTCCTCTCTGTCGAAGAGGGCGATTTCGTCGTTCACGCGGATCACGGTGTTGGCAAGTTCATCGGGCTGCGCCATATGGAGCGCGGCAAGGAGACCAAATCAGGCGCTGGCGAAGAGTACCTGACGATCGAATTTGCGCGCAAGAGCCGGCTGCACGTCCCGCTGACACAGATCGACAAGGTGCAGCGGTACGTTGGCGGGTTCTCCGGCTCGCCGCCGCTTTCGACGATCGGCGGCAAGAAGTGGGGCGTTCAGAAGCAGCGCGTGGTCGAGGCGGTGCGCGATCTCGCAGCGGAGATGCTCCGCGTCCAGGCGGCGAGGGCGGCGCTCCCCGGTGTGCGGTACCCGGAAGACACCGTGTGGCAGAAGGAGTTCGAGGCGGAATTCCCGTACCAGGAGACGGACGATCAGCTCGCGGCGCTGAGCGAGATCAAGAAGGACATGCGGTCCTCGCAACCGATGGACCGGCTCATCTGCGGTGACGTCGGGTTCGGCAAAACCGAAGTCGCGATCCGGGCGGCCTTCAAAGCGGTCGAGTTCGGCAAGCAGGTTGCGGTGCTCGTCCCGACGACGGTGCTCGCCGAGCAGCACGAGCGGACGTTCAGTGCGCGGTTTGCGGATTATCCGTTCAGTATCGAGTCGCTGTCGAGGCTCAAGACGACCGCCGATCAGCGGGCGCTGCTCAAGCGCGTCGCGATGGGCAAGGTGGACGTGTTGATCGGGACGCACCGGATCCTCTCGCAGGACGTCGCCTTCGCAGATCTGGGTTTGGTGGTCGTTGATGAGGAGCAGCGCTTCGGCGTCGAGCACAAGCAGAAACTCCTCGCGATGCGCACCACGGTGGATGTGCTGACACTGACGGCGACGCCGATCCCCCGGACGCTGCACATGGCGATGCTGGGGCTGCGCGACATCAGCTCGCTCACGACGGCGCCGGTCGATCGGCGGTCCATCGTCACGGAGGTCATCCCGTACAACGAATTGCGCATCAAACGGGCGATCGCGCGCGAATTGGCGCGCGAGGGGCAGGTGTTCTTCGTCCACAACCGGGTGAAATCGATCCACAAGGTCGCCGATCACGTCCGCGCGATGGCGCCCGGCGCCGAGATCGTCGTCGGTCACGGGCAGATGCCCGCGAAGGATCTCGAGCGCGTGATGCTCCGGTTCATGCGCGGGAAAGCGGACATCCTCGTTTGCACGACGATCATCGAGTCCGGTGTCGATATCCCCAACGCGAACACGATGGTCATCACCGATGCGGACCGGTTCGGCTTGGCCGACCTCCACCAGCTGCGGGGCCGGGTTGGTCGCTACAAGCACCGCGCGTACTGCTACATCCTGCTCCCCGAGGATCGGGTCGTGACGGAGAAATCGAAGAAGCGGCTCAAGGCGATCGAGGAGTTCTCGATGCTCGGCGCGGGGTTCAAGATCGCGATGCGCGACCTCGAGATCCGCGGCGCCGGCAACCTGTTGGGACCGGAACAATCCGGGCACATCGCGGCGGTCGGGTACGAGATGTACTGCAGGCTGCTTGAAGACTCCGTGCGGTCGCTCCGGAACGAGCGCGTCGAGCGGACGGTCGAGACGACGGTGGAGATCGGGGTCGCTGGCGCGGTCACCAGGTCGTACGTGCCGTCCAACCGCAGGCGGATGGAGGTCTACCGCAGGCTCGGGATCGTCGAGACCGCAGAGGGTGTCGAGCAGCTCGAGACGGACCTGACGCAGGCGTACGGTGAGCCTCCGAAGGCGACCAAGGCGATGCTCCGCCTGGCGCATCTGCGCATCGCGGCGGCGGATCTCGGTGTCCGGTCGATCACGATGCAGGACAGGGACGTGGTCTTCCGCGCGAAGAACCCGGCGAGGGTGGCGCAGGCGCTGGCCGGGGCGAAGGGCACTGTGCGGGCGCTGGCGCCCAAGGGCACGAGCGC